>NZ_JABMCZ010000004.1:346880-693761 GCF_013186535.1 Nocardia terpenica
GGGATCTCGTGTACAAGCTCGCCTCCGGCACGGGTCGGCGAATCCTGTTCCTGCGCACCAAACATCAGGCGCGCAAGCTGGCCAAGCAGTTGACCGCGGCCGGTATTCCGGCGGTCGACCTGCACGGCAACCTCTCCCAGGCCGCCCGCGACCGCAACCTGGCGGCCTTCGCCGCGGGTGACTCGAAGGTGTTGGTGGCCACCGACGTTGCCGCCCGCGGCGTGCACGTCGACGGCGTCGAACTGGTCGTCCACGTCGACCCGCCCGCCGAGCACAAGGCCTACCTGCACCGCTCGGGCCGCACCGCCCGCGCCGGTACCGCGGGCGACGTGGTCACGGTGGTGCTGCCCGACCAGCGCAAGGACCTGGCCGTCCTGATGCGCAAGGCCGCCATCACCGTTCGCCCCCAGCAGGTCACCGCCGACTCGCCCGCCGTCACCACCCTGGTGGGCCCGATCGCTGCGCTGGTGACCGCTCCGCCCGCCCCCACCGCGAAACCGGCCAGGTCGCGCCGCGCCCGCGGCAACCCCGAATCCGTTGCCGCGTACCACACCTCGGACGTCGGTAGCACCCGCGGCTCCGCCCGGCGCGCACCGGCAGGTACCGATACCCGCCGCGGATCCGATCGTTCTCGCGGTCGGGTCGGTGCTGCCCGTAGCGCGGAGGGCGTAGATACCCGTCGCGTGTCCGAGGGCGCCGGTGCTCGCCGTGGATCGGCGGACGCCCGTCTTCGCTATACGTCGGACGGTGCCGGTGTGCGTCGTGACGCCGAGGGAGCCGGTTCCCGTCGTGCGGCCAAGGGCGCCGAGGGGCGTCGGGCCGCCGAGGGCGCCGGTGCTCATCGGGTGTCCGGGGGTGGGGACGGTCGTCGTGGGCTCGAGGGCGGTGGACACCGTCGGGGTGGCTCGGCGGAGGCCGGGCGCGATCGGCGTGCGGGCGGCGGCAATGCCGGTGTGCCGCAGGGTCGTTCCGGTGGTGCGCGGGGTGCGCACGGTTCCGGTAATGCCGGTGCGGCCGGGCGCAAGCGCCGCGAGGGCGGGAGCGGGCATGCCGCGGCACCGGCCGGGAGCACCGGTGGGCTGGCGGAATTCTCGCGCCGCGGTGGCGGGTCGCGTCGTCGGCGTGGCTGATCCGGGCCGCGGGTTCGGCGCGCGTGGTCGGTAGGGTGCGGATATGACATCGGAGCCGATCGAGATCTGGCACAATCCACGCTGCTCGAAGAGCCGGGCCGCCAAGGCGGCGCTGGACGGGGCCGGGGTCGCCTACCGCGAGCGCCGGTACCTCGAGGAGCCGCCGAGCGTCGAGGAGTTGCGGGTGGCGCTGGACCGGCTCGGGCTCGAGCCGTGGGACATCACCCGGACGGGGGAGGACGAGGCCCGGGAGCTCGGCGTGGCGGGCTGGTCGCGGACGCCCGCGGATCGGGACCACTGGATCGAGGCCCTGGCCCGGCATCCCAGGCTCATTCAGCGGCCGCTGGTGTTCGCCGGTGCGCGCGCGGTGGTGGCGCGCGACGACGATTCGCTGCGGTCGCTGCTCTGACCGCGATCAGGGCTGCGGCGCAGCGGGATTCGGGCGCGAGAGCATTACCCGACGGGTAATCGACGCGCGGCGCGGGATCGAAGATGCTTGGTGCATGAGCGAATACGACACCATTGCCCAGCGTTACATCGACACCTGGAACGAGCAGGACCCCGAGCGGCGCAAGAAGCTGATCGAGGATCTGTACACCGCCGACGCCACCTACACCGACCCGCTGGCCGCCGTCTCGGGCCCCGCGGGCATCGACGAGTTCGTGGCCGGGGCCCAGCAGCAGTTCGCCGGGCTGAGCTTCTCGCTCGGGCCGGTGGACGGCCACCACGACCTCGCCCGATTCACCTGGTACCTCGGCACACCCGACGCCGAACCGGTGGTGGTCGGATTCGACGTCATCGCCGTGGCCGACGGGCGCATCGCCCGCGTATCCGGGTTCCTCGACAGGGTTCCCGCGTAATACGCACGGCCACAACGGGTTACCGCACCGCCGCCGTTTCCGAGGGGAACGGCGGCGCACCCGTGCCGACGATGCGCAGATGACCCCACGGGTCACGCTCCTGCAACCGCCCGGTGGCGGGTATGCCGCCGGGCAGCGTCAGCGACACCTGGCCGCGGCCGGGATCGGGCAGTTCGGCACCGTCGTCGGCGGCCACGCGGCCGTACCAGTGGTAGCGGCCGTCGATCGGGTCGGGATGCCCGCTCAGCGCCACCGTCACCGGCACCTCGAAGCCGGGGGCGTCCAGCACCGCCGGGCCCGAATACTCGTGCGCCGGTTCGCGATCCGCGGCCACGGTCAGATCGAAATGCCCGGGATCCAGCCGCCGCAGGGCACGCCAGTAGGACACGCTGGAACCCGGCCAGGCCGCCCGATTCACCCCGCGCTCGTCCAGATACCAGCTGCTGCAGCCACCCGAATTCCACACCGTCCGAGCCAATTTCGCCTGGATGCGCCGGTTGAACTCGTGCTGGGTGGCGCGCCGCACCTCCATGCGCGTGCCGGACGTGCGCCGCATCAGCTGCACGCACTGGCGGATGTAGCGAGCCTGCGCCTCGATCATGAACACGATGGACTGATGCCCGCCACCGGAATTCGGGCCCACCACCATGAACAGATTCGGGAATCCGTGCACCGCGACCCCGAGGAACGCCTCCATGCCGTCGCGCCAGGCCCGCTGTATCGTCAGGCCGTTCGCGCCGACGAGGTGCTGATCGGCGTACCGGTCGGAGATCTTGAACCCGGTCGCGTACACGATGGCGTCGAACTCGCGGGCCACGCCACCGGCGACGATGCCGGATTCGGTGATCCGATCGATGGAATCGGTGACCAGCTCCGCATTGTCGCGCCGCAACGCCGGATAGTAGTTGTTGGACACCAGGATTCGCTTGCACCCCAGCCGATAGTCCGGCGTGAGCAGTCGCCGCAGCTCCGGATCGGGCACCTGCCGCCGCAGATGCGCGCGGGCCACCCGCTCCATGCGGCCCATCCGCTTCGGGTCCAGGAATCCGGGGATCATCGACTCGTAGGCCCAGTACACACCCCAGCGCGAGAGTCGTTGCGCGCCGGGGACGGTGCGGAACAGGCCGCGCTCCGGGTCGGACAGCCGCCGGTCCGGCTTGGGTAGTATCCAGTGCGGCGTGCGCTGGAAAACCGTCACCCGCGCCGCCTGTTTCGCGATCTGCGGCACGAATTGCACCGCGCTGGCGCCGGTTCCGATCACCGCGATCCGCTTGCCCGCCACCTCGAAGTCGTGCTCCCACCGCGCCGAATGAAAACTGCGGCCGCGGAACGACTCCCGGCCCGGGAGGTCGGGAACCGACGGCTCGTGCAGCGGGCCGGGCGCCATGATCACCACGCGCGGGCGGAACTGCCGGCCGTCGGCGGTGCGGACCGTCCAGCGGTCGGCGTCGTCGTCGAAGTCCATCGCCGTCACCTCCGACCGCAGCCGCAGGTGGCGGCGCAGGTCGTAGCTGTCGACGGTGCGGCGCAGATAGTCCAGGATCTCCGGCTGCCGCGCGAACAGCCGCGACCAGCGGTGGTTCTGGGCGTAGGAGAACGAATACATCAGCGACATCACATCGCAGCCCGCGCCGGGGTAGGTGTTGTCCCGCCAGGTGCCGCCGACCTCGTCGGCCTTCTCCAGGATCACGAAATCGGTGATCCCGGCCCGGCGCAGCTCGATCGCGATGCCGATGCCGCCGAATCCGGCCCCGACGATCACGATCTCGGCATCGCTGATCATGCCCACAACCCGCGGCGCTGCCAGATCCACTTGCCGACCGGCCCGATCAGGCCCTGCTTGTCCAGGAACGCGCCGAGATTCGCGGCGCCGATGCCGAGGGCGCGCTTGGCATCGGGATTGTTCGCGGCGATGCGCCGGGCCGCGCGGCCGTCGAGCCCGGCGCGGTCGTACATGTGCCGGTTGGTCATGAGGTACACGAACAGCGGCGCGGCCACCGCGACACACAGCCTGGTGTACCGCAATTCGAGACCCGACATGGTGGGCACCCGGCGGGCCAGCGCGTCGCGGGCGAAGCCGATGTGGCGCGCCTCCTCGGTGACGTGGATGCGCATCGCGCGCGACACCAGCGGCTGCAGTTGCGGATCCTCCAGGAAGCGGCGCTGCAGGGCGTCGAAGATCTCCTCGCCGACCAGCGCCCCGACCCATGTCATGGAGCCGCGCAGGAACAGCTGTAGGGCCGAGATGACCAGGCGGGCAGGAGGTTTCGGCCAGTACGGGCGGGCCTCGATGCGGTCGATGAGCTTGCCGAACATCATCATGTGCCGGCATTCGTCGCCCATCTCGGTGAGCGTGTAGTGCGAGTGCAGCGTGGTCGGGTCGCCGTTCATCAGTTCGCGCAGCAGCAGGCGGTTGAGCAGGTTCTCGAACCAGATGCCGATCGACAGCACGTTCGCCAGTTCCTGGCGCGACAGCTCGCGGCGCTGCTCGGCGGTCAGCGATTCCCAGAGCTCGGTGCCGTAGAGGGAGATGACCTCCGGCGGGAGGAACAGCTTGTCCGGATCCAGGGGTGCGTCCCAGTCCAGGTCCACCACCGGGTCGTAGGACTTCTTGACCGATCCGGTCAGCAGGCGCTGTGCGAAGGACTCCCGCGGGAGCAGTGTGGCCTCGTTGCCCATGACGGCTCTCCAGTTCAGTTACCGATACGGTGTGTAACACTCAGATTAGTGAGACAGGGTGTATCAGTCAATGGCCCGCCGGGTATCGTTGCAGGGTGACCAAGACCAGCGAAAAGTCCGTGACCAGGCGGGCCGCGCAGACCGTGCAGGCGGCCGTGGACGGCCGCAGCACGCGCTGGGACGGCCACAAGGAGCGTCGCCGCGCCGAGGTGCTGGACGCGGCCGTCGCCGCGATCGAGGAGAACGGCGTGGACGTGTCGGTGCAGCAGATCGCCGACCGGCTGTCGCTGCCGCGCCCGGTGGTGTACCGGCATTTCGACGGTCGCACCGACCTGGACGAGCAGATTCGCCGCCGCATTCTGGAGTCGCTGCTGTCGGAGCTGATGCCGACGCTGCGGGCCGACGGCACCGTCAAGGACGCGGTGCGCGGGGCGGTGGGCACCTATGTGGGCTGGGTGGAGCGGCATCCGAATCTGCACCGCTTCCTGACCGGCGATGCGCGCGAAGGGGATTCGTCGCACGCGCTGGCCGGGGCGCGCAGCCGCATCGGCGGTCGCCTGGCGGAGATGTTCGCGGCCTCGCTGGCCCGATTCGGCATCGACCCGAATCGGGCCCGCCCCATGGCCTTCGGCATCCTCGGCTTCGTCGACGGCGTGGTCAACAGCTGGCGCGCCGACCCCGCCACCACCCTCACCTCCGACCAGATCGGCGGCATGGTCTCCGGCTCGGTCCTCGCCATCTTCGAAGGCAACGCCCGGAGTCTGGGTGTGCCCCTCGAACGCGACAGCCTGGTCTCCGACCTGCTGACCCAGTCGGAAGCCGTCCGCACCAACTGAATTCGCGTCGCCTGACGCGAATCCGTCTGCCCACCAGCGATTCCGGCGTGCTTTTGGCCGGAATCCTCCGTGAGATCCCGGCCAAAAGCACGCCGGGATCAGGATGGGGTACGCCGGGATCAGGATGGAGTGCGCCGGAATCAGGATGGAGTGTGCCTGGATCGGTGCAGTGCGTCGGGATCAGTGGAGTACGCCGGGGCCAGGGAGCTGGGGCCCAGGGGAGTGCGGCGGGATCAGGCGTGCGTGGGTTGCGGGGTGGCGTCCGTGCGGGTGCGGCGGAGGGCGGACAGGGCGGCGATGGTCAGGCCGAGGGCGGCGATTGTTGCTGCGGCCCAAGGGAGGACGGTGGGGGTGGTGTCGGTGGCGAGGATTGTGCCGCCGAGGGCGGAGCCCGCGGCGCTGCCGAGGTAGAGGGCGGAGTTGTTGGCGGCTACGGCGATTCCGCCTCGGGTGGGGCCGCCTACCTGGAGGAGGCGGTGCTGCTGGGGGACCTGCAGGGCCCAGCCGGAGGCACCCCAGATCAGCAGGGGCGCAATGACTCCCGCGGCGGCGAGGTGACCGAGGGGGACCAGGGTGGCGAGGGCGAGGGTCAGTGCGGCCATGGCCACGACGACCGCGGTGCGCAGGTGGCCGCCGTCGGCGCGGGATCGGCGGTCCAACAGGGGGCCGACCAGCAGGCTGCCGAGCACGCCGCCCGCGCCCCAGACCCACAGGTAGCCGGTGATCGCCGTGGGGGAGGCTCCGGCCGCGGTGTGCAGGACGGGGGCGAGGTAGGTGTACAGGCCCAGGCTGGCGACGGCCGCCAGGAAGGAGACCGCGACGATGCCCGCGACGCGGCGATCGATGAGCACGGCGAAGCGGTCGCGGGCCGCGACGGCGGGCCCGGCCGGGATATCGGGCAGCGCGACCGCGAGCAGGATCAGCACCAGCGCGCCCAGCCCGGTGATCAGCCACAGCGTGGCGCGCCAGCCCGCGGTGTCGGCGAGCAGGATGCCCAGCGGCACGCCGAGCACGGTTCCGGCGCTCATGCCGCCCATCACCGTCCCGAGCGCACGGCCGCGCCGGGCCTCCGGCACCAGCGCGGCGGCGGCCGTACTCGCCTGCGCCGAATACAGGCCCGCCCCGGCCCCGGCGATCACCCGGGCGACGATGAGCAGCGTCAGCGATCCGGCCACCGCGGTGAGCGCGTTGGCGAGCGTGAACACGGTGAGCGCGGCCGCCACCACCGTGCGCAGCCGGGCGCGCGCCAGCAGCCCGGCGCACAGCGGCGCGGCGAGGGCGTAGGCGAGGGTGAACGCGGTCACCATCTGGCCCACCACCGCCTCGGTCGTGTGCAGGTCCCCCGCGATCACGGGCAGCAGACCCGCCATGACATAGGCGTCGAGGCCCAGCGCGAAGGCCCCGGCGGCGAGTACGAGTACGCGGCGCATGTCGTCGAATTCCTTTCCTCCAGATGTGCCAGCGCACGTTAGGAATTCGAGCCCCGGGAAGAGAAATGCGAGACGCGCTTGTTTCATGTCCCCGGAACATGAATGGAGGCGTGATCGTGATCGATGTGGAGCTGCGGCAGCTGCGGGCCTTCGCCGCGGTGGTGGCGGCGGGCGGATTCACCGCGGCGGCGGACGAGTTGCGGACCGATCAGCCGCGGGTGACACGCGCGGTGCAGGGCCTGGAGGCGGCGGTCGGCGCGCGGCTGCTGGAACGCACCACGCGCCGCGTCCGGCTCACCGACGCGGGCCACCGGTTGTACGCCGAACTGGAGGTGCTGCTGCCGCGACTGGAGGCCGCGCTGGCGGCCCCGGCGCGCGCGGAGACCGTCCGGTTCGGATTCGCCTGGCACCTGCCCGCGCGCTGGCCGGAGGTGGTGCGCGCCTTCGACGGCGCCGCCGGGGACACCGGCGGCATCCGCGTCGTCCGCCGCGACGACCCGCTCGCCGCCCTGACCGCCGGGCTCTGCGATCTGGCGCTGATCCACACCGACCCCGGCCCGGACTACCGCACGGTGGCACTGCCGCCGGAGCCGCGGGTGGCCGCCGTGCCGGTGCCCGGCCCCTGGCAGTATCGCCGCGTCCTGGACTGGTCGGAGCTGGCCGGGCGGCGCCTGGTCGTCAACACCCTCGCCGACCGCCTCGGCGACGCCGACTGGCCCGGCGGCGCCCGGGGCCCCGCCCTGTGCACCGCCGACAATCTCGAGGAATGGCTGGAATCGGTGGCCGCCGATCACGGCGTCGGCATCGCCCCGGATTCCGTTCGCCGCCACACCAATCCGAGCGTCCGCTACGTCCGCCTGAAGAACGCCCCCGAGGTCCCCATGCTGCTGGCCCGCCCCCTGCGCAACCCGCATCCCGCCGCGGACCGCCTGGCCGGTGTGGTGCAGCGGGTGCTCGCCGCGTCGCACTGAGCCGCCGGGCGGGGTGCCATCGAGATCATGGTCTCGCGGAGGGCTTTTCGAGCGAAATACGATCTCGGATGTCGTCGGGGATCGGTGTGGTGGGTGAAACCCGGCCTGTCGCAAGGCCGGTGAGGAAGGTTCGTATGCGTGGGCTGGTGTGGCGGGTCCGATTACTCCTGCTGGTGAGCGTTCTGGCGGTGGTCGGCGGGGCGGTGGCGACGCCCGCGACGGCGGATCCGGGTGGAGATCCGGTGCGGGTGCAGCGGCTGCCGGACGGCTGGGGCGGGACGAACCGGGGATTCGTGGTGACCTATCGAACCCCGGCGCTGGACGGTCGGCCGACGACGGCGACCGGGTTGGTGTTCCTCCCGGATGCGCCCGCGCCGGACGGGGGTTGGCCGATCGTGGCCTGGGATCACGGCACCAACGGGCTCGGTCAGCAGTGCGGATTGACCTCGACGGCGGGCGCGCCCTACGACTCGCCTTCGCTGTTGCAGATCAATCGGGCCGGATATGCCGCCGTCGCACCGGATTACCTCGGGCTGAGCCCGGCCTCGCCCGGAGTGCATCCCTATCAGAGTCGACGCGCCGGAGCCACGGACACCATCGACCTCGTGCGCGCCGCGCGCCGGGCGTTTCCCGAACTGTCGGCTCGGTGGGGCGTGATCGGTGTCTCCGAGGGCGGACACGCGGCATTGAGCACCGGTTACCTCGCGTCCGAGTACGCCCCGGAGCTCGACTTCCGCGGGACGGCGGCGCTGGCTCCGGCGGCCAATCTGGAACGGCTGATACCGCTGGCCCGGCCGGGTATGCCCGAGATTCCCGCGCTCGACGGGCTGACCGGGATCGTCGCGGCCGTGCTGGCCGGTATCGAGGCGAATGTGCCGGGCGCCGGGATCGGCGGATATCTCAGCCCGGAGGGCCGCCGCATCGTCGACGCGGTCCGGACGCAGTGCGTGACCCAGTGGACCGAGACCGCCGCGAATCACTCGGTCGGCGATCTGCTCTCGCGTCCGCTCGACGATCCCGCCATCGTCGCCGTGCTGAACGACTACCTGGCGATTCCCGCCACCGGTTACCGGCAGCCGCTGTTCATCGGCCAGGGCGTCGCCGACACGTCGGTGCCGCTACCGCTGACCCTGGCGCTGCTGGCCGAACTGTCCTCGGCCGGAACGCGGTACGAGTTCGCCGCGTTCGACGCCGACCATATGTCGATCATGAAGGACGGTTTCACGGCGGGACTGCGGTTCCTGCAGCGGGCCTTGTCCTGAGCTCAGCCGTACACCCGAGCAGGGGTGGGAACCAGGTGCATGTCCGTCACGTCCAGGGTCGGGGTCATCTCCGTGTCCGGGCGGGCGGAACCGGGTTCGACCTTGCCGCTGACCGACACCCAGCTGTCGTCCGGGGGCGGGTCGGCGAGGGCCGAGAGGTGGATGCGCATGGTCTGGGCGTCGGCCACGCAGCAGGTGATGACGACGCGCGCGAGGTCGACGCCGGAGCGGGTGCCGTCGGTGCGGGGCGAGCCGTCGTTGTCGGTGTGCACGATGAAACCGACGACGGTGACGGCGCGGTGGTCGAGTTCGCCGCTGGAGTCGTAGGCGGCGCGGTCGAGCAGGTCGTACATCCGGACGGTCGGCGCCGGGCCCTCCGGTAGCGGCGGGAAGGCGAACGTGCCGTCGTCGCCGGCGGTCGCGGGCTTGGCGACGCTGGCCCGCGCGGTGGTGCCGGACTGCACCGAGGTCGCGCCCAGGGCGGGCGGCACGATGATCAGCAGCGCCGCGATCGGCGCCAGGCCACCACGAAGGTGGCGGGCGCGAAGCGGATGGCGAAGCGCCGCCCGAAGGTGCCTGCCTGCATGGCGAACAGCTTCACGTCCACCGCCGGACCCACCACCAGGAACACCAGCCGCGGCAGCAGCGGCAGGCCCGACATGCTGGAGGCCACGAACGCGTCGGCCTCCGAGCACAGGGCCAGCACCACCGCCAGCAGCGCCATCACCACGATCGACACCAGCAGCTGCCCGGACAGGTCGCGGTACCAGCTGGGCGGCACCAGCACGTGCAGCGCGGCCGCCGCGGCGGCGCCGATCACGAGAAACGCTGCGGCCTGCAGGAAGTCGTGCCGCGCCGCCTCGGTGAACACCTCCCAGCGCGACCGCCCCGGCGCCCAGTGCCGGTGCCCGTGCGGCCGCACGGTGAACCATTCCACCCGCCCGAACCGCGACCACAGCAGGCCCATGACGACCGCGGTGGCCAGCGATCCGACGAACCGCCCCGCCACCATGCCCGGCTGACCCGGAAACGCCACCGCCGTCGCGATCAGCACCACCGGATTCACCGCCGGAGCCGACAGCAGGAACGCGAACGCCGCCGCCCCGGGCGCGCCCTGATCCATCAGCCGCCGCGACACCGGCACCACACCGCATTCGCAGCCGGGCAGCGCCATTCCGGCCAGCCCGGCCACACCGACGGCCGCGGACTCGTTGCGCGGCAGCAACTTCCGGATCAGCTCGGGGGACGCGAAGGCCGCCACCGCGCCGCTGATCAGCACCCCCAGCACCAGGAACGGCACCGCCTGCACGAACACCCCGGTGAACACGGTGGTGGCCGTCTGCAGCTTCGGCGAGCGAGCCACCCCACCGGCCAGCGGTCCCTCGAACGCCAGGCCGAACGCCAGCAGCGCCGCGAGCACGTACGTCGAGGAGATGCGCGGAAAGCGCCGCCGGGCAACGGGACCCGGCGCCGGATGCGCGGGCGGAACCTGCGCGGTGGCCGCACCCGCCTGCGGTATCGACATGCGGCTACCCCCATCCACCGAGAGCGTCGGGTATGGACACGGGCATGATCGCACACCCTCGACCGGATCGGGTGGCGGCGCACGACAGCCCCCCCGACGACGGGGCCCGCACCGGCGCGCCGTTCGTCGCCTAGGCTCGGGTCATGCAGCGCATCATCGGAATCGAGGTCGAGTACGGCATCTCCACGCCGACCGAGCCCTCGGCCAACCCGATTCTCACGTCCACCCAGGCGGTGCTTGCGTACGCGGCGGCCGAGGGAGTCCCGAGGGCCAAACGCACCCGCTGGGACTACGAGGTGGAGTCGCCGCTGCGCGACGCTCGCGGTTTCGATCTGGGCCGGCTCAACGGACCGGCCCCCGTGATCGACGCCGACGAGGTCGGCGCGGCCAACATGATTCTCACCAACGGCGCCCGCCTCTACGTCGACCACGCCCATCCCGAATACTCCGCCCCCGAGGTCACCGACCCGCTGGACGCGGTCATCTGGGACAAGGCGGGCGAGCGGGTGATGGAGGCCGCGGCGCGCTACGCCTCCAGCGTACCCGGCGCGCCCCGGATGCAGCTGTACAAGAACAATGTCGACGGCAAGGGCGCCTCCTACGGCACCCACGAGAACTATCTGATGAGCCGCGAGACGCCGTTCAATCAGATCATCGTCGGCCTCACCCCGTTCTTCGTGTCCCGTCAGGTGGTCAGCGGCTCCGGGCGGGTCGGCCTCGGGCAGTCCGGCGACCAGGCCGGATTCCAGCTGTCCCAGCGCGCGGACTACATCGAGGTGGAGGTCGGCCTCGAGACCACGCTCAAGCGCGGCATCATCAACACCCGCGACGAACCGCACGCCGACGCCGACAAGTACCGCCGCCTGCACGTCATCATCGGCGACGCCAACCTCGCCGAATGGTCGACCTATCTGAAGGTCGGCACCACCGCGCTCGTGCTGGACCTGATCGAGGCGGGCGAGGACCTATCGGATCTGCAGCTGGCCCGGCCGGTCACCGCGGTGCACGCCATCAGCCACGATCCCACCCTGCGCGCCGTCGTCGCGCTGGTCGACGGCCGCGAGCTGACCGGCCTTGCGCTGCAACGGATCTACCTCGACCGGGTGGAGAAGTTCCACGACCGCGAGGGCACCGCCGACGCGCGCGTGACCGACGTCCTGGAGAAGTGGGCGCACGTGCTGGACCTGCTCGAGCGCGACCCGCTGGAGTGCGCGCACCTGCTGGACTGGCCCGCCAAACTGCGCCTGCTCGAGGGCATGCGCAGCCGCGAGGGCCTGGGCTGGGCCGCGCCCAAGCTGCACCTGATGGACCTGCAGTACTCGGACGTGCGGCTGGACAAGGGCCTGTACAACCGGCTGGTCGCGCGCGGCTCGATGCAGCGGCTGGTCACCGAGCAGCAGGTGCTCGACGCGATGACCAACCCGCCCACCGACACCCGCGCCTACTTCCGCGGCGAGTGCCTGCGCCGCTTCGGCGCCGACATCGCCGCTGCCAGCTGGGATTCGGTGATCTTCGACCTGGGCGGCGACTCGCTGGTGCGCATCCCCACCCTGGAACCGCGCCGCGGCACCAAATCGCATGTGGGCAAGCTGCTCGACGGCGTCGACACCGCCGCCGAACTCGTCGAACAGCTCACCACCTAGGGCCCCATCGTGTTCCCGGCATGCTCGCCCCATCGTGTTCCCGGCATGCTTTTGGCCGGGACCTCGCGTGATTCCGGCCAAAAGCATGCCGGAATCACGATGGACCGATCGGGAGTGTGATCCAGACAACACGCGGCGTGGTGGATCGGGCTGCTGCGGCGTTGCAGCGTGGGCACATTGCGATGTAATCCGGCATGTTGTCCCCGCTGGTGGGTAGTGTTGACGTACGAGCATCGGATTTTCTCCGGTGCTCGCCGGTATCAGGACAGAGGAGGTCGGCTGCTATGGCACAAGAGCAGACCAAGCGCGCCGGTGGCGGCGACGAGGACGAGGGGCCGGCCGGCGACGGCGCGGCCGGACAGGAGCGTCGCGAGAAACTGGCGGAAGACACCGACGACCTGCTCGACGAGATCGATGATGTGCTCGAGGAGAACGCGGAGGACTTCGTGCGCGCATACGTTCAGAAAGGCGGCCAGTGACTTCGGGTGACCCGTTGCGGCTCCATACGGGGTACGCCCTGTCGTCGTTCAGCGAACACCTGCGTGAACACGCACCGGACCTGTTGCCCGGCAACGGTTTCGCGCGTGTCGCCGACGCCGCCCCGGCCGGGGCGGCGTCGCAGGATATAGCCCCCCACGGCACCACCATCGTCGCGGTGAGCTACCGCGGCGGCGTGCTGATCGCGGGCGACCGGCGGGCCACCCAGGGCAATCTGCTGGCCAGCCGCGATATGGAGAAGGTCTACATCACCGACAGCCTCTCCGCCGCCGGCATCGCGGGCACCGCGGGCGTGGCCGTGGAGATGATCCGCCTGTTCGCGGTGGAGTTGGAGCACTACGAGAAGATCGAGGGCATCCCCCTCACCTTCGACGGCAAGGCCAACAAGCTGTCGAAGATGGTGCGCGACAACCTGCCCGCCGCGCTGCAGGGCCTGGCGGTGGTCCCGATCCTGGTCGGTTACGACCTCGAGGCCACCGATCCGGACCGGGCGGGCCGCATCGTGTCCTTCGACGTGGTCGGCGGGCGCAGCGAGGAGCGGTTCGGCTACACGGCCGTCGGCTCCGGCTCGATGTTCGCGAAGACGTCGCTGAAGAAGACCTACCACCGCGACATCGACGAGGATCGCGCGCTGCGCATCGCCGTCGAGGCCCTGGCCGACGCCTCCGACGACGACACCGCGACGGGCGGGCCCGACATGCTGCGCGGCATCTACCCGACGGCGGTCGTGATCAATGCCGAAGGCTCCGTGGAGGTTTCGGACGATCGGCTGGGCGAGATCGCCCGGCTGATCATCGATGAGGGCGCGGTGGAGGAAGGGAGCGCGAAGCGATGACACTGCCGTACTATGCGTCGGCCGAGCAGATCATGCGCGACAAGACCGAACTTGCGCGCAAGGGCATCGCACGGGGTCGCAGTGTCGTGATGCTGGCGTACGACAAGGGCGTGCTGTTCGTCGCCGAGAATCCCTCGGCGACCCTGCACAAGGTGAGTGAGCTGTACGACCGGGTGGGGTTCGCCGCGGTCGGCAAGTACAACGAGTACGAGAACCTGCGCCGGCACGGCATCATGCAGGCCGACCTGCGCGGCTACCAGTACGACCGGCGCGACGTGACCGGTCGGCAGCTGGCGAACATGTTCGCCTCGCTGCTGGGTACCATCTTCACCGACCAGCTCAAGCCGTTCGAGGTGGAGATCTGCATCGGCGAGGTCGGCTACCCGGAGAAGGACCCGCAGGCGGTGCTGTACCGGGTCAACTTCGACGGATCCATCGTCGACGAGCGCGAATACGTGGTGATGGGCGGCAACACCGACCCGATCGTCTCCGCGCTCAAGTCCTCGTATCAGCCCGGGCTGGAGCTGGGCGCCGCGATCAAGGTCGCGGTCGAGGCGCTGCAGAAGGGCGCTCCCGAGGGCACCGACAAGGACAAGCGGGTGCTCGGCGTCGGGCAGCTGGAGGTGGCGACGCTGGAGCAGAACCGGCCGCGCCGCGCCTTCCGCCGTATCGTCGGCCCCGCGCTGGAGACGTTGCTGGCCGCCGGCAAGTCGGGCAAGGGTAAATCCGCCGAGAAGAAGGCCGCCGAGCCCGCGGAGCCGACCGACTCCGATTCCTAGAATCGGCCGGATTCCGGCAAGGCCCCCTGTACTGTGCCCCTTGCACTCGATTGGGTCGAGTGCAAGGGGCATTGTCGTTTCTGCTGATTGCGCCGGTGCCGTAGTTCATAGCGCGCGAAATCGTTGCGAAGCCGTATGCATTACCTCGCTCGCACAGCCACTTTCGGGCATGACATAGCTGTAATGTCGATAGTGTGCAGCGACGAATCATGGGGATCGAAACCGAATTCGGGGTGACGTGCACGTTCCACGGTCACCGTCGGTTGAGCCCTGACGAGGTGGCCCGGTATCTGTTCCGCCGGGTGGTTTCCTGGGGCCGTAGCTCGAACGTATTCCTCCGCAACGGTGCCCGGCTCTACCTCGATGTCGGTTCCCACCCGGAGTATGCCACGGCCGAATGCGACAGTCTGGTGCAGCTGGTCACCCACGACCGCGCGGGTGAGCGGGTGCTGGAGGAGTTGCTGATCGATGCCGAGCAGCGCTTGGCCGAAGAGGGTATCGGCGGCGACATCTATCTGTTCAAGAACAACACGGACTCGGCGGGCAACTCCTACGGCTGCCACGAGAACTTCCTGGTCGTGCGGGCCGGGGAGTTCTCCCGGATCTCCGACGTGCTGTTGCCCTTCCTGGTCACCCGCCAGCTGATCTGCGGCGCGGGCAAGGTGCTGCAGACGCCGAAGGCGGCCACCTTCTGCCTGTCGCAGCGGGCCGAGCACATCTGGGAGGGCGTCAGCTCGGCGACCACCCGGTCCCGGCCGATCATCAACACCCGCGACGAGCCGCACGCCGACGCCGAGAAGTACCGGCGCCTGCACGTCATCGTCGGCGACTCGAACATGTCCGAGACCACCACCATGCTCAAGGTGGGCACCGCGGCGCTGGTGCTGGAGATGATCGAGGCCGGGGTGTCCTTCCGTGATTTCGCGCTGGACAACCCGATTCGCGCGATCCGCGAGGTCAGTCACGACCTGACCGGGCGCCGGCCGGTGCGGCTGGCGGGCGGTCGGCAGGCGAGTGCCCTCGACATCCAGCGCGAGTACTACGCCCGCGCCGTCGAGCATCTGCGCAACCGCGACCGCGACCCGCAGGTCGACGCCGTGGTGGATCTGTGGGGCCGCACGCTGGACGCGGTGGAGGCGCAGGACTTCGCCAAGGTCGACACCGAGATCGACTGGGTCATCAAGCGCAAGCTGTTCCAGCGCTACCAGGACCGCTACAGCATGGACCTGTCCGATCCCAAGATCGCCCAGCTGGACCTGGCCTACCACGACATCAAGCGCGGCCGCGGCGTCTTCGACCTGCTGCAGCGCAAGGGTCTGGCCAAGCGGGTCACCGAGGACGAGGCGGTCGACGCCGCGGTCACCACGCCGCCGCAGACCACCCGGGCCAAGCTCCGCGGCGACTTCATCACCGCGGCCCAGGAGGCCGGGCGCGACTTCACCGTCGACTGGGTACACCTCAAGCTCAACGACCAGGCCCAGCGCACGGTGCTGTGCAAGGACCCGTTCCGGTCGGTGGACGAGCGCGTCGATCGGCTGATCGCCTCGATGTAGCCAGGGAGTTCGCCGCCGGTGAACACGCGACGGCGGCGAAACCCGGCACCGCCGCGCACGGATGCGGGAAACCGCATTACTCTCTATCGGGTGGCGATATCCAAGGTCGAGCGGCTGATGAATCTGGTCATCGCGTTGCTGTCGACCCGGCAGTTCCTGACCGCGGAGCGGATTCGAGTCAGTGTCGCCGGCTACGAGGACTCCGCCAGCGACGAGGCGTTCAGCCGGATGTTCGAGCGGGACAAGAACGAGCTGCGCGACCTGGGCATTCCGCTGGAGGTCGGCCCGGTGAGCCGGTACTCCGGCCAGGAGGGCTACCGCATCAACCGGGACGCCTACGAGCTCCCCGATATCGATCTGACCAGCGAGGAGGCCGCGGCGGTCGCGGTGGCCGTGCAGCTGTGGGAGTCCCCGGAACTCGCCGCCGCGGCCGACGGCGCGCTGCTCAAGCTGCGGGCGGCCGGAATTCACGTCGAACCGGACGCCGCCCCCGCCTCGGTGCCCGCGGTCCCGGCCCGCACCCGCGGCTCGGAGGCCGCGCTCGGCAAGTTGCTGACCGCGGTCGACGCCGGTCGCGCCGTCCGCTTCGAGCACCGGATCTCGCACGGCGCACCGTATGTGCTGCGCGACGTGGAGCCGTGGGGTGTGGTCACCCATCACGGCCGCTGGTATCTGGTCGGATTCGATCGCGACCGCGACGATGTGCGCACCTTCCGGCTGTCCCGGATCGGGAACGAGGTCACCGCCTACGGCCCGGCCAACGCGGTACGCAAGCCGGACGGTATCGACCTGCGCGCGATCGTGGCCCAGGTGACCGTCGGGTCGCCGGTCACCGGCAGCGCCACGGTCTGGGTCGCCGACGGCCGCGGCCAGGAGATCCGCCGCCGCGGGGCGATCATGGAGGACCGCGAGATCGGCGGCCGCGCGGGCACGATCGTAGAGGTGCCGATCCGCTCGCGGGACTGGCTGGCCCGCCTGATCACCGGACTGGGCCCGGACGCGCTGGTGCTCGCCCCCGCCGACCTGCGCGCCGACGTCATCGACCGGCTGCGCTCGGTGCTGGAGCGGACGGAGGTCTCCGCGTGAGCGAGCTTGCGAGCGAACCATCGACACAGCGTGCTCCGCTCGCGGTGCTGCCGAGCGCTAGCGAGGTGGCACCGTGAGTGGCCGGTTGTCCACGCGGCTGTCCCGGCTGCTGAACATGGTGCCCTACTTTCAGGCCAATCCCGGCATCAGCGCCGCCGAGGCCGCCGCCGAACTCGGCGTCACCACCAAACAACTGATGAGCGACCTCAACCAGCTGTGGATGTGCGGCCTGCCCGGGTACGGGCCGGGCGATCTGATCGACCTGTCCTTCTCCGAGGAGAGCATCGAGGTCACCTTCTCCGCGGGCATCGACCGGCCGCTGCGGCTGACCTCCACCGAGGCGACCGCGCTGCTGGTGGCGCTGCGCTCGATCGCCGACCTGCCCGGCATGGTCGACCCGACCGCCGCGCACTCGGCCATGGCCAAGATCGAATCGGCCATCTCCGGCGACGCCGAGCGGGCCCCGGCCCCGGCGGCGCCGATCGAGGCCCCGGCGGTCACCACCGTGCGGTCGGCGCTGGCGCGCGGGCGGGCGCTGCGGCTGGTGTACTACTCGGCCAGCCGCGACGTGGTCTCCGAGCGGGTGGTCGACCCGATCCGAATCGTGCTGGTGGACAACAATTCCTATCTGCAGGCGTGGTGCCGGCAGGCCGAGGGCGTGCGCCTGTTCCGGTTCGACCGCCTCGAGGAGGCGACCGAGCTCGACGAACCGGCCCGCCCGCCCAGCCACGCCACCGACGAGTCCGCCGCCCTCGACCTGTTCTCCGACGACCCGTCGGTTCCGTTGGCGCGGTTGCGAATTCGCGGCGACTACGGTTGGGTGCTGGATCAGTACCCGATGCACCGGATGGCGGTGCACCCGGACGGCAGCGTGGAGGCGACCATGCGCTTCGCCACCCTGGACTGGATGGCGCGCCTGCTGCTGGGCTTCGGCTCGGGCGTGACCGTGCTCGGCCCGGCCGAACTGGTCACCGCGGTGCGCGAGCGGTCGAGTGCCGCGCTGGCCGCCTACGACGCGGAGGAGGTCGGTCCCGCTTGACGTTTCGCGTGACGGTGCTCGGCGCCGGGTGCATCGGCATCTTCGTGGGCGGCAAACTGGCGGCGGCGGGCGCGGATGTCACCTTCGTGGGCCGCCCGCGCCTGCTCGACGAGATCACCGCCGCCGGGCTGCGGCTGACCGACCTGGACGGCGGCGCCGACCGGGTCGCGCCGACCGCCTTCCACGTCGCGACGGACCCGGCCGACGCGGCCCCGGCCGACCTGGTGCTGGTCTGCGTGAAGTCCGGGCAGACCGCGGCCGCCGCCGCGCAGCTCGCCGCCACTGTCGCGCCCGGCACGGTGGTGCTGAGCCTGCAGAACGGCATCGGCAACGACACGGCCATCCGCGAGGTGCTGCCCACGTGCGTGGTGCTGGCGGGGATGGTGCTGTTCAATGTCGCCCACCGCGGCGACGGCTGCTTCCATCGCGGCACCGACGGCGGCCTGGCCGTGGCCGAGGATCCCGCGCTGGACCGGTTCGCACCCCTGTTCGCGCGGGCCGGGCTGGACCTGCAGCGGGTGGCGGACCTGCGGCCGGTGCAGTGGGCCAAGCTGCTGATCAACCTGAACAACCCGGTCAACGCGCTGTCGGGCCGGTCGCTGCGCGAGGAACTGGCCGACCGGGACTATCGGCGCTGCTGGGCGCTGGCCCAGTCCGAGGCGCTGGCGGTCATGCGGCGCGCCCGCATCCGGCCCGCCCGGCTCACCGTGCTGCCGCCCGCGCTGCTGATCCGGATGCTGACCCTGCCCGACCCCCTGTTCGCCCGGATCGCCGCGCGGGTCCTGGCGGTCGATCCGATGGCGCGCAGCTCCATGGCCGACGATCTGGCGCTCGGCCGCAAGACCGAAATCGCCTGGCTGTGCGGCGAAATCGTGGAGCTGGGCCGGATGCTCGGGGCGGCGACCCCGGTCAATGCCCGGCTGGTGGCATTGGTCACCGCCGCCGAGCAGGGCGACCCCCGGCGGTGGTCGGGTCCGGAGCTGCTGGCACAGTTGCGATCGGCGAAAAGTGGTGCGGCTGAACATCCGGCGAACGAGCGTTGACGAGCGCGGTCGCGTTTTCCGGGTCCGGTAGCATCGGACATACCACAGTCTTTGGAGGTTATCGATGGGTACATTCGGCCCGACGCACTGGCTCATCATTGCGTTGCTGGTCCTGGTGCTGTTCGGCGCCAAGCGGCTGCCGGACGCCGCGCGGGGTCTCGGCCGGTCGCTGCGCATCTTCAAGAGCGAGATGAGCGAGATGCACACCGAGGGCTCCCCGAGCGCGCCCGCCGCACAGGCACCGGCCCCCACCCAGGAGCTGTCCGCCGGTCAGCAGGTCACGCCGGCCCCGCAGGCGAATCCGGATCTGCACAAGGCGTAGCCGTTCGCCGCTCCCGGGATGAGGTTCTCGTCCCGGGCGTTGTCGTGTCCAGGTCCAGATTCCGCGCTCGGCGATCAGCGAGGCAGTCACATCCATGCGCATCCCCTTCGACCCCCGGCGCAGCCGGCGCAGGACGAATCCCGACGGCACCATGTCGTTGGTCGAGCACCTGCAGGAGCTGCGGTCGCGGCTGCTGAAGTCGCTGCTGGCGGTGGCGATCACCACGGCGCTGGGTTTCGCGTGGTACGCGCATTCGTTCTTCGGGCTGGAAAGCCTGGGTGAACTCCTGCGCGGCCCGTACTGTTCGCTGCCCGCCGGGCACCGGGCGCAACTGGGTCCCGACGGCGCCTGCCGCCTGCTGGCCACCGCCCCGTTCGAGCAGTTCATGCTGCGCTTCAAGGTGGGCCTGACCGCGGGCGTGGTGCTGGCCTGCCCGGTGTGGCTGTATCAGCTGTGGGCGTTCATTACTCCGGGTCTGTACGCGAAGGAGCGCAAGTACGCGCTCAGCTTCGTGAGCTCGGGCACGGCGCTGTTCGTCACCGGCGCGGTGCTGGCGTATCTGGTGATCGCGCACGCGCTGAGCTTCCTGCTGGGGATCGGCAGCAATGTGCAGATCACGGCGCTCAGCGGTACCCAGTACTTCGGCTTCATCATCAAGCTGCTGATCATCTTCGGTGTCAGTTTCGAGACGCCGCTGCTGATCGTTGGGCTGAACATGGTCGGCGTGCTCAGCTACGAGCGGTTGAAGAAGTGGCGGCGCGGCATGATCTTCGGATTGTTCGTGTTCGCCGCGATCGTCACCCCGCAGGACCCGTTCTCGATGCTGGCGCTGGCCTGCGCGCTCACGGTGCTGTTCGAGGTCGCGGTGCAGATCGCCCGCCTCAACGACCGCCGCCGCGCCCGCCGTGGCGAGAACTGGGACGCGCTGTCCGACGACGAGGCATCGCCGCTGACCGGTTCCGGCGGGGTCGCCTCGGTCGACCCGGTCGCGCCCGCCGAGCCGATCGGGCTGGCCGAGCCGATCGGAACGCAACCGGCGCCGCAGAAATCGCCGCGCTCGGTGTCGGACTACTCCGATACGCTCTGACGGTGGCACAACGGTCGTCGACTGGCGAACTCGCGGCATTCACCGCGGAACTGACATTCACCCTCGACCCCTTCCAGCGGCGCTCGTGTGCGGCGCTGGAGAGCGGGCACAGCGTGCTGGTCTGCGCGCCCACCGGCGCGGGCAAGACCGTGGTCGGCGAGTTCGCGGTCCATCTGGCCCTGGCCGCCGGGGGTAAGTGCTTCTACACCACGCCCATCAAGGCGCTGTCGAACCAGAAGTACGCCGACCTCGTCGAGCGCTACGGCCGCGACGCGGTGGGTTTGCTCACCGGCGACCAGTCGCTGAACCCGACCGCGTCGGTGGTGGTGATGACGACCGAGGTGCTGCGCAATATGCTCTACGCGAGTTCCGATGCGCTGCAAGGGCTTTCCTACGTCGTCATGGACGAGGTGCACTACCTGGCCGACCGGTTCCGGGGCGCGGTGTGGGAGGAGGTCATCCTGCACCTGCCCGAGGAGGTGCGGCTGGTCAGCCTGTCGGCGACGGTCAGCAATGCCGAGGAGTTCGGCGCCTGGATGGAGACCGTGCGCGGCGACACCGCGGTCGTCGTCGACGAGACCCGGCCGGTGCCGCTGTGGCAGCACGTCATGGTCGGCCGCCGGCTGTTCGACCTGTTCGACCCGAAGTCCGACGAGCAGAAGGTGCTCGTGGACCGGGATCTGGTGCAGTACATCAAACAGCGCGAGGCCGCCGACCGGATGAACGGCTGGGGCGGCCCGCGCCACCACCGGGGCGGGTCGCGGCGCGACTTCCGCTCGCTGCCGCGGCCGGAACTGCTGGCCCTGCTCGACGCCGAGGCGCTGCTGCCCGCGATCACGTTCATCTTCAGCCGCGCGGGCTGCGACGGCGCGCTCGCGCAGTGCCTGCGGTCGCGGCTGGACCTGAGCCGCGCCGAGGATTTCGACGAGGTCGAGGAGATCATCGCCAAGCACACCGGCGATCTGCCGCGCGCGGATCTGGAGGTGCTGGGCTACTGGGAGTGGCGCGAGGCGCTGCACCGCGGCCTGGCCGCCCACCACGCCGGTATGCTGCCCGCCTTCCGGCACACCGTGGAGGAGCTGTTCGTGCGCGGCCTGGTGCGGGCCGTATTCGCCACGGAGACACTGGCTTTGGGCATCAATATGCCCGCCCGCACGGTGGTGCTGGAGCGGCTGGTGAAGTTCAACGGCGAGACGCACGCCGAGCTCACGCCGGGGGAGTACACCCAGCTGACCGGGCGGGCGGGGCGGCGCGGCATCGATATCGAGGGGCACGCGGTGGTGGTGTGGCATCCCGATGTCGACACCAGCGCGGTCGCGGGCCTGGCCTCCACCCGCACCTACCCGCTGCGCAGCTCGTTTCGGCCCGGCTACAACATGTCGATCAACCTGATCGATCGGATGGGCGCGGCGCAGTCGCGGGAGCTGCTGGAGCGGTCGTTCGCGCAGTTCCAGGCCGACCGCTCGGTGGTCGGCCTGGTGCGCGGCATCGAACGCAACGAGGGGCAGCTGCGCAAGTTGCGGTCCCAGTTCGGCGACGACAGCTTCCTCGAGTATCTGTCGCTGCGCGAACGCATCAAACAGCGCGAACGGGATCTGGAGCGGCAGGGCCGCGCCGATCGGCGGGGCGCGGCGGTGGCGGCGCTGACCTCGCTGCGCCGCGGCGACGTGGTGGCGATCCCGAGCGGCCGCCGCCAGGGGCTCGCGGTGATCCTGGAACCCGATGCGACGCCGGGGGATCCGCGCCCGCTGGTGCTCACCGAGGACAAGTGGGCGGGCCGGGTCTCGGTCGCCGACTTCCCGACCCCGGCCCAGCCGCTGGGCCGGATGCGGCTGCCGCGCCACGTCGACCATCGCACCGCCCGGATCCGCCGCGATCTGGCCTCGGCCCTGCGCAGCACGGGAATCACCGCGCCGGGTCGGCAGCGGCGCGGTGCGCGGGCGCGGGCCGCCGACGATCACGAGCTCTCCTCGCTGCGGCGGGCGATGCGCGCGCATCCGGCGCACACCCGGCCCGACCGGGAACAGCTCGCGCGCCTGGGCGAGCGGTATCACCGGCTGCTGCGCGAGACCGACGCCATGCGGGAGAAGGTGGCGGCCACGACCAACTCGCTGGCCCGCACCTTCGACCGGATCGTCGCGCTGCTGGCCGAGCGCGGCTACGTGGACGAGGGCGAGGTGACCGCCGACGGCAGGCGCCTGGCCCGCATCTACACCGAGGCGGATCTCGTTGTGGCCGAATGCCTTCGGCAGGGACTGTGGCGCGGGCTGGGCGCGGCCGAGCTGGCGGCGGTGGTGTCGATCCTGGTGTACGAGTCGCGGCAGGAGACCGGTGGCTACCTGGGCCCGGCCGGGCCGACCGCGCCGATCCGGCGGGCCGTCGGCGGCACCATCGGCGTGTGGAGCGCGCTGCGCACCGACGAGGCCAAGCACAAGCTGCCGCCCACCCGCGAACCCGATCTCGGCTTCGTCACCGGCATCCACAAGTGGGCGCGCGGCGACGGCCTGGCCGAATCGCTGCTGGCCAGCGGGGATCAGGGAAACCCGCTGTCGGCAGGCGATTTCGTGCGCTGGTGCCGGCAGGTGATCGACCTGCTCGACCAGATCCACAGCACCGCCGACGATCCCGAGGTGGCCTCGACCGCGGCCAAGGCGGTGCGGGCCATCCGGCGGGGTGTCGTCGCGGTGGACGCCGCGTAGCGCGATCGACTGTGATTGGATGCGGACGGCGAGTGTACGACGAGTGCGAGTGGAGGGCAGGCAGATGAGCGGGCCGTACGGACCGAACGAGACCCCTGGTCCAGGGGAGGGACGCAGCAACGATCCGACTCAGCAGTGGACCGGACAGCCCACTCCCGCACCGCAGCAGTGGGCCCAGCCCGGCGGCCAGCAGCCGTGGGGCCAGTCGCAACCGCAGTGGGGCCAGCAACCGCAGCAGCCGTGGGGGCAGCCGCAGCAGCAGCCGCAGTGGGGTCAGCAGAGCCAGCCGTCCTGGCCGCAGCAGCAGCCGTCGCAGCCGTGGGACTCGACCCAGCAGCAGTGGACGCAACAGCCGCCGCCGCAACAACAATGGGGTCAGCAGCCGCAGCAACCGCCCCAGGATCAGTGGGGTCGGCTACAGACCAAGGCCAAGAAGCCGAAGCGGGGACTGCTGTTCGCGGGCGCGGGCGCGGCGGTCGTGATCGTCGTCGGCGTGGTGCTGGCGTTCGTCTTCCTCGGCGGCGACACCCTCGACAACAAGGCCGTGCAGGGCGGGGTGCAGAAGGTGCTGAAGGATTCCTACGGCATCGACGACGTCTCCGATGTGAACTGCCCGTCGGGCAAGGACGTCAAGGTCGGCAACTCCTTCAGCTGCAGCCTCAAGGTCGGCGGCGAGCAGAAGTCGGTCACCGTGAAGGTCACCAAGGACGACGGCACCTACGAGGTCGGCCGCCCCAGCTGAGCGATCAGGCCGAGCGGGCCGCCAGCGCGGTGATCAGGCGCTGCACCGGGCTCTCGGCGTTGTAGGCGGCGGCCAGGGCGCGCAGCCGATCGGGATCGGCGGGCGCGGCGGGCAGGATGTCGGGGCCGGACAGGTGCACCTCGGCGTCGGTGACCACGCGCACGACCGGGGCCGCGGCCGTCAGATACTCCTCGGCCGCAACGAGTTTGGCGCGGACGCCGCGGGCCAGGTCGGAGGCCGGGTCGGCGACGGCGGCGCGCAGGGCGTCCAGGCTGCCGAAACGGGAGATGAGCTGGGCGGCGGACTTGTCGCCGATTCCGGGCACGCCGGGCAGGCCGTCGGAGGCGTCGCCGCGCAGGGTCGCCATATCCGCGTAGCCGGGGCCCGCATTCACTTGCGGCACACCGTATTTCGCGGCCACCTCGGCCGGGCCGAACAGTTCGGCCTTGGCCAGGCCGCGGCCCGCGTAGAACACCCGCACCGGCGGGGCGGGCTCGTCGCGCACCACCTGCAGCAGGTCGCGGTCGCCGCTGACCACGACCACCGGGTCGGTGCGTTCGCGGTGGGCGAGCGTGCCGATCACGTCGTCGGCCTCCAGTCCCTCGGCGCCCGCGGTCGCGATGCCCGCCGCGGCCAGCACCTCCATGATCATGTCGACCTGCGGGGTCAGCGTGTCGGGCACCTGCTCGGCGCCCGGCGCCGCGTCGGCGGAGTCGTCGAGCCGGTGCGCCTTGTACGAGGGCACCAGCGCCACCCGGAACGGCGGCCGCCACTCCAGATCCAGGCACACCACGAGCCGGCTCGGGGCGTGCCGGGTGATCAGGGCCGCCACCATGTCGGTGAAGCCGCGCACCGCGTTCACCGGGCGACCGTCGGGCGCGGTGATCTTCTCCGGGATCGCGTGAAAGGCGCGGAACCACAGGCTGGCTCCGTCGAGTAGCAGCAGCGGGCCGGAGACGGGGGAACTCATGGCTGCACGCTAACCCATAGGGGTGACCGGATGCGGCAGGGCGCGAGCCGAGTTCGAGGTCGTCCATGTCTCGCGGGCGAGTTGTGCACTCCTACCACAAAGGTGGTCATATCGGGCGGGCGGAGTGGGCTCGAGGGCGGTGGGGGACAGCGTAATGTCGGGAAACATGAGTTCGCATACGGAGTCGCGGTTCGCGGCGGAGGTCTACGGGAAGCGGTTGGAGCGGGCGGCCGAGCTGGCGCGCGCGGCTCGCCTGGACGCGCTGCTGATTTCGCCGGGGCCGGATCTGCGGTATCTGATCGGTTCCCGTGCCCAGTCCTTCGAACGGCTCACCTGCCTGGTGGTTCCGGCCAGCGGCGAGACGCCGTCGGTGGTCATACCGAAGCTGGAACTGGCGTCGCTGGAGGGGTCCGCGGCCGCCGAACTCGGCCTGCGCCTGCTGGAGTGGACCGACGGCGTCGATCCCTACGGCGTGCTGAAGTCGGCGCTCAATGTGGGCGCGCGGGTGGCGGTGGACGACGCCATGCCCGCCCTGCACCTGCTGCCGATCGCGGACGTGCTGGCCGCGCTGCCGGTGGCGGCCACGCCGGTGCTGCGGCAGCTGCGAATGCTCAAGGACGCCAGCGAGATCGAGGCGCTGCGCCGGGCCGGGGCGGCGATCGACCGGGTGCACGCCCGGGTCGGCGAGTGGCTGCGGCCCGGCCGCACCGAGGCCGAGGTGGCGGCCGACATCTCCGCCGCCATTGTCGAGGAGGGGCACACCGAGGCGGCGTTCGTGATCGTCGGCAGCGGTCCCAACGGCGCGGACCCGCATCACGAGGTGTCCGATCGCCGCATCGAGGCCGGCGATGTGGTGGTCGTAGACATCGGTGGCCCGGTGGAGCCCGGCTACTACTCCGACTCCACCCGCACCTACGTGCTGGGCGAGCCCGCGCCGGAGATCGCGGAGCGGGTGGCCGCCCTCGAGCGCGCCCAGGCCGCCGCCGTCGCCGCGGTGCGCCCCGGCGTGACGGCCGAGGCGGTCGACGCCGCCGCCCGAAACCCGTTGACACAGGCCGGTTTCGGGGATGTGTTCATCCACCGCACCGGCCACGGCATCGGCCTGTCGGTGCACGAGGAGCCCTACATCATGACCGGCAACGACATCGTGCTCGAGGCCGGGATGGCCTTCAGCATCGAGCCCGGCATCTACTTCCGCGGCGAATGGGGCGCCCGCATCGAGGACATCGTGGTGGTCACCGAGGACGGCTGCGAACCGATGAACCACCGCCCGCACGGCCTGACCGTCCTCTGACCATTGCGGCCGTCAGGCGCGCAGGGTCTTGCTGGTGAGCAGGCGGGTGGCGTGGATGGCGATGACCACGCGGTGGGGGTTTTCGCGGGGGGTGCGGTAGCGCTGGGTGTAGCGGTGTTCGGCGTCGGTGACGGCGGCGGGGTCGGTGAGGACCCGGGCGGGGCCCTCGAGGGTGAGCCAGCGGCGGCCGTCGACCTGGCTGAGGGCGGCATAGCCGCGGCGGTCGGCATTGCGGGTCTTGGCCATGTGCGCGGAGGTGATGACGCGGGCGATGCCGGACTCGGGGTCCCAGGTGAAGCCGACCGCGACCACGTGCGGGGTGCCGTCGGCGCGCAGCGTCGTCAGCGTGGCCAGGTGCCGCTCGGTGACGAAGTCGAGGGCGGCGGGCGGTAGTTCGATCCGGGTGTCGGTGCTCGGCATAGCCGCGACGCTAACCGATCGGGGCCGGTGGCAAACTATGGGCCATGGGTGTGCGAGCGCGCGACGTGGACGAGGGTGCGATCCTGCTGCTGGGTGGCCGGAGCGAGATGGGCCTGGAGATCGCGGAGCGGGTGGCGCCCGGCCGCACGGTGATCCTGGCCGCCCGCCGCAGCGGCGACCTGTCCGCGGAACGGCGGCGGCTCACCGACGCCGGGGCGACGGCCGTGCACACCGTCGAATTCGATGCCGACGATCTGGCGAGCCACCAGCCGCTGCTGGAGAAGCTGACCGCCGAGCACGGCCGCCTCGGCGTGGCGGTGGTGGCCTTCGGCGTCCTCGGCGATCAGGCGCGCGCCGAACGCGATCCGGCCGCCGCGGTGGCGGTCGCGCACACCGACTACGTGGCCCAGATCAGCGTCCTGACCGTGCTGGCGAACCTGCTGCGCGCCCAGGGCGGCGGCCAGCTGGTCGTCTTCGGCTCGATCGCCGGGGCCCGGGTGCGCCGCGCCAACTATGTGTACGGCTCGGCCAAGGCCGGTCTCGACGGTTTCGCCACGGGCCTGTCGGATGCCTTGCACGGCAGCGGAGTTCACCTGCTGCTGGTCCGCCCCGGCTTCGTGATCGGCCGCATGACCGAGGGCATGGCGCCCGCCCCGTTCTCCAGCACCCCCGCCCAGGTGGCCGACGCCGTCGTCACCTCCCTGCACCGCCGCTCCCGCAGGGTCTGGGTCCCCGCCGTCCTCGGCCCGGTCGCCGCGGTCATGCGCCTACTGCCCCAGGCCATCTGGCGCCGCCTGCCGCGGTGATGCCCGCTTCCTGGCCCGTGCGGCGGCCGATCGCGGTGGTCGGGATCGGCGCGGACGGATGGGAAGGTCTGGCGGCCGCCGGGCGCGCGGCGGTGGCCGAGGCCGATGTGGTGTTCGGGTCGGCGCGGCAGTTGGCGCTGGTGCCGGAGGGAATCGGGGGGCAGCGGCGGGCCTGGCCGTCGCCCCTGGTGCCCGCGCTACCGGAATTGCTTGCGGCACATGATGGTTCGCGCATCTGTGTGCTGGCCAGCGGAGACCCCATGTTCTACGGGATCGGGGTGACGCTGGCGAAGCTGGTGGGCGCGGCCGCGCTGCGGGTGCTGCCGCAGCCGTCGTCGGCGTCGCTGGCGTGTGCGCGGCTGGGGTGGGCGCTCGCGGAGATTCCGGTGGTGAGTGCGGTCGGGCGGCCCGTGCAGACGGTATTGCCGGAGCTGGCCGACGGGCGGCGGGTGCTGGTGCTCAGCGCCGATCAGCGCACCCCCGCGCAGGTGGCGGAGTTATTGGCGCACAATGGCTTCGCCGCCTCCACAGTGACGGTGCTGGAACAGCTCGGCGGCCCGTCCGAACGAATCGTCACCGCAACGGCGGCGACGTGGACCGAGCCGCCGGGTGACCCACTCAACATCGTCGCCGTAGACTGCATCGCCGACCCCGACGCTCCCCGGCTGACCCGCCTTCCGGGCCTGCCGGACGAAATGTACGGCGGCGACGGACAACTCACGAAGGCCGAGATCCGGGCGCTGGCCCTGGCCGCCCTGGCCCCCGCCCCCGGCGAACTGCTCTGGGATGTCGGCGGCGGCTCGGGCACCATAGCCGTCGAATGGTGCCGCACCCATCCGTCCTGCCGCGCCGTCGGTTTCGAACGATCCGAGCCGCGCCGCCACCAGATCGCCGTCAACGCAACGGCCTTGGGGGTGCCGGGCATCGAGGTGCGCGGCGAGGTGCTGGCCGCACTGCGCGACGGCGATCTCCCCGGCCCCGATGCGATCTTCCTGGGCGGCGGGCTCACCCAGCCCGGCGTATTCGAAACCTGTTGGGCGCGACTGCGATCGGGCGGTCGGCTGGTGGCCGACGCGGTCACCGCGGAATCGGAGGCGCTGCTGGTGCGCTGGGCCGCCACCCATGGCGGGCGGCTGCGCAAGTTCCAGATCTATCGGGCCGAACCGCTCGGTACCTTCACCGCCTGGCGTCCGCACCTGCCGGTCACCCAATGGTCGGTGTCGAAGCGTGTCTGAAACACGAGCGGGTATCGTCGATCCCCGTAATCCGATCGTTATCGGAGCGTTCGACCCGATGGGGAGACAGATGAGATTCACCAAGTTCGCCGCCACCGCCGTGCTCGCCGCCGCCGCGACCGGCATCACCGCGGGCACCGCCTACGCCGACCCCGCCGCCCCGGCCGCCGGTCAGGTGCAGGCGCAGCCCGCGCCCTCGGTGCACGGCGAAGACCACGGCGTGTCCTACACCGCCCGGCTGGCCGACGCCGGAAAGTCGGTGGTCACCACGGTCACCGGCGGCAGGTTCGGCCTCGCCGCCGACGGCTCCGCGGTGGCGCTCACCGACGCCGCCGGGAACGTCGTCACCCGGGTGCCGCTGACCGCGCAGGCCGCCGACGGCAAGACGGTGGGCATCGCCGCCGCGATCGCCGCCGACGGCAGCACGCTGACCCTGACCCCGAAGGCCGCCACGGTGAGCGCCAAGGACATCTCCTCGCAGCAGTGGTTCTTCGACGAGCTGCAGCGGGCCTCGCTGGGCGCGGCCGTGGGCGCGGTCATCGGCGGCCTGATCGGCCTGGTCCTGGGCATCTTCCCGGTGATCCCGGGCGCGGCGATCGGCGCGGTCGTCGGTCTGCTCGTCGCCGGTGGCCGACCGCTGCTGGACGCGGGCGCCGCCTACTTCGGCGGGCAGCCCTGAACATCCTGATTCTCGGCGGCACCCGGGAGGCCCGGGAGCTCGCCGACGCGACCACCGGCGAGCGGGGATGGCGGATCGTCTCCTCGCTCGCCGGTCGCGTCCGCGACCCCGTGCTGCCCGCGGGACAGGTCCGGGTGGGCGGCTTCGGCGGCATCGCGGGCCTGCGGAAGTGGCTCGCGGACAAGGCGATCGACGCCGTCGTGGACGCGACGCACCCCTTCGCCGGAACCATGTCGGCGCACGCCGCCGCGGCCGCGGCGCAGGCGGGCGTGCCGCTGCTGCACCTGCGGCGTCCGGGCTGGCGCGAGCGGCCGGGGGACCGGTGGGTGCGCGTCCCCGACCTCGCGTCGGCCGCCGAAACCGTTGCGGGACTGGGCGATCGGGTCTTCCTCACCATCGGCCGCCAGGGCGTCGGCGCCTTCGCCCACCTGAGCGGCTACCGCTTCCTGATCCGGGCCATCGATCCGCCCACCGGGCCGCTGCCGCCCATCCACGAAATCCTGCTGGCCCGTGGGCCTTTCGACGTCGACGCCGAGATCCGGTTGCTGGCCGAGCACGCCATCGACGTGCTCGTCACCAAGGACAGCGGCGGCGAGCTCACCGCCGCGAAACTCACCGCCGCCCGGGCCCGCGACATTCCCGTGGTGATGATCGACCGCCCGCCGCTTCCGAATGCCGCGAGCGGCGTGGAAACCGTTGCGGCGGCACAGGAATGGCTACGGGCTCAGGCGTGACCGGAGCCGTTGCGCCCCAGCATCGCCGGTAGCCGGTCGAACCACGACAGCACGGCCCGCTCGTAGCCGATCCCGAAATCCAGGGTGGCCTGCTCGCACCGGGACATCGGCGTGCCCTCCTCGCTGAGATACTCCGCCAGCCGCTGCTCGTGGACCCGCCGATTGGCGGCGATGATCCGATCGAGCCGAGCGGGCTCGACGAATTCCCCGAACGAGAGCGTGAGCAGCAGCGGCACCCGGATGGTCTCGGGTCCGGGGTCGCGGACGATCCACTCCGCGAACTCCTCCCGGCCCGCCTCGGTGAGGTGGTACGGCGTGCGCTCCCGCGCCCCCCGCTGCCCCTTGCGCACCAGGCCCGCGCGGTCCATCGCGGCCAGCTCCCGATAGACCTGGCTCTGCGTGATCGTCCAGAAGTCGCCGATGCGCTCCTGCGCCAGATTCACCAGGTCCCAGCCCGACATCGGCCCCTCGTGCAGGAAGCCCAGCAGCGACGCCGCCGTCGAATTGAGCCCCCGCTTCGACTCGGTTTCGGTCACCACACAACCCCTTTCCCACCTCAAAGCTCCACAGTGGAATATTGTCGCAGTCGGTGTCGCGGCGGTCAATGCGCGGCGTAGCGCCGGGAGGTGTAAACGCGTGTGCCGGTAGGGGTCCGGAAGGCGGTGGTGGTGGACGCGCCGATGATCAGCAGGGTGCGCATGTCGACCTCGGCGGGGTCGAGCGCGGCCAGGTCCACCACCCGCACCGATTCGCCCGGCCCGCCGACATCGCGGCCCACGATCACGGGCGTGTCGGGCTTGCGATGCTCCAGCAGCAGGTCACGCATGGCGGCCACCTGCCAGGTCCGCTGCGAGGAGGCCGGGTTGTACAGCGCGATGGCCATATCCGCCGCGGCCACGGTGGCGAGTCGGCGCGCCACCACCTCCCACGGCTTGAGCCGATCCGACAGCGAGATCATGGCGAAGTCGTGGCCCAGCGGCGCGCCGACCCGGCTGGCGACCGCACCGGCCGCGGTCACACCGGGCAGCACCCGCACCGGGACCTCGCGCCAGCGCGGGTCGGCGGACTCCTCGACGACGGCGGCGGCCATGGCGAACACGCCGGGATCCCCCGACGATACGACCACCACCCGCGCGCCGCGCCGGGCGAGATCCAGTGCCATGGCGGCACGTTCGGACTCCACCCGATTGTCGCTGGCATGCCGCCGCTGCCCCGGCCGCACCGGAACCCGGTTCACATACGTGCTGTAGCCGACGATATCGGTCGCCTCCGCCAGCGCCCGATCCACCTCGGGGGTGGTCCATTCCGATGCTCCGGGTCCGAGGCCGACCACGACGACCTCACCCGGCACCGATGAATTCGTCCGCACCGCGGCCGGAGTCGATGTGGCATTCTCCGAACCGGTTCGGGTGAGCGGGATTTCGGTGGTCGGCTCGGGTCCCGGCACCAGCGTTATCGCGAAGTACGGCACCTCCGAGTCGGCGACATCGGCCGCTCGCAGCACGCGCTGACGGCCGGTGCTGGCGCGCTCCACGTAGTACGCGTCGTCGAGCCTGCCCGCCCGCGAGAGTGCCTGCCGCACATCGGGATACGTGCGGCCCAGCTTCATGATGGCGGCGGCCTCGGTGCCGGACAGCCGGTCGGCGAGTTCGTCGGCGGGCAGGGTGCCGGGCAGCACGGTCAGCACCTGCTCGCCCTCCACCAGCGGGGTGCCGAGGGCGGCCGCGGCGGCGCTCACCGAGGTGACGCCCGGGACGATCTCGGCCTCGAACCGGTCGGCCAGGCGGCGGTGCATGTGCATGTAGGAGCTGTAGAACAGCGGATCACCGGCGGCGAGCAGCGCCACCGTGCGCCCGGCCGCCAGGTGCGCGGCGAGCCGGGCGGCCGACTCCGCGTAGAACTCATCGATCGCGCCCTGATAGCCGCCGGGGTGGTCGGTGGTCTCGGTGGTGACCGGATAGATCAGGTGCTCCTCGAGCTGCCCCGGGCGCATGTACGGCGCGGCGATACCGCGCGAGATGCTGCGGCCGTGGCGGGCGCTGTGGAAGGCGATCACATCGGCCTCGCCGATCAGTCGCGCGGCCTTCACCGTCACCAGTTCCGGATCGCCGGGGCCCAGCCCGATGCCCCACAGTTTGCCGGGTGCCGTGCCGCTCATTCCTGTTCGCTCGCAATCGCATTCAGCGCCGCCGCGGTGATGGCGCTGCCGCCGCGCCGCCCGCGCACCGTCAGATATTCCACGCCGCCGTACTCGGTCAGGGCCTGTTTGGATTCCGCTGCGCCGACGAAGCCGACCGGGATGCCGAGCACCGCGGCGGGCCGGGGCGCACCGGCGTCGAGCAGGTCGAGCAGATGGAACAGCGCGGTCGGCGCATTGCCGATCGCCACCACCGCGCCCGCCAGCCGGTCGCGCCACAGTTCCAGGGCCGCAGCCGATCTGGTGTTGTTCATGGCCCGCGCCAGCTCCGGCACCCGGGGGTCGGCGAGCAGGCACAGCACCTCGTTGTCGGCGGGCAGCCGACGGCGGGTCACCCCCGAGGCGACCATGGTGGCATCGCACAGGATCGGCGCGCCACCGCGCAGCGCGGCCCGCGCCGCCGCCACCACCCCCGGGCTGTGCTCCACCGACTGGGCGAGATCGACCTGCCCGCAGGCGTGGATCATCCGCACCACCACCTGCGCGACATCGGCCGGGAACCGGGCGAGGTCGGACTCGGCGCGGATCGTCGCGAACGAGCGCCGATAGATCTCGGCCCCGTCGGTGAGGTAGCCGGTGCGTGGTACGGACATGGCGTCCACCCTAGAAGCGCTCCCGGCTCGCGACGTAATCAGGTGCGGCGGGCCGAGTATGGGAAACCGTGCGCGCCGCGATCGGGTGCGGCGGGCCGACGGGAAACCGTGCGCGCCGCGATCAGGTGCGGGGCCGCTCCAGCAGGCGGGACATGACGATGCTGCTGCGGGTGCGGCCGACGCGGGCGTTCTCGCGGATCCGCTCGACGGTCGACTCGATCTCGGCCATATCGGTCGCCATCACGTGCACCAGGGCGTCGGCCTCGCCCGCGATCGTCCACACGCCGACCACCTGCGGGATCGGTTCCAGGGTGCGGCGCAGTTCGGTGGGGGAGATGTTGTCGCGGTAGTAGACCTCCACATACGCCTCGGTGCGCCAGCCCAGCGCCGTCGGATTGACCTGCGCGGTGAAGCCGGTGATCTGCCCGCCCGCCACCATCTTGTCGACCCGCCGCTTCACCGCGGGCGCGGACAGGCCGACCGCCGCGCCGATGTCCTGGAACGAGGCCCGCGCGTGTTTCAGCAGATGGGCGAGGATGCGCCGATCCAGGTCGTCCATGTGTTGTCCTCTCCCGCATGAAACCGTCGCTCTGCCCTCAATTTACGCAACGAATAGATGTTCCTGACGCAACGGCGCGGCATTTACCGTCGTGTCCAGTCCCGTGTACGCTGCCAGACCGAGGAGTCTCGTTGACCTCCGTAGCCACACTCCCCGCGCCCGAGCCCTCCGATATCCGCCGCCCCACCCCGCGCCGGTATCTGATGTGCCGTCCCGACCATTTCGATGTGTACTACGCGATCAACCCGTGGATGAACGTGTCCGAACCGGTGGATCGCGCCCGCGCCCTGGCCCAGTGGGAGACGCTGCGCGCGGCGTTCGAGGCGCACGGCCACCGGGTGGACGTGCTCGCCGGTGAGCCCGGCCTGCCGGATATGGTGTTCGCCGCCAACGGCGGCCTGGTGATCGGCGGGCGGGCCGTGTCGGCGCGATTCGCCAATCCCGAACGCGCGGCCGAGGGCCCGGCGTATCACGCGTGGCTGGCCGCCCAGGGCGTCTTCGAGGTGGCCGCGGCCACCGAGATCAACGAGGGCGAGGGCGATTTCGCCCGGGTCGGCGATCGCATCCTGGCGGGCACCGGCTTCCGCTCCGCGCCCGCGGCCCATCGCGAGGTCGAGCGGTTCTTCGGCATGCCGGTGGTGTCGCTGGAACTGGTCGATCCCCGCTACTACCACCTCGACACCGCGCTCATGGTGCTCGACGACACCATCGCCTACTACCCGGCGGCCTTCGCCCCGGCGAGCGCGGAACTACTGGCCGAGCTGTATCCCGACGCCGTGGTCGCCACCGACGCCGATGCCGAGGTGCTCGGCCTCAACGGCGTGTGCGACGGCTACAACGTGTTCCTCAGCGAGCGCGCCACGGGTCTGTCCGAGCAGCTGCGCGGCCGCGGCTTCAACCCGATCGGCATCGACCTGTCGGAGCTGCTGAAGGCGGGCGGCAGCGTGAAATGCTGCACGCTGGAACTGCATTCGGCGCGGGTCACATCGGCAGCCGCGCTCGCCACGGACTGACCGCCGGGTCGTGCAGCGGGTGCACCAGCACCACGTAGCGGAACAGCCGTAGCGCGCCGCTGAGCAGGACGATCGCCAGCGGTATCTCGGCCAGCACCGCGGTGCCCACCGACACCCACACATCGCGGGCGTCGGCGGTGACGATGTCGAACCAGGCATCGATCAGCAGCATGGTGCCCGTGCAGATGGCGGGCAGGACCAGCAGCAGCCGCCGACGCCAGCCGAGGTAGGCCGTCGTGGCCATCGTCAGCACCAGCGCCACGTCGAAGCCGAGCCAGGCCAGCGACCAGTTGCGCGCGTGGTACTCGGTGGGCAGCGTGAGACCGAGGTAGACCAGCCAGGGAATCATGGCGATCGACCCGCCCACCATGATGGTCAGCCGCACGCGCCGCTGCAGCCGCACCACGTCCGGATGCGGCAGCACCCGCTCCGGTGGCAGTCGCATCCGCCGGATCAGGTCCCGGCGCTGGGCGTCGGTGAGGGCCGCGATTTCGGTGTCGCTCAGAATGCCGGAGGTCGCCGCCGGTTCGGCGCGACCGTCCTCCGCGGGCGCAGTCATAAGATCATCGTGCCCCCGCCCACCGGATCGGTCACGTACGGCTCAGGAATTCTCCGAATCGGGTGGGATCAGGTGATATCCGTCCGCCGCGGCGACGATGTCGGTGAGCGGGCCGCGGGGGCGGCCGCAGCGGCGGGAGCAGCCGGACCAGTGCTGGCGGCCCACGGTGCGAATGTCGCTCGCGGGAATCCCGGTGCGAGCCGATGGGAGTGGGCCGTCGAGGCCGACGCGGCCGGAGGCGACCGCATCGGCGGCGTCGGCGCGAATATCGGTGTGGGACTTGGCGCAGCCGGGACGGCCCGCGCAGGCGGTGACCAGCAGCCAGGGGGAGGCGGCGTCGAAGATCAGGCCCATGGGGGCCAGGACGCGGACCACCTGCTCGGCCGCCCATTCGTCGAGGTCGGTCAGGACCAGGCTGCGCCAGGGGGTCACCAGGAGCGGGCGGTCGACGGCGGCCAGGAATTCGGCGGTGCGGGCGGGCAGGCCGCCGAGCGGGACGCCCGCGCCGAGGGCCACGCGGTCGTCGGACTGGGTGAGCCAGCCGATCGGAACGTCATGGCGCGCACCGAATTCCAGGGGATCGGCGGTGGCGGTCAGGCCGAGGCGGGCGGCGATGCGGGCGGGGCCGTCGGCGAGCTCGTGCAGGCGCCAGTGGTCGCCGCGCAGCTCCTGGAAGCCGTCGGCGGCGGCCAGCATGGTCGGCACCGCGTCGGCCGCCGGGACCCGGATGCCGGTGTCGCGGCCGCCGAGCAGCAGCGCGTACTCGTCCGCGTCGACGGCGTGCACGCCGATGTCGCCGCCCAGGCCGCTCACATCGCCGCGGCCGTCGTCCAGGGTGAACAGCACCCGGCCGGGCAGCCCGGCCAGCGCGGGCGCCGCCCGCAACCCGGCGTCGAGCGCCCCGACCAGCGGATGCACATCGGTCCAGCCGCCCACCCGGCCCGACAGCGGCGAGGCGACGATATTGCGCACCCGCTCGTGGGTGGGGCTGGGCAGCAGATCGACCGCCCGCAGCCGCTCGGCCAGCGCCTCGGCATCGGTGACCCGGCGCAGCTGCACATTGCCGCGCGAGGTCAACTCGATCGCGTCGCTGCCCAGGTCGCGGGCGGCCTCGGCCAGGACCTGCACCTGATCGGGCCGTAACCGCCCGCCGGGCAGCCGGATTCGAGCCAGCGGCCCGTCGGCGGCCTCGTGCAGGCGCAGGATGCCGGGACAGGAGTCGGGGGCGGAACGAGTCATGACCCTGCCCAGCCTACGGGGCCGGGGTCAGTGCCCCATCCCCGGATCGAGCCGCTTGGACCGGGCCGGGATGCCGCGCCGCCGCGCGTAGGCGGGCGTCTCGTCCCACGACGAATCCGACAGCAGATTCGGCGTGGCGTGGTGGTCGATGTGATCGCGGTGCACGGTCGTGCCGATCAGCGTCAGCCCCACGATGAGTGTGGCCGCGCAGATGCCGCCCGCCATCAGCGCCCACCCGGTGTGGTGGCTGCCCGCCGCGGTCAGCGCCATGGCAAGCGTGCCGAATCCGATCAGCACACAGAAGTAGCTCGCCCAGGCGACGAAGCGATTGCGCCGCACCCAGCTCGGAGTCGCGGGCATGATCACCGTCCTCCCTCGTCGAACCGACCACGGGCGCGACGCACCCACGGCGGGACCGGAACGTAACTGTCGGACAGCAGATGCGGCGTCTCGTGGTGATCGATATGGTCGCGATGCACCGTCGATTCGAAGACCACCAGCCCGGTGATCGCGACCGCCGCGCACACCCCGGCGGCCACCACCGCGAGCGTGCTGCGATGTCCCGCAGCCGCCGCGAGCGCCATTGCCAGCAAGGCAACGGCAACCATCATGCATACAATTCCCGACCAGGCAGCGAAGCGGTTCCGCCTGGCCCACCCTGGTGAGTTCGGCATATTCCGAGCGTACGCTCCGACGCGCCGACAGAGAAGCGAATGGAAGCCTGCCCAACGCGGTCCCGGCGGGGTAGGCGGTAGCATCCGGGGGTTCGCCGAATATGAGGAAACCGGTGCAATTCCGGGCGGTCGCGCCACTGTGACAGTCAGACCCTCACGGCGATCGACAGATTCGTCAAGGGCGCGTCACCCGAGGAAGGCCGAACCGTGATTCTGCTGCTGTCCACCTCCGACACCGACCTGTTGTCCGCGCGGGCCAGCGGCGCCGACTACCGGCTCGGCAATCCGGCGCGACTGCTGGTCGAGGACCTGCCCGCCCTGCTCGACGGCGCGGACCTGGTGGTGGTGCGCATACTCGGCGGCCGCCGGGCCTGGGAGGAGGGCCTGGCGGCGGTGCGCGCCAGCGGCATTCCGGTGGTGGCGCTCGGCGGCGAGATGGCCCCCGACGCCGAGCTGATGGAGTGCTCGACCGTGCCGGGCGGTGTCGCCGCCGACGCGCACAACTACCTGGCCGCGGGCGGGCCGGACAATCTGCGGCAGCTGCACCACTTCCTCTCCGATACGGTGCTGCTCACCGGGCACGGCTTCGAGCCGCCGGTACAGCAGCCCAACTGGGGCGAATTGGACCGTGCGGCACGGGAAGTCGACGGCCCGACGGTCGCCGTCCTCTACTACCGCGCTCAGCACCTGGCCGGGAACACCGGTTACATCGACGCCCTGTGCACCGCCCTCGAGGACGCCGGGGCCCGCCCGCTGCCGCTGTACTGCGCCTCGCTGCGCACCGCCGAACCGGAATTGCTCGAGGCCCTGCGCCGCGCCGACGCCCTGGTGGTGACCGTGCTGGCCGCCGGGGGCACCAAGCCCGCCGCGGCGTCGGCGGGCGGCGACGACGGGGCGTGGGACATCGGCGCGCTGGCCGAGCTGGATGTGCCGATCCTGCAGGGCCTGTGCCTCACCGGCGGACGGGATCAGTGGGCCGACAACGACGACGGACTGTCGCCGCTGGACGTCGCGACCCAGGTGGCGGTGCCGGAATTCGACGGCCGCATCATCACGGTCCCGTTCTCGTTCAAGGAGTTCGACGCCGACGGGCTGTCGACCTACGTGCCCGATCCCGAGCGCGCGGCACGGGTGGCGGGCATCGCGGTGCGGCACGCGCGGCTGCGGCACATCCCCGCCGGGCAGCGGCGCATCGCGCTCATGCTGTCGGCGTATCCGACCAAGCACGCCCGCATCGGCAACGCGGTGGGCCTGGACACCCCGGCCAGCGCCATCCGGCTGCTCACCGAGATGCGCTCCGCCGGTTACGATCTCGGCGCGCCGGGGGAGATCCCGGGCCTCGAGGAGCGCGACGGCGACGCGCTGATCCACGCGCTCATCGCGGCGGGCGGCCAGGATCCGGACTGGCTCACCGCGGAACAGCTGGAGGGCAACCCGATTCGAATCGCGGCCCGGCGGTATCGGGCCTGGTTCGACACGCTGCCCGCGGAGCTGCGGGAGGCGGTGGTGCGGGCGTGGGGGCCGCCGCCGGGCGAACTGTATGTCGACCGGTCGGCGGATCCGGAGGGCGAAATCGTCATCGCCGCACTGCGTTTCGGCAATGTGGTGCTCATGGTGCAGCCGCCGCGCGGATTCGGTGAGAACCCGGTCGCCATCTACCACGATCCGGATCTGCCGCCGAGCCACCACTATCTCGCGGCGTACCGGTGGATTTCGGCGGATCCGGCGGCCGGTGGGTTCGGCGCGGACGCCATGGTGCATCTGGGCAAGCACGGCAATCTGGAGTGGTTGCCGGGCAAGACGCTCGGCATGTCCGCGGCCTGCGCCACCGACGCGGCGCTCGGCGACCTGCCGCTGATCTACCCGTTCCTGGTGAACGATCCGGGCGAGGGCACCCAGGCCAAGCGGCGCGCGCACGCCACCCTCGTCGACCACCTGATCCCGCCGATGGCCCGCGCCGAGACCTACGGCGACATCTCCCGCCTCGAGCAGCTGCTCGACGAGCACGCCAATATCGCCGCGCTGGACCCCGCCAAGCTGCCCGCCATCCGCCAGCAGATCTGGACCCTGATGCGGGCCGCGAAGATGGACCACGACCTGGGCCTGACCGAGCGGCCGGAGGAGGACGCCTTCGACGACATGCTGCTGCACGTCGACGGCTGGCTGTGCGAGATCAAGGACGTGCAGATCCGCGACGGCCTGCACATCCTCGGCCAGGCCCCCGCCGCCGAGGGCGAGCTGGACCTGGTGCTGGCCATGCTCCGCGCCCGCCAGCTGTGGGGCGGCGAGGTCGCGGTGCCGGGCCTGCGGGAGGCCCTGGGGCTCGACGAATCCGGCGGCGAGTCCCGCGAGCGCGTGGACGCGGCCGAGGAGGGGGCGCGGCGACTGCTCGCGGCCCTGCAGGCCGCGGACTGGTCGGTGGATGCGGTCGACGAGATTATCGAGCGCGAGCTCGCCTCGTCAGACCGCATCGACACCCTCCGGTCGGTATTGCGTTTCGCCGCAACGGAAGTCGTCCCCCGGCTGCGGCAGACCGGGATCGAGATCGAGCGGGTGCTGCACGCGCTCGACGGCGGGTTCATTCCGGCCGGGCCGAGCGGGTCGCCGCTGCGCGGGCTGATCAATGTGCTGCCGACCGGGCGCAACTTCTACTCGGTCGATCCCAAGGCGGTGCCGTCGCGGCTGGCGTGGGAAACCGGTCAGGCCATGGCGGATTCGCTGCTGGAGCGCTACCTGGCCGACCACGGCGAGTACCCGCGGTCGGTGGGACTGTCGGTGTGGGGGACCTCGGCCATGCGGACCTCCGGCGACGATATCGCGGAGGTGTTCGCGCTGCTGGGCGTGCGGCCGGTGTGGGACGAGGCCAGTCGCCGGGTCACCACGCTGGAGCCGGTCCCGCTCGGCGAACTGGGCCGCCCGCGCATCGACGTCACCGTGCGCATCTCCGGTTTCTTCCGCGACGCGTTCCCGCACGTGCTGGCGCTGCTGGACGACGCGGTGCGGTTGGTCGCGGGGCTGGACGAGCCCGCGGAGTCGAATTACGTTCGCGCCCATACCCGGTCGGACCTGGCCGAGCACGGGGACGAGCGGCGGGCCACCACCCGCATCTTCGGCTCCAAGCCCGGCACCTACGGCGCGGGCCTGCTGCAGCTCATCGACTCCAAGAGCTGGCGCACCGACGACGACCTGGCGCAGGTGTACACCGCGTGGGGCGGCTACGCCTACGGCCGCGACCTGGACGGCATGCCCGCGGCCGACGACATGCGCAGCGCCTATCGCCGAATCGCGGTGGCGGCCAAGAACACCGACACCCGCGAGCACGATATCGCCGACTCCGACGACTACTTCCAGTACCACGGCGGCATGGTGGCCGCGGTGCGCGCGCTGACCGGCCGGAATCCGGCGGCCTACATCGGCGACAGCACCCGCCCCGACTCGGTGCGCACCCGCACGCTGTCGGAGGAGACCACCCGGGTGTTCCGCGCCCGCGTGGTGAATCCGCGCTGGCTGGAGGCGATGCGGCGGCACGGGTACAAGGGCGCGTTCGAGATGGCCGCCACCGTCGACTACCTGTTCGGCTACGACGCCACCACCGACGTGGTCGCCGACTGGATGTACGAGAAGCTGTCGGAGAGCTACGTATTCGACGAGGTGAACCGCAAGTTCATGGAGCAGTCGAATCCGTGGGCCCTGCACGGGATCGCCGAACGCCTGCTGGAGGCGGCCGAGCGCGGACTGTGGCAGCAGCCCGAGCAGCAGACGCTGGACCGGCTACGGCAGGTGTATCTGGAGACCGAGGGGGAATTGGAGTAACTGTAGCCATACAACGCCAGGCGCGGGCCGTCCGCGCCGGCGGCGTGGCAGAGGAGATGCGCGGTGCGCTTGGAACGCGGTACGGCGTTCGTGGGCTACACGATCGAACGTGTGCTCGGTGAGGGACGCTGGGGCACCGTCTATCTCGCGCACTACCCGTGGGAGCCGCGCACGGTCGCGCTGAAGGTGTTCGACTCGGGCCTGCCCGGGTCGCTGTGCGATCGCCTCGCCCGCCACCTGGAGCGGGTGCGCGGGCTGGACCACCCCAATGTCGTTGCGGCACACGGCCGCTACGCACCGGCCGACCCGTGCGTCTGGATGGCCACGGAATATCTCACCGGGGATGTCCGGTCCCTGCCCGCCCGTTCGGACGGCCGGGTGTCCGCCGATCGCGCGGTGGCCGCGATCGGCGCGGCGGCCGCCGGATTGGACTACGCCCGCGCCCGCGGCGTCCTGCACGGCGGCCTGCATCCGGGCAATATCCGGTTCGGCTGCGACGCCACCGGCGAACAGCGCACGGCCGTCACCGATTTCGGCCTGGCCCGGCTGCTCGGCGACGTGCCCTCGCGGCGCGCGCTCGGCGACACCGGAACCCGCTGGTCGGTCGAATACACCGCCCCGGAGTTGTTGCGCGACGACGTGATCGACGAGCGCGCCGACGTCTACTCCCTGGGTTGCGTGCTGTACGGCATGCTCACCGGCGGCCCGCCGTTCCAGCATCCGAACCCGGGGGCGGTCATCGACGCGCACCTGTCGGAACCGCCGCCCCGCCCGACCGCTCATCGGCCCGATCTCCCAGCGGGTTTGGACGATGTCGTGACGACCGCGCTGGCGAAGGAACCGGCCTACCGCTATCCCACGCCCGGCGCCCTGGCCGCGGCCGCGCACGCCGCGCTGCCGCGGTAGCGCGTGCGCCCCCCGAAAGCGGGGGCTTGGGGTGTCCAACGAACGCGAGGAGCATGGAATTCTCGTCCTGCCCGCGATACCGGGCTGTGTTCCCGGCCATCGGCGGCGTTCTCGCCGCCGACCGGTCGCGACGCATTCGCGGGCTCGACGAACGGGCCGGGACGCGGCGCCGGATCGTTCCGCGTCGAACCGGCGTTCCGCCCGGCCCACCCCGCGCACCGCGGGGTACGTCTTTCGAACGTAGCCCGCGGTGCGCCCCCGGACGGATGCGGGGGCCGCCCGCGCCGTCAGCCCTCGGCGGTGATCTCTATACCGACGGTCCCGCCGCGGCCGCGGCGGATCAGGCTGCCGGTGACGACCAGCCAGCCCTGCACCGAGTACTTCCGCTTGATCAGGCGGCGCACCCGCTGCGCTCCCGCCTCGTCGAGAATGCGCGCGGTGCCGTCGACCACCGCGCCCCGCGCCTTCCCGCCGACAGTGCACGGCTGCAGCGCGACGGTGGGATTGTTGCGCAGCCGCTTGACCTTCCCGCTGTCGGCGACGGTCCAGACCAGGAGCCTGCCCTCGTCGAGCACGGCCCACACCGGCGTACCGACCGGAGTCCCGTTGCGCCGGAACGTGGTCAGCAGAACATAATTCGAGGTGCCCGCGGCGCCGAAGGGATTGTCCACGACTGGCAGAGTAATCCGCCCGGCCGGGTTCAGGGCGCCAGGGTGAGGACCCGCGGGCCGTCCTCGGTGATCGCCACGGTGTGCTCGGAGTGGGCGGTGCGGGAGCCGTCGGCGGAGCGGATGGTCCAGCCGTCGGGGTCGGTGACGATGCGGTCGGTGGTGCGGGCGAACCAGGGCTCGATGGCGATGGTCAGGCCGGGGCGCAGGGGGAAGCCTCGGCCCGCGGTGCCCTGGTTGGGGATGTGCGGGTCCTCGTGCATGGTGCGGCCCAGGCCGTGGCCGCCGAATTCGGTGTTGACCGGATAGCCGTGGTCGCGCGCGACCGCGCCGATCGCGGCGGACAGGTCGCCGATCCTGTTGCCGGGCACCGCGACCGCGATCGCGGCCGCCAGCGCCTCCTCGGTGGCGCGCACCAGCCGCCGGTCCTGTTCGGCGGCGGTGCCGACGATCACCGTGGTGGCGGCGTCGGCCACCCAGCCGTCGATGTCGACCGCCAGATCCATGGTCAGCACATCGCCGTCGCGCAGCGCGTAGTCGAACGGAAGGCCGTGCAGCACAGCGTCGTTCACCGACAGGCAGACCGTATTGCGAAACGGGCCGCGGCCGAACGACGGTGCGTAGTCCCAGTAGCACGAGGTCGCGCCGCGCTCGCGGATGCGCTGGCGCACATGGGCTTCCAATTCCAGCAGATTGACGCCGACCTGCGCCCGCGCGCGCAGTTCCGCCAGGGTCTCGGCGACGAACGCGCCCGTCACCCGCATCCGCTCGATCTCCTCGGCCGTCTTCAGCTCGACCATGAGCCACCTCCGTACTCGGTATTTAAATACCGACGATAACACTGGCGGTATTTCTATACCAACCGTATGCTGGCGGCATGGTTCGTCTGCCGCTCACCCCCACACAGGTCGAGGCCGGTCGCCGGCTCGGCGCCTTCCTGCGCGCCACGCGCGCCGACCGCGATCTCGGTGAGGTGGCGCGTGCGGCGGGCATCTCCCCGGAGACGCTGCGCAAGATCGAGACCGGCCGCCTGCCCAGCCCCGCCTTCGGCACCGTGGTGGGTCTCGGCCGGGCGCTGGACATCCCGCTGCAGGACCTGGCCGATGTATGGCAGGCCGCGGTGCTGGCGGAATCCGCCTGAGCCGCACTCGTTCGACCATGGCTCCGGAGTAACGCCGCGCGCCAGGGTGCCATCGTGTTCGCGCTGGGCGCAACGCGGGTATCCGGGTATATGTGAGGGCAACGAACGACTCCGGGGTAGACGATCGGATGGTGCCGGAAAATGCCGTGGGCGCAAGATGTTCTACGGGAGGCGTGTCGGCGGGTGGGTCTCGACCCGTCCGGCGCGCGATTGGTCAAATTCACGAGTAACGCTGTGTACGAGCTCGTTTCGGCGCCGGTGATCGTCCGGATCCCGGGCTCGGAGGTGGTCGATCGGCGGGTGCCGAAGGTGATCTCGGTGGCCCGGTGGCTGGCGGACGAACAGGTGCCCGCGGTGCGGCTGGCCGAGGACCTGCCGCAGCCGCTGACCGTCGACGGACGGCGGATCACCTTCTGGCACAAGGTGATATCACGCGAGCCGGGCAGCACCCCGAACGGCCGCGAGCTGGGCATGATCCTGCGGCGGCTGCACGCGCTGCCGCCCCCGGGATTCGATCTCCCGCCCTGGCGGCCCCTGGCGCCGATCCGGGGGCGGCTCGAGGAGCAGGATCTGCTCTCGCCCGCCGACCTCCGATTCCTGGAACACAAGTGCGACGATGTGGAAGAAGGGCTCGAGGCGATCGAATACACGCTGCCGCCCGGGCCGATCCACGGCGACAGCACGGTCGGCAATCTCATCCCGAACGGACGGGAACCGGTGCTGTGCGACTTCGACGCGACCGCGCACGGACCGCGCGAATGGGACCTGGCCCCCGTCGCGTTCGGGAAGGTCCGCTTCGCCAGCACCACCGGCGATCACGAGCGGTTGGCCGCCGCCTACGGCATGGATATCCTTCGCTGGCAACACTTTCCGGTCCTGCGGCAGCTGCGCGAACTCCAGCTGGTGACGAGTGTGCTGCCCATCCTCGAGGCCAATCCGGCCCTCTACGATCAGTGGCGCCACCGGTTCCTCACCTTCCGCGCCGGGGACAACATCACCACCTGGTCGCCGTATCGGTGACCGGGCGCACCGATTACAGTCGGCCCGTGGCCGAATCCTCGCAACGAGTGCGCAATCCCTGGGGGCAGGGGGAGCGGCTGCGGGGCGAGATTCTCGAGGCCGCCGCGCGGTTGCTGTCGGAATTGGGCGGCGAACAGGGGCTGACGATCCGCGGGGTGGCCCGGGCCGCCGGGATCGCACCGGCCAGCATCTACCAGCACTTCAGCGATAAGTCCGCGCTGGTGAAGGCGCTGATCGACTACGACGCGGAGCAATTGGCGGCGGCGATGGCCGCGGCCGAGGCCGAATGCGCGCCGGATGCGCTGCTGGATCGGGTCCGGGCGCTGATGCGGGCGTACTGCCGGTTCGCCCTCGACAGCCCGGGTCACTATCGGCTGATCATCAACAATCGCGCGTACCCGTCCACGCGCACGGGTCCGATGCGGGAGATCGTGCAGCAGGGGATCGCCGCGTTCGAACGGTGCGAGCGCGCCGGAATCCGGCTGCGGGTGTCGCCGGAACGGGCCGCGATCATCGTCATTGTCGGCACGCACGGCCGGGTCGCGCTCTGGCACTCCGGCGGGGATGCCGCCGTGCAATCGGAGCTCATTCTGGACTTCGTCGACGAGCTCGTCACCCTCGTTGTCGAGTGACAAGAGTCACACTCCACTAGTAGTTGGTTAGCGGAAGCAACTGGATTTATCCTGGGTGAGTTAGTGAACGTTTGTTTGGTGATTTGGGGGTTCCCATGCCCGAGACCGTGCCCACCTTCCCGATGCCGCGGGCCGCGCGGTGCCCGTTCGACCCGCCGCCGCAGCTGCGCGAGGTCGACGACGTCAGCCGGGTGCAGATCTGGAACGGCGAAACGCCGTGGCTGATCACCGGTTACGACCATCTGCGAACCATGCTGTCCGACCAGCGATTCAGCGCCGACAACCGCCGGGACGGGTATCCGCACCAGTCCGAGTCGGTGCAGTCGCGACGCAAGACCAACCGCTCGTTCATCGCGATGGACGATCCCGAGCACGACCGACACCGGCGAATGCTCACCCGCAACTTCATGATCAAGCGGGTGGCGGCGCTGCGGCCGCAGGTGCAGCGGATCGTCGACGAGCTCATCGACGACATGCTCGCCGGGCCGACACCGGCGGACCTGGTCACCGCGTTGGCGCTGCCGGTGCCCTCGCTGGTGATCTGCCAGCTGCTCGGCGTGCCGTACGCCGACCACGACTTCTTCCAGGCGTGCAGCAAGAAGCTCATCTCGCGGGAGACCCCGATCGACGAGGCGGTGGCCGCCAGCGAGGAGCTGCGCTCGTACCTGCTGGATCTCATTGCGGCGAAGCAGAAGACGCCGACCGACGACATGATCGGCGGGTTGGTCGCCGGGCAGCTGGCCAACGGTGAGCTGACCGTCGGCGAGATCGCCGACATGAGCGTGCTGATGCTGATCGCCGGGCACGAGACCACCGCGAACATGATCGCGCTGGGCACCCTGGCGCTGCTGGAACATCCGGACCAGCTCGCCGAGCTGCGCGACACCGACGACCCGAAGCTGATCGCGAACGCGGTCGAGGAGCTGCTGCGGTATCTGAGCATCGTGCACGGCGGCCGCCGCCGGGTGGCCACCGAGGACATCGAGATCGGCGGGCGGCTGATCCGCGCGGGCGAGGGTGTCATCCTGGCCACCGACGCCGCCAACCGCGACGGTGCCGCGTTCCCCGATCCGGATCGCCTGGACATCCATCGGGAGGCGCGCCACCACGTGGCCTTCGGCTACGGCGTGCACCAGTGCCTGGGCCAGCCGCTGGCCCGGATGGAATTGCAGGTCGTGTACGGCACCCTGTATCGGCGGATACCCACGCTGCGGCTGGCGATTCCGTTCGAGGATCTGCGGTTCAAACACGACATGATCGTGTACGGCGTCCACTCGCTCCCCGTCTCCTGGTAAGGATCGAAGTCATGAAGGTTGTTGTGGATCAGGACAAGTGCGTCGGCGCCGGACAGTGCGTGCTGCTCGCCCCGGACGTGTTCGACCAGCGCGACGAGGACGGCATCGTGGTGCTGCTGCAAGCGAATCCGCCCGCCGAGCTGCACGACGACGTGCGGCAGGCGGCGCGGGTGTGCCCGGCGCTGGCGATCGAGCTGGACGAGTCGTGATCGCGGTCGTCGGCGCCTCGGCCGCGGGCCTGACCGCGGCCCAGGCGCTGCGCCGGGAGGGTTACGAGGGCCCGCTCACCGTCATCGGCGACGAGGACCGGATGCCATACGACCGGCCGCCGCTGTCCAAGCAGATCCTCTCCGGCGCTTGGGAACCGGAGCGCGCGGCGCTGCCCGCGGCGGTGGCGGCGGACTGGCTGCTCGGCGTGCGCGCCACCGGACTGGACCTGGCCGGGCACCGGCTGACGCTGTCCACCGGCGACAGCCTCGGCTACGACAAGCTGGTGATCGCCACCGGTGTCACGCCGCGGCGGTTGCCGTTCGGGCGGTGTCTCGCCGGCGTGCACGTGCTGCGGACGATGGCGGATGCGTTGGCGTTCAAGGCGGACCTGTCGGCGTCGCGGTCGGTGGTGATCGTCGGGGCCGGGTTCCTGGGCTGCGAGGTGGCCGCCGTCGCCCGCGGGCTCGGCGCGGACGTCACCGTGGTCGACCCGCTGCCCGCGCCGATGGTCCGCCAGTTCGGCCCGTGGGTGGGCGACTCGATCGCGAAGCTGCACGCCGATCACGGGGTGCGCATGCGCCTCGGCCTCGGCGTCACCGGGCTGACCGGTGCGGGGCGGGTCGAGGGCGTCGAGCTGGCCGACGGCACGGTGGCGCCCGCGGACGTGGTGCTCGTCGCCATCGGTGCGGTGCCGAACACGCGGTGGCTGGCGGGCAGCGGACTGTCGCTGACCGACGGCGTCGACACCGACGCGCTGTGCCGGGCCGCGCCCGATGTGGTCGCCGCCGGGGATGTCGCCTCGTGGTCGCATCCGGTGTCCGGCAAGCGAATTCGGGTCGAGCACCGGATGAACGCCACCGAGCAGGGCATGGCCGCGGCGCGCACGCTGCTCGGCAAGGGTGAGCCGTACGCGCCGGTGCCGTACTTCTGGACCGATCAGTACGACGTCCGGATTCAGGCGTACGGCACGTTCCCGGCGGGGGCGGCGCACACCGTCGCCGCCGGGGAGGTCGGCGCGGGTCGGTTCGCGGCGCTGTTCGCGCACGGCGGCCGGATCACCGGGGTCCTCGGCTGGAATCTGCCGCGCGACACCCGGCTGCTCCGCGCCAGAATCGGCGAGCCCGCGTAGCGCATCGGCTGCGGCGCTAGGTCGCCTGGCTCACCGAGGACATGTGGAAGTCGGGGATTCGCAACGGGGGCATGGCCGCTCGGGTGAACCAGTCGCCCCACTCGCGGGGCAGCGTGGTCGAGGTGGTTCCGGCCTCGGTGGTCCGGCGCAGCAGGTCCAGGGGGCTCTCGTTGAAGCGGAAGTTGTTGACCGCGGCGGTGACCTCGCCGTTCTCGATGAGGTAGACGCCGTCGCGGGTGAGGCCGGTGAGCAGCAGCGAGGTCGGGTCGACCATGCGGATGTACCACAGGCAGGTGAGCAGCAGGCCGCGGTCGGTGCGGGCGATCATGTCGTCCAGGGAGGCGTCCGCGCCGCCGGTCATCACCAGGTTGTCGCCCGGGGCCGCGACGGGCGCGCCGAATTCGGCGGCGTCGGCGCGGGTGTACATGAGCGCGTCGATCACGCCCTCGCGCAGGTAGTCCACCCGCCGGGCGGGCAGGCCGTTGTCGAAGACCGACAGGGTCTCCGAGGAGGTCGCGGCCGCGACGAACGGGCGATAGGCCAGCCCGGGGGCGGTCGGATCGGTGTAGAGGGTGAGCGGAATATCGGTGAGCCGCTCGCCGATTCGGGTGCCGCCCGCGCGGGAGAACGCGTTGTGGCCCTCCTGCGCGCCGCGGCCCTCCATCGTCCACGACATGTAGATCATGAAGTCGGCCACCGCCGATGGCGGCAGCAGCGTCTCGTAGCGACCGGCGGGCAGGTCCACGCGGCGCTTGCTCCAGTCCAGGCGGCGGTTCAGCTCGGACAGCAGGGCGGGGGTGTCGACATCGGTGAAGTCGACGGTGCTCACGCCCACCCAGGCGCTGGCGAGATCGGTTGCCTCGCCGCGCTTCGCGTTGATCTCCACCGAACCGGTCGGCTGGGTCCAGCGGCGGCGGATGCCGGTGGAGGTGCCCAGCCAGGTGGTGTGCAGCCGGTGGTGGGCGAAGCCGTAGAGCCGGTCGGCGGCGTCGAAGCCGGTGGCCAGATCGCGGGCCAGGTCGGTGAACGCCTCGACGCCGGTGGCGGCGGGCGGGGTGGCCCAGTCGACGTCGCCGTGCGCGTCGGAGGTGGACGGATGCAGCAGCGGCATGGCGTCGCGGGCCGGTTCGGCGGTGCGGGCGGCCTCCTCGCTGGCGCGCACCACCGCCTCCACCTCGTCCGGGTCGACGCTGGTGGAACTGACGCTGCCCACGCGCGCGCCCGCGCGGTCGCGGATGATCGAGATCACCGACCACTCCCGCGACACCGAGGATCCGTTGGTGGTCATGGAGTTTCCGGCCCAGCGCAGCGACGCCTCGTGCGCGTCGACGACGATCACCATCGCCTCGTCGACGCGCGAGGCCGCCAGGGCGAGCTCGACCACCTCGCCACCGTGTAGCACCGTCACTGCCCGGCCTCCGTCCGAGTATTGAGAATATTGACCCCGCGCACCAGCACCGACGGGCAACCGTGGCTGACCGCGGCCACCTGCCCAGGTTGGGCCTTGCCGCAGTTGAACGCGCCGCCCAGCACCCAGGTGGACGGGCCACCGACCGCCTCCATCGAACCCCAGAAGTCGGTGGTGGTGGCCTGGTAGGCGACATCGCGGAGCTGACCGGCCAACCGCCCGTTGCGGATTCGGAAGAACCGCTGCCCGGTGAACTGGAAGTTGTAGCGCTGCATGTCGATCGACCACGACTTGTCGCCGACGATGTAGATGCCGTCCTCGACGCGGGAGATGAGCTCCTCGGTCGTGGTGTCGCGCTGGGGGTCCGGTTGCAGCGACACGTTCGCCATGCGCTGGATGGGCACGTGGTGGGCGGAGTCGGCGTAGGAGCAGCCGTTGGAGCGGTCCAGGCCCAGCCGCGGCGCGAACGCCCGGTCGAGCTGATAGCCGACCAGGACGCCGTCGCGGATCAGGTCCCAGCGCTGCCCGGCCACGCCCTCGTCGTCGAAACCGACGGTGGCCAGGCCGAATTCCTGGGTGCGGTCGCCGGTGACGTGCATGACCGGCGTGCCGTACCGCAGGGTGCCGAGCTGGTCCGGGGTGGCGAACGAGGTGCCCGCGTAGGCGGATTCGTAGCCGATGGCGCGGTCGTATTCGGTGGCGTGGCCGATGGATTCGTGGATGGTGAGCCACAGGTTCGACGGATCGATGACCAGGTCGGTGGGGCCCGGTGCGACCGTCGGGGCTTTCACCTTCTCGGCCAGCCACTCCGGGATCCGCGCGAGTTCGCCGTCCCAGTCCCAGCGGCCGTCGGCGCCGGTGACGTACTCCCAGCCGCGGCCCGCCGGGGCGGCGAGGGTGCGCATGGTCTCGAAGGCGCCCGCGGCCGGATCGACCGTGGTCGCCTCCAGCTGCGGATGCAGGCGCACCCGCTGCTGGGTGATGGTCGAGCCCGCGGTGTCGGCGTAGTAGGTCTGCTCCTTGACCTGCAGCACCGTCGCCGTCACGTGGTCGACGCCGGCGGCGGCCGACAGGCGCTGCGAATAGTCCTGCAGCAGCGCCACTTTCTCCGGGGTGGGGACCTCGAACGGGTCGATGTCGTAGGCCGACACCCACTGCGCGTCGCGGTAGACCGGTTCGGCGGCCAGCTCCACCCGCTCCCGGTTGAGCGCCCGCAGGGTGGTCGCGACGGTCACCGCGCGGCGCGCCACCTCGGCGGCGGTCGCGGGGGACAGGTCGGCGTGCGAGGCGAAACCCCAGGTGCCGTCGACGATCACGCGGACCGCGAAGCCCAGATCGGTGGCATTGCGCACCGCCTCGACCCGGCCGTCGCGCACGCGGATGGACTGCTGCACCAGCCGGTGCACGCGCAGGTCGGCATGGTCGGCGCCGGCGGCGCGCGCGGCGCTCAGCGCGGCATCGGCGAGCGCGGACAGCGGTAGCGCGCGGAACTGTTCGTCCACGACCCGGGATGCGATGCTCACCCGGAACACGCTAATTGTTCATGATCGAGTCGATCAACATCATTGGGGTGCAGGACTAGGGGGACGGAAGGCCTTGCGACTCACCGCGACACGCCGTGCATATTTGCATCGACTGCAAACATGCACGATATGCGGCATGGCACGGGGTGAACGGCGCGCAGCGACACGCTGCCTGCCGGATATTTGCCGATTCATGCCGTACTGTCTGCCCGCGTGCCGCCATCCGCTCTCCGAGACCGCAAGCGTGAACGCACTCGCCGCGCCCTGCTCCAGGCCGCGGTCGAGATGTTCGAAAGCCGTGGCTACGAGGCGACCACCGTCGCCGACATCGCCGCGGCCGCCGAGGTGGGCACGCGGACGTTCTTCAACTACTTCGAGAGCAAAGAGGAACTGCTGTTCCCCGAGCCCGACGAGCGGGTGCGGGCCGCGGTGCACGCCATCGCCACCCGCCGCCCGGACGAGCGGCCCGTCGAGGTGCTGCTGCGGGCGTTGCGCGCGGCCGGTGACAATCCCGGCGACCACATCGGCGACGACCTGGCGGCCCGCATCGCGGTGCTGCGCGCGCAGGTATCGCGGACGGTGCCCGCGGTGAGCGGGCGCGCCGCGCACGCCCAGCTGGCCGCGCAGCAGGAGATCGCCCGGCACTTACGCGTGGCCTTCCCCGACGAGCTGGACGAGGTCGGCGCCGCCGCGCTGGTCGGCGCCGTGGTCGGCGCGGTCTCGGGCGCCCTGACCGTGCTGTTCTCCGGCCGCCAGGGGATCGAGGACGGAGAACGGTTGCAGCGCAAGATTCGTGAGACCACCTCGCGAGTCCTCGCCCCCTGGCTGGCCGCGAACCCGACGCACTCGATCCAGACCATCCGCCACCGGCCGGAGCACCTACCCGCCGAGGTCCGCTGCTAGGGATTTCGTCATCCCGGCGTGGTCGATCTCATGGTCCCGGCGTGCTTTTGGCCGGGACCTAACCGAACTGCTGCCAGCCGAGGCGAACGACCATGGCCGTCACGACAACCAGCAGGACCGCGCGCACGAATCCCGCCCCGCGGGCCAGCGCCATGCGCGAACCGACCACCGCGCCCAGCACATTCGCGACGGCCATGGCCGCGCCGAGGGCCCACAGGATGTGGCCCGTCGCGCCGAGCAGGATGAGCGCGCCGAGGTTGGAGCCGCAGTTGATCACCTTCGCCATGGCGGCCGCGCGGACGAATTCGGTGCCGAGCAGGGTGGCGAAGGTGATGATGAGGAAGGTGCCGGTGCCCGGGCCGAGCAGGCCGTCGTAGCAGCCGATGAGCCCGGCGGCCAGCGCGATCACCAGCATCGTCTTGCGCCGGGCGGGCGGATGGGTGGCCATGGTGCGGCCGAGCGAGGGGCGCAGCGTGACGAAGATCGCGACCCCGACCAGCACCACCATCACGATCGGAACGAAGTACCGGCGGTCGATGAGCGCGACCGCCGCCGCACCCGCCCCGGCCGTGACCGCGGCGATGGCCGCGCCCGGCAGCAGCAGCCGCCACCGCATCGGCACCTTGCGGGCGAAGGTGACGGTGGCGGCGGAGGTGCCGCAGAAGGCGGCAATCTTGTTGGTGCCCAGGGCCGTCTGCGGCGCGAGCGTGGGCGCCACCAGTAACAGGGTCGGCAGAATGATCAACCCGCCGCCGCCCACCACCGCATCGACCCATCCGGCGGCGGTCGCCGCGGCCAGCAAGACCGCCCAGTCTGCGAAACTCACTCCGGGGAGACAATCAGACCGGGGATCGCCTCGGCAAATCCGTATCGCCGCCGAATAGGCTGGGCGGATGCGTCGTTTCAGTCTGTGGCTACGCGGCAAACCCCTGGTGCCCGACTCGGCGCTGGCCCTGGTGCTGTTGCTGCTCGACCTGCTGGACCTCGGCGGCAAACACCAACTCGTACCGCAGCTGGTGCTGGGCGTGCTCGTTCCGCTGCCGGTGATCTGGCGGCGGGTCTACCCGCGGGCCGCCGCGCTGGGACTGCTGGCGGCGTCGATCACGGCATCGCTGACCGGGTACACGGTCGGCGAGGAGATCCAGCCCCCGGCGCTGGTGGCGCTGGGCATCATGCTCTACACCCTGGTCGCCTACGTCGGCCGCCGCGACGGACTGATCTATCTGGCGGGGCTGGCGATCGACGCGTCGCTGGTCGTGGTGGTGGGGGAGCAGCCGTTCCTGCTCACCGTGGCGTTCGTGACCCTGTTCTACGCGCTGTGCTGGTCGCTGGCGGAGTTCGTCGGCGCGCGACACGCCTACGACGCGGAGGTCGCCGCCCGGCTGGCCGTCGCCGACTACGACCGCGATCGCAGTGCGCACGAGGCGGTTTCGGCCGAGCGCACCCGCATCGCCCGCGAGCTGCACGATATCGTCGCGCACGCGGTGAGCGTCATGATCGTGCAGGCCGACGGCGCGAAATACGCACTGCGCCAGGACCCCGACAGCGCGGAGAAGGCGCTGATCACCATCGCGGGCACCGGCCGCGAGGCGCTGCGCGAACTGCGCCGCACGGTGGCGCTGCTGCGCACCGAGCACGCCTCCGAACAGCTGCCGCAGCACGGGACCGCGGGCCTGGCGAAGATCGTGGAGATGATGCGCAGCGCCGGGCTCGCCGTGGAACTGGAGCTGACCGGTGAGCTCGACGAGGTGGCGCCCGAGGTCAGCCTCGGCGTGCATCGCATCGTGCAGGAGTCGCTGACCAATACCTTCCGCCACGCCGGACCCGACCCGTGCGCCTGGGTGCGGGTGCGCCGCCGCGAGACCGATGTGCTGGTGGAGGTGACCGATCGCGGCGTGGCCGCCGCACCCGACGGACTCGCCGACGAGCCCGTCCGCACCCGCATCCGGGGCAGCGGCCTGGGACTGGTCGGCATGCGGGAACGCATTGCCGTGCTGGGCGGGACGCTGGAGGCCGGGCGGCGGCCGGAGGGCGGCTGGCGGGTGCGCGCCACGATTCCGCTGGTGCGATACGGCGCTCCCGGGGACGGATCGTTAGATTGTTGAGCGTGCCGATCACCGTTCTCGTCGTGGACGACCAGGAATTGATGCGGGCCGGGCTGAAGATGGTGCTCGGCGCGCACCCGGACATGGAGGTCGTCGGGGAGGCCGACAACGGTGCGGCGGCGGTGCAGCGGGCGCGGGAGCTGACCCCCGATGTGGTGCTGATGGATGTGCGCATGCCGGTCGTCGACGGCGTCACCGCCACCGGGCAGATCCTCGAATCCGGGTGCGGCAGCAGGGTTCTCGTGATGACCACTTTCGACCTGGACGAGCACGCGCTGGGCGCGCTGCGGGCCGGGGCCAGCGGCTTCCTGCTCAAGGACACGCCGCCGGAGGATCTGATCTCGGCCATTCGCAGCGTGGCGGCCGGGGATGCGGTGGTGTCGCCGAAGGTGACCAAGCGGCTGCTGGACCGGCTGATCGCCGACGCCCCCGCCGAGATGCGCGACCCGTCGGTGCTGGATGTGCTCACCGCGCGCGAGCGCGAGGTGCTCGAGCAGATCGCGGCCGGGCGCTCCAACGCGGAGATCGCCCGGGAGTTATTCCTGTCCGAGGCGACGGTGAAAACGCATGTGGGCCGGGTGCTCACCAAGCTCGGGCTGCGCGACCGGGTGCAGGCGGTGGTGCTGGCCTACGAGACCGGGCTGGTCCGGCCGGGGGCCTGATTCTCAGACACCGCTCAGCCGGACTCGGGAGAAATCCGGGCGGCGCGGACGTTGACCGGAGTAGATAGGTGTCGAAAGGATCGTCATGCCCGCCCTGCTGTTCGTCCTCTACCTGGTCGTCGAGATCGCCGCGCTGGTGGTGGTCGGGCACCTCATCGGTGCCGTGGCGACGATCCTGCTGCTCATCGCCGGATCCGGCCTCGGTCTGATGCTGGTTCGCTCGCAGGGCAGGCGGGTGTTCGACCAGTTCCGCCGCGCCTCCCGCGGCGAGATCCGCCCCGGCACCGCGGTCGCCGACGGCGCCCTGGTCACCGTCGGCGCGGTCCTGATGTTCGTCCCCGGCCTGGTCACCTCCGCGTTCGGCCTGCTGTTCCTGCTCCCCACCCGCGCCCTGCTCCGCCCCCTGGTTTCGGCCTTCGCCACCCGCCGCATCGACCGCCTGACCATGGCCGCCGGATACCACGGCGTGGTGGTCGACCCCGCGGGCGACGTGGTCGACGGCACGGTCGTGGGGCAGTACTACGACGACGGGCAGGGCACCGGCCACCGGATGATCGACGGGCACTGAGATCCACCACCCGCCGGTACGGCAGACTGGGGCGTCGTGAGTACGCAGTTGCTGGTCGGTGGTCGTGTTTACAGTTCCGGGTCGCCCGATGCCACGGCGATGGCGGTGACGGAGGGGACCGTGGTGTGGCTGGGGGCGGACGGGCCCGGGCGGGCGCTGTATCCGGATGCGGAGATCGTGGAGCTGGACGGGGCGTTCGTGGCGCCCGGGTTCGTGGACCCGCATGTGCACGTGACCTCGCTGGGGCTGCAGCTGATCGGGTTGGATCTGGCGGGGGCGGACTCGCTGGCCGAATGCCTGGAATTGGTGCGCGCACACGCCGCGGCGGCGGCCGAGGCCGTGATCATCGGGGAGGGCTGGGACGAGACGCGGTGGCCGGAGCGGCGGCCACCGACGGTCGCGGAGATCGATGCCGCCGTCGGGCCGGGGCGGGTCGCGTATCTCGTTCGGGCGGACGCGCATTCGGCGGTCGTGTCCACCGCGCTGCTGGATGCGGTGCCGGGGGTCGACGCGGCGGTCGGATTCACGCGCGGGGAACCGCTGCGCGCGCAGGCCCATCACCTGGTGCGCGCCGCCGCGCTGGACCGGCTCGACCGTGCCCATCGCGATCGGGCCCGCCGCGCCGCGCTCGACCATGCCGCGAGCCGGGGCGTGGTGGCCGTGCACGAATGCGCCGGGCCGCAGATCACCGGGCGCGCGGATGTGGCCGAGCTGCTGGAGTTCTCACACGGCGTGCAGGTGCGCGCCTACTGGGGCGAGGCGGTGCGCACCGCCGAGGAGGCCCGCGCCCTGGTCGCCGAGCTGGGCGTACACGGACTCGCCGGGGACCTGTTCGTCGACGGCTCGCTCGGCTCGCACACCGCGTGGCTGCGCGACCGCTACGCCGACCGCGACGGCACCGGCATCGGCTACCTCGACGCCGACACCGTGACCGCGCACATTCGCGCCTGCACCGAGGCCGGGATCCAGGCCGGGTTCCACGCCATCGGCGATGCCGCGATCGACGCCGTGGTGCAAGGGTTCTCGCGGGTCGCCGCCGAAGTGGGCGGCCCGGCGGTGGCCGCGCGCGGGCACCGCATCGAACACGCCGAACTCCTCGACGCCCGCCAGATCGCCGCCCTCGCCGAATACGGCGTGATCGCCAGCGTGCAACCGGGTTTCGACGCCGCCTGGGGCGGACCCGACGGCATGTACGCCGCCCGGCTCGGCGCCGAACGCGCCGCGGCCCTGAACCCGTTCGCCGCCATGGCTTCCGCGGGCATCTCGCTGGCCCTGGGCTCCGACGCCCCCGTCACCGCCCTCGAGCCCTGGGCGGCCGTGCGCGCCGCCGCTCACCACCGCACCCCCGGCCACCGGATCTCCCCCCGCGCCGCGTTCGCCGCCGCCACCCGCGGCGCCTGGCGCGCGGGCGGTGTCCGCGACGGCATCGCAGGCACCCTCGAGCCCGGCGCCCCCGCCTCCTACGCCGTCTGGGATGCCGCCGACCTGGTGGTCGCCGCCGCCTCGGACAAGGTCCAGCGCTGGTCCACCGACCCCCGCTCCCGGGTCCCGGGCCTGCCGCCCCTGGACCCGGGCGTCGAACTACCCCGCTGCCTGCGCACGGTGCATCGGGGAACCGTCATCTACGAGGCATAGCCCGGTCCCCGAGATCTCGCCCTCCGGCCTTGGCGCGCACCGGAATCCGGGCGCCTGGTCACCCCACCGCGCGGAACGACGACACGCGGTGGGGTGACCGATCGGCCTCCGGCACACGACAACTCGTGCGCTCGTGCCGATCTCGGATCGTCCGCATGCCCGATCAGGTGGTCGGCTCGCCGATGCCGCGTGCGTCGACGGGGTTGCGGCGGTTGACGATCAGGGGGTCGGACTTGGTGAACGGGAAGGCGGGCAGGTTGTCGATGGCGGTGTCGAACACCGCGGCGAGCACCTCGCGGGAGTAGGCGCTCAGCGAGGTGCGGTAGCCGATGTCGCCCGGGGTGGGCTGGTCGAAGAAGATGCAGAAGTGGATCTCGGGGGCATCGACGACCTCGATGTGATGGGGGAAGGCGCGTGGGATGAAGTACACGTCACCCTCTTTCAGATACCAGGTGTCGATGGTGCCGTCGGGATCCAGCACCGTCATGCGGGCATTGCCCCGGTGGACATAGCCCATCTCGGCGGTGACGGGATGCCAATGTGGTTCGCGCATCCCGTCCTCGCGGATCCGCAGCGAGTACATGGAAAGATCCTGCAGCGCGGGCCAGTACTGCACGCGCGCGGTCCGGGCCGAACCGACCGCCACGCCGACCGGCGGGCTCATCGCCTCCACCCCGAACTTGTGCGGGTCGTCGAAGTAGGCGGTGGCGGGCACATCGGGATCGCCCTGTCGCCGGGCCAGCGCCCGATCGCCCAGGTCGCGGCGGATTCCGGCGATGTCCGCGGCGTCGAGGTCGTAGGTGTTGCCCAGGACCGCGTCGGTCATCGCACCCAGGGCCGCGCCGAGCCCGAAGTCCTCGGGGCGCGCACTGCGGAAGGCGATGATGAATTCGGCGACGTCGGTGCCGATGTTCTCGATGTGGTGCAGCGCACCGGAATCGATGTGGAACATCTCGCCCGCGCGGACGACGAACGAGGCGAATTTGCTGCCGTTGTCGAGTACCGACACCAGCGCCGTCCCCGATACGCAGTAGGTGAGCTCGTTGGTGTCGGCGTGCCAGTGCGGCGTGCGCATCGCGCCCGGATTGATCAGCAGTCTCTTGATCGACATGCCGCGCAGAATGGGGAAGTTGTCGGCCGTCAGCCGCCGCAGGGATCCGAGCTCGGACTCCTCGACGATGTCTCCCTCCCACAGGGAGGCGGCGTGCCGGGTGGGTACCGCGTTGCGGGTGCTGCTCATATCGGTTCCTCCTGTCTCGCGTGCGGGCCAGGGACACCTGGACCAGTCTGCCCGCCAGGCGCCCACCCGGCACCTGCACCCCTAGACGAACCGTCCGGATTGTTCGGTCGACCCGGGCCGTGCGGGGTCGGCGGCTGTCCGTAGCATCGGTGCCGTGGTGAGCGGGACGGTGTGGGTGCGGTGACGACGGGGCAGAACGGTTCGGGTGGGCAGGGTCTGCCCCGGCGGTATCCGGTTCCGGCTCGCATGCTCGTCGCGATCCTCGCCGGGCTGTTGATCTTCGCCAGCTTCCCCCCGCGCACCTGCTGGTACCTCGCGCCCGTCGGTGTCGCGCTGCTCACCCTCGTCGTACGCGAACCGGGCAGGCTGCGAAGCGGATTCGGGTACGGGCTGCTGGCGGGGTTGGGGTTCTTCCTGCCGCTGCTGCCGTGGACGGGTATCTACGTCGGGCCGGTGCCGTGGCTGGCGTTGTCGGCGGTGTGCGCCGTGTACGTCGGATTGTTCGGGATGCTCGTGCGGGTGGTGGGGGGACTGCCGGGCTGGCCCGTGTGGGTGGCGGGGATGTGGACGCTCACCGAGTGGATACGCTCCAGCTTCCCGTTCGGCGGATTCCCTTGGGGGCGGCTGGCATTCGGGCAGGGGGACGGGTGGTATCTGCCGCTGGCGCAGGTGGCGGGGGCGCCGGGGCTGAGCTTCGCGGTGGCGCTGACCGGAACGGGGTTGGCGGCCTTGGTGGTTCGGCTGCGGGGGCGGCGGACGCCCAGGTGGCGGCTCGGAATTGCCACTGTCGCAATACTTGTGGCTAGTATTCCTCTTACCGGAGTGATCCTCCGGGCCGCGCTGCCCGCCCCGGACGGCGGTGACCGGCCGATCACGGTCGCCGCGATCCAGGGCAGCGTGCCGCGCCTGGGGCTCGACTTCAATGCCCAGCGCCGCGCCGTGCTCGACAATCACGTCCGCCGCACCGAGGAGCTCGCCCGCGCCATCGATGCCGGGCAGGCCGCGCAGCCGGATCTGGTGATCTGGCCGGAGAACTCCTCCGACATCGACCCGATCCGCAATGCCGACGCCGCCGCCGAGATCACCGCGGCCTCCGAGGACGTGCACGCGCCGATCCTGGTCGGCGCGGTCCTGGTCAACTCCGACGACACCACCACCAACTCGGTCATCGTCTGGAACGGCGCCGCGGGCCCGGGGGAGCGGCACGACAAGAAGATCATCCAGCCGTTCGGCGAGTACCTGCCCTACCGCGGCTTCTTCCGGCACTTCTCGCAATACGCCGACCGCGCAGGCTATTTCGTGCCCGGCCACGGCGACGGCGTGGTGCACGTGCCGACCGATCGCGGCGTCGTCGCCGTCGGCGTCGCCACCTGCTACGAGGTCGCCTTCGACCGCGCCTTCGAGGATTCGCTGCGGGCCGGCGCGCAGATCCTCACCGTGCCCACCAACAACGCCACCTTCGGCGACAGCGAGATGACCTACCAGCAGCTGGCCATGTCGCGCGTCCGCGCGGTGGAACACGGCCGCGCGCTGGTGGTCGCCGCCACCAGCGGGGTCAGCGCGATCATCACCGCGGACGGCGTGGTCCGGCAGCAGACGCCCAAGTTCGTGCCCGCCGCCCTGGAGGCGACGTTGCCGCTGCGCGGCGGCACCACCCTCGCCACCCGCCTGGGGCCGTGGCCGGAGCGTGTCGTGGGCGCGCTCGCCGCGATTGTTGTTGGCGCTGCGGCAATTCGGCGGCGAACGGCGCGGGCCGAGCGCGGCGCGGACACCGTCTCGCCGGGCGAACCGACCGGACGGTAGCGACCGCACCGCTATCCGATCCGATCCGGTGTCCGATTCTTGTCTCGGGGTGCTGGCGCGGCTCATAACGATTCGTGACACGACGCGGAGTTCGCCCGTTCGTAGCGCGATTTCGAGTAGTGTCCGTTTTTGCGACGCACTTCCGGATTCACCGTTCACTTCGCCCAGCTCAGAGACCTGCTACTGGATAGCGAATAGATAGCTGGCTAAAGCACCCATCCGGCAACGTCGTTCGAATTGAAACAACTCGCGATCACAACCGATCCGTCCGAGGCCAGGCTCCGAATCATAGGACGTGGATCGCGTCCTGCGGTCGGTGCGCGCGCACTCGCCGAGGTCCGCCGGTTCGCAGGGCTCGGAGAGTTGCGTCGATAGCGTCCGAACGGAGTGATGATGAGTTCATTTGCCAGCGATCGCGTCGCGCGATGCGCTTTCGGCGAATTTTCAGCGCAACCATTCGCTCTCACCCCGGCTCAGACCGCACTCTGGTACGCCCAACGGATTCGCCCCGACGTCCCGCTCACCATCGCCCAGTATGTGGAGATCCACGGAGACCTCGACGTGGGCCGCCTGCTCTACGCCGTGGAACGCTCCTGCGCGGAGGCCGAGTTCGGCTACGTCCGGCTGCTCGACATCGACGGAATCCCGCACCAGCTCGTCGATCCGGCGCGGCGGCCCGGCTGGGGCCGCATCGATCTGCGCCACGAGGCCGATCCGCGCGCGGCCGCGCTGCGCTGGATGACCGCGCACGCGAGCTCGCCCATCGACATCGAGAACGACTCGCTGACCACCAATATCGTTCTGCGGACCGGGGATCGGGACTACATCTGGTACGCGCGGGCGCACCACATCGTCATCGACGGCTACGGCGCGCTGAAGGCGATCAGCCGCGCCGCGGAGATCTACACCGCCCTGGAGAATCGCACGGAACCGGTCGTCTCGCGCGCGGTCCCGCTGGCCGAGATCTACGCCGAGGAATCCCGCTACCGCGACTCCGAGCAGTTCTGCGTCGATCGCGAGTACTGGCGCGCGCAGCTCGAGGGGGTCGGCGCGCCCTTTCGGCTGTCCACCTCGAGCAGCGCGGCGACGGTCCCGGACCCGGGGCGGCACCTGGCCAACGAGGTGCTCGGCAAGAGCCTCGAGCGCACGCTGGACGAGGCGACCACGGCCTTCGGCACCCACCGCGCCAGCCTGTTCGTCGCCGCGGTGGCCTGCTACGTGCGCGCCACCTCCGCCAACCCGGATGTGGTGCTGAGCCTGCCGATCTCGGCGCGCACCACCGCGGCGCTGCGCCGGTCCGCCGGCGTGGTGTCCAATGTCGTCCCGATCCGGGTGCGCATCGACGACCGCTCGACGCTCGGGGATGTGGTGCGGGCGGCCGAGCTGCAGATCGCCGGGGCGTTGCAGCATCAGCGCTACCGGCACGACGACATCCGGCGCGACTGCGGCTACTCCCGCGACGCCCGCGGCTTCTTCGGCCCGATGGTCAATGTCATGCTGTTCCACACCGATCTGACCTTCGGCGGCACCGCCGGCACGCTGCGGGTGCTGTCCACCGGTCCGGTGGAGGACCTGTCGATCAATCTGTACAACGGCGCCGACGATCGCATCCACATCGACTTCGAGGCCAACCCGCAGCTGTACGAGGCGCAGGAGGTGACCGCGCACCACCGCCGGTTCCTGGATCTGCTGTCGCGGCTGCTGGCCGCCGACCCGGAGTCCCCGGTCACCGCGGTCCCGCTCATCACCCGCGCCGAACGCGATCTGGTGCTGCGCGAATGGAATTCGACGGCCGTGGCGCGGCAGGAGGGCACCCTCGCCGGGCTGTTCGCCGACCGGGCCGCGGTCTGCCCGCAGCGGGTCGCGCTCGAATTCGGCGGCAGCACACTGACTTACGCCGAGCTCGACGACCGCGCCAACCGGCTGGCGCGGGTCCTCGCCGGGCGCGGCGCGGGCCCGGACACCGTCATCGGTCTCGCGATCCGGCGCAGCCTGGACCTGGTGGTCGGCATGTACGCGATCGTGAAGGCGGGCGCCGCGTACGTGCCGCTGGATCCCGACCATCCCGCCGAGCGCACCGGTCACATTCTCGCGCAGGCGCGGCCGCTGTGCGTGCTGACCGTCGCGCGGGACGCGCCGACGCTGCCCGCGTCCACCGCGCGCTTCGACATCGACACCTGCGACCTGTCCGCGGTGAGCGGCCGCCCGGTGACCGACGCCGACCGGCGCGCGCCGCTGCGCCCGGACCACCTGGCCTACGTCATCTTCACCTCCGGCTCCACCGGCCGACCCAAGGGCGTGGGCGTCTCGCACGCCGCGATCGTGAACCGGCTGCGCTGGATGCAGCACGAATACCCGCTCGACCCCACCGACGTCGTCCTGCAGAAGACGCCCGCCACCTTCGACGTGTCGGTGTGGGAGTTCTTCTGGCCCTTGCAGATCGGCGCGCGCCTGGTCGTCGCCGCCCCCGACGGGCACCGCGACCCCGCCTATCTGGCCGGGCTGATCGCCGAAAAAGGCGTCACCACGGCGCATTTCGTTCCGTCCATGCTGTCGGTCTTCGTCACCGAGACCGATGTGCGCGGCTGCGCCGGGCTGCGCCGGGTCTTCTGCAGCGGCGAGGCCCTGCCCGCCGCGACGGTCCGCGACTTCCACGCCGCCTTCACCGGCACCGGCCCGGTCCCCGAACTGCACAACCTGTACGGGCCCACCGAGGCGGCCGTCGACGTCACCTCCTGGCCCTGCGCCCCCGACCAGGACACCGTCCCGATCGGCACACCCGTGTGGAACACCCAGACCTACGTCCTCGACGACCACCTCCGCCCCGTGCCCCCCGGCGTCGTCGGCGAGCTGTATCTCGGCGGCGTCCAACTCGCCCGCGGCTACCTCGGCCGCCCCGCCCTGACCGCCGACCGCTTCGTGGCCAACCCCTTCGGGGCGCCGGCGAGCACCTTCGGAATCGACCCGGTGGGAACCGCCGGGGCGGGGTCTCGGTTGTATCGGACCGGGGATCTGGTGCGCTGGCGGGTCGGGGGCGGCGGGGTGCTGGAGTACTTGGGGCGCAGTGACTTTCAGGTGAAGATCCGGGGGTTGCGGATCGAGCTGGGGGAGATCGAGGCGGCGTTGCTGGCCGATCCCCAGGTGGCGCGGGCGGTGTGTGTCGCCTACGCCGCGCACGGTGGGGACGAGCTGGTCGGGTATGTGGTGGCCGCGCCCGGCGCGCGGCTGGACACCGGCGCGCTCGTCGCCCGGCTGCGGGCCGTGCTGCCCGCGTACATGGTGCCCACGCACCTGCTCGAGCTCGACGAGCTACCGCTGAGTGCGAACGGCAAGGTGGACCGGAAGGCGCTGCCCGCACCCGAACCCGGCGCCCGCCGGGTGGGCCGCCGCGGCCTGGGCCACCCCCGCACCGAGACGGAGCGGCGCCTGGCGACCGTCTTCGCCGAGGTGCTCGGCGGCGACGAGATCGGCGTGGAGGACAGCTTTTTCGAGCTCGGCGGCAATTCGCTGTCGGCGGCGCGCGCGGTGGCCCGGGTGAACGCCATCCTGGGCGCGGGGCTGACCATTCGCGACTTGTTCGAATCGCCGACGATCGCGACGCTGGCCGCCCGCTTCGACGCCCACGACCCGGACGACGCGTCCCCGAAACTCGTTGCCGCCCACCGGCCGGAGCGGGTTCCGCTGTCGCTGGCGCAGCAGCGGCTGTGGATCCTCAACCGATTCGCCGAGCACGCCTCGGCCTACAACATGCCGCTCGCCCTGGAGGTGACCGGCCCGCTGGACATCGACGCGCTGCACCGCGGCCTGCTCGATGTGCTGGAGCGGCACGAGAGCCTGCGCACCACCTTCCCCGACTCGCCCGAGGGCCCGGTGCAGCTGATCCATCCGGCCGACGAGATTCCGCTCGACCTGGAGCCGATCGACGCCACCGGCGCCGACGCGCTCGCGCTGGCCACCGAGTACGCCGGGTACGGTTTCGATCTGCGCAGCCAGGCCCCGATCCGGGCGGCGCTGTATCTCACCGGACCGGACCGCTACGTGTTTCTCGTTGTGCTGCACCACATCTGCGGCGACGGCTGGTCGGTGGCGCCGCTGGCGCGCGACCTGATGACCGCGGTCGCCGCCCGCGCCGCCGGGTACGCCCCGCACTGGCCGCCGCTGCCGGTGCAGTACGCCGACTTCGCGCTGTGGCAGCGCGAACTGCTCGGCGACGAGAGCGATCCCGCGAGCGCGCTGAGCCGTCAGCTCGGCTACTGGCGCGGTGCGCTGGCGGACCTGCCCGACCAGCTGGACCTCCCGCTGGACCGGCCCCGCCCGCTGCGGCGCACCGTCGAGGGCGGCCGGGTGCAGTTCACCATTCCCGCCGCCACCCGCCGGACCGTGGCCGCGCTGGCCGCCGACCGCGGCGTGAGCACCTTCATGGTGCTGCACGCGGTGCTCGCGACTCTGCTTGCGCGGCTGTGCAATACGACCGACATCGCGGTCGGCACGCCGATCGCGGGCCGGTCGGATCCCGCGCTCGACGATCTCGTCGGCATGTTCGTCAACACCCTGGTGCTGCGCACCACCGTCGACCCGGCCGCCGGATTCGACCGCATGCTCGACCAGGTCCGCGAGACCGACCTGAACGCCTTCGCCAACCCCGACGTGCCGTTCGAGCGGCTGGTGGAGGTGGTGAACCCGGCCCGCGACGCCGGGCGGCACCCGCTGTTCCAGGTGATGCTGTCCTACGAGAACAACCCGGAGCTGCGCGTCGAGCTGCCCGGCGTGCAGGCGCGGGTGCTGCCGCTGGACGTGAGCGTGGCCAAGTTCGACCTGCAGCTGACCGTGCACGACACCGATGCCGCCGAGGACCGGCCGATCACCGCCGAATTCGGTTACGCCACCGACGTATTCGACGCCGCCACGGTGGAGGCCATCGCGCGCCGGTACGTGCGGCTGCTGACCGCCGCGGTCGCCGCGCCCAGCGTGCCGGTGGGCGATCTGAGCATTCTCGACCCCCGCGAGACCGGCCGCCTGGTGCCGATCACCGGCGCGCCCGGCGAACCCCCGGTCACCCTGGCCCGGCTGCTGTCGCAGACCGCCGAGCGGGTGCCCGACGCGGTCGCGGTCCGCTTCGACGGCCGCGACACCACCTACCGGGAGCTGGACGAGCTGTCGAATCGCCTGGCGCGCGTGCTGATCGAGCACGGCGCCGGGCCGGAGATGGTGGTGGCCGTCGCGCTGCCGCGCGGGCTGGACTCGGTCACCGCGATCTGGGCGGTCGCCAAGACCGGCGCGGCCTACGTGCCGATCGACCCGGACTATCCGGCCGATCGGATCGCGCACATGCTGTCCGACTCGGGGGCCATGCTCGGCCTCACCACCGCGCACTGCCATGCGGCCATGCCGGATTGGCCGGTGCGGCGCGGGCGGCACCGCAAGCAGTACGTGGACTGGCTGCTGCTGGGGTCGGCCCGGCTGACGGCCGAGCTCGCGCAGTACCCGTGCACCCCGGTCACCGACGCCGAGCGGCATCATCCGCTGCGCCTCGCGCACCCGGCCTACCTCATCTACACCTCCGGCTCCACCGGCACGCCGAAGGCGGTCGTGGTCACCCACGGCGGCCTCGCGTCGCTGGCGCACGAGCAGATCCACCTGTTCGGCGTCACCGATTCGGCTCGCACCCTGCACTTCTCGTCGCCGTCGTTCGACGCGTCGGTGCTGGAGATGCTGCTCGGTTTCGCCGCGGGCGCGGCCGTGGTGGTGGCCCCGCCCGGCATGTACGGCGGGGCGGAGCTGGCCCGGCTGCTGCGCGAGGAGCGGGTCACGCACGCCTTCGTCACCCCGGCCGCGCTGGCCACCGTGCCGCCGGGCGACCTGCCCGACCTCGACGCGGTGATCGTGGGCGGCGACGCCTGCCCGGAGGAACTGGTGCAGGCGTGGACGGCCGAGCACCGCATGCACAACATGTACGGGCCGTCGGAGGCGACCGTGGCCGCCACCGCGACCGGGCCGATGCTGCCCGGCCGCCCGGTATCGATCGGCCTGCCGGTGCGCGGCATGCGGCTGTTCGTGCTCGACGCCCGGCTGCATCCGGTGCCGCCGGGCGTGCCGGGCGAGCTGTACCTGTCCGGGCACGGCCTGGCCCGCGGCTATCTGGGCCGCTACGGCCTGACGGCGCAACGGTTTCCGGCCAATCCGCACGGCCGCCGCGGCGAACGCATGTACCGCACCGGGGATCTGGTGGTCACCGACGCGACCGGGCAGCTGCGCTTCCTGGGCCGCGCCGACGATCAGGTCAAGATCCGCGGGTTCCGCATCGAGCTGCGCGAGATCGACCACGTGCTGCGCGCCCATCCGGGCGTGCGGTTCGCGCTCACCGTGGTGCACACCGGCGAGACCGGTAACGCCCGGCTGGCCTCCTACGTCACGGCCGACGGCGGTCTCGATCCGGCCGCGGTGCTGGAGAGCGCGCGGCAGCAGCTGCCCGGCTACATGGTGCCCGCCGCGATCACGGTGCTCGACCGGATTCCGATCACCCCGTCCGGCAAGCTGGACCGAAAGGCGTTGCCGGAGCCGGTCTTCGCGACCGGCGCGCGGTCGCGGCCGCCGGAGTCGGAGCTCGAGCAGCGGGTGGCGCGGGTGTTCGAGGCGGTGCTCGGCAACCCGGTGCCGGGCGTGGCGGACAGCTTCTTCGACGCGGGCGGCAATTCGCTGCTGGCCACCCGGCTGACCGCCGCCCTGCACGCCGAATTCGGCATCGACCTGCCGGTGCGGGCGATCTTCGACGCGCCGACGGTGGCGGGTGTGGCCGCCCGGCTGCTGGAGGCGCCCCGCACCCGGCGGCTGGCGCTGGCGCCCTACACCCCGCGCCCGAGCCGCATCCCGCTGTCGCTGCCGCAGCAGCGGCTGTGGTTCCTCAACCGCTACTCGCCCGAATCCAGTGCCTACAACATCGCTTTCGCGATCGGCATCGACGGCGACCCGGATCCGGCGGCGCTGCGGGCGGCGCTCACCGATGTGATCGACCGGCACGAGGTGCTGCGCACGGTGTTCCCGGAGGACCACGCCGGGGCGTTCCAGGTGGTGCTCGACACCGTCCGCTGCGTCCCGTCGCTGGAACCGGTCGACACCGATGCGGAGGGGGCGCGGGCGGCGCTGCACGGTACGGCGCGGCGCGGCTTCGACCTCACCTGCGAGACCCCGTTGCGAGTGATGTTGCTGCGCACCGGAACACACCGGTACGTGCTCGGCATCGTGCTGCATCACATCGCGGCCGACGGCTGGTCGCTGGGCCCGCTGACCCGCGATCTGGCGCTGGCCTATGTGGCGCGCCAGGGCGGCACCGCCCCGGACTGGCCGCCGCTGCCGGTGCAGTACGCCGATTTCAGCCTGTGGCAACGGGAATGCCTGGGCGAGGAGTCCGATACCGCCAGCGCCGCGGCCGCCCAGCTCGACTTCTGGCACCGCGCCCTCGCGGACCTGCCCGAGCAGCTGGCGCTGCCCTACGACCGGCCGCGGCCCGAGCACCCGACCCAGCGGGCCGGGACCGTGCGATTCGCGGTGCCCGGGGCGGTGCAGGCGCGGCTGCAGGAGCTGGCGCACGCGCACGGCGTCAGCCTGTTCATGGTGCTGCGGTCCGCGCTGGCGGTGCTGCTGCGCATCGTGACCGGCGACCGCGACATCGTGATCGGCACCCCCGTCGCGGGCCGCACCGACACCCAACTCGACGATCTGGTCGGCATGTTCGTCAACACGCTGGTGCTGCGCTCGGACGTCGACCCCGACCGCAGCTTCGCCGACCAGCTGCTGGCCGACCGCGACGGCGAACTGGCCGCCATGGCCAACGCCGACCTCCCCTACGAACGCGTGGTGGAGGAACTCGCCCGCGGCCGCGGCGGCCTGCGCCCCCTGCTCCAGGTGGCCCTCACCGTCCAGGACGCCCCCCTCCCGGCCCTGGAACTCCCCGGCCTGCGCCTGTGCGCCGAGGAACTCGACATCGCCCTGGCCAAGTTCGACTTGGAGCTGCGGGTACTGGACCCCGGCCAAAAGCATGCCGGGGACTCTCTGGAGATGTACGCCGGGGACTCTCTGGAGATGCGTGCCAGGGACTCTCTGGAGATGCGTGCCGGGGACTCTCTGGAGATGCATGCCAGGGACTCTTTGGAGATGTACGCCGGGGACTCTTTGGAGATGCGTGCCGGGGCAGACTCCTCGGTGCTCGAGGGCGGCTCTATGGGGCCCGGGGGAGACTTCGTGGTGCCTGGAGGCGACTCGGTGGTGCCCGGGAGCGACTTGGTAGTGCCCGGGGGCGATTCGATGGCGCTTGGCGGTGACTTCGTGGTGCCCCGGGACGGCTCGATGGCGCTTGGGGGTGACTTCGTGGTGCCCCGGGGCGACTCGATGGCGCTTGGGGGTGACTTCGTGGTGCCCCGGGGCGACTCCATGGCGCTCGGGGACGACTCCTCGGTGCCCGCCGGAGGGCGGGGCGATGGGGATCGGTACTTCGAATTCGTTTATGCTGCGGAGCTTTTCGAGGCGGGGACCGTGGCGACGCTGGCGGAGCGGTTGGTGTTGGTGTTGGGGGCGGTGGCGGCGGATCCGCGGGTGCGGGTGCGGGACATCGATGCGCGGACCGTCGAGGAGCAGGAGCGGTTCTCGCCTGCCTATGGGCCGGTGGCGGCGCCGCAGTGCAGCCTGGCGAACTACTTCACGGCGGCGGCGCATCTGCATCCGGATCGGGTCGCGGTGCGTTACGGGGATTTCGAGCTCAGCTATGCCGATGTGGATCAGTATTCGAATCGGCTGGCGCGGGCCCTGATCGAGCGGGGGCTCGGGGCGGGCGACCGGGTCGCGGTGGGGTTGAGCCGCTCGATCGAGTCGGTGGTCGCGGTACTCGCCGTCGCCAAATCGGGGGCGGCGTTCGTACCGATCGATCCGCAGTATCCGATCGATCGGGTGCGGCACATGCTCGCCGACTCCGGCTGCCAGGTCGGGCTCACGGTGGCGGCGCACGCGGATCGGCTGCTGCGGGCCGACGGCGGCACCGCCTGGCTGCTGCTCGACGATCCGGACCTGCTCGCCGAACTCGACGAGCACGACTACGCCACCGTCACCGACGCCGACCGGCTGCGCACGGTGTGGACCGCGGACCTGGCCTACGTCATCTACACCTCCGGTTCCACCGGCACCCCGAAGGGCGTGGCCGTCACCCACGCCGGCCTGTCCAATCTCGGGGACGAGGTGCGCGACCGGATGCGGGTCGACCGCGACGCGCGCACCCTGCACTTCTCGACGCCGAGTTTCGATGCGGCCGTCTTCGATCTGCTGCTGGCGGTCGGCACCGGCGCGACCATGGTGATCTGCCCGCCCGACGTGTACGGCGGTGACGAGCTGGCGGCGCTGATGGACCGCGAGGGCATCACGCACGCCTTCATGACCCCCGCGGTGCTGGCCACCATCGACCGGGAGCGCTGGCCGCTGCCGCACCTGACCTCGCTCATGACCGGCGGCGAGGCGCTGTCGGCGGAACTGGTGGCCCGCTGGGCCCCGGATCGGTTGCTGTTCAACGGCTACGGCCCGACCGAGACCACCGTGGTCGTCACCATCGCCGGGCCGATCCGCGCCGAGGACCCCGTCACCATCGGCTCGCTGGTGCGCGGCTCTCGCGCGGTGGTGCTCGACGAGCGGCTGCGGCCGGTGCCGGTCGGCGTGCCCGGCGAGCTGTACCTCGGCGGCCAGGGCGTGGCGCGCGGCTATTTCGACCGATTCGGGCTCACCGCAACGCGTTTCGTGGCCGACCCGTACGGCCCGGCGGGCGCCCGGCTGTACCGGACCGGGGACGTGGTGCAGTGGACCGGCCACGGCGAGCTCGTGTACCACGGCCGCAGCGACCAGCAGGTGAAGCTGCGCGGCTTCCGCATCGAGCTGGGCGAGATCACCGGCGTGCTCACCGGTCATCCGGCGGTGCGCTTCGCGCACACCGAGGTTCGCGAGATCGCGGGCACCGAGCGCATCGTGTCCTACCTGTTGCCCGCGGGGCCGGAGGCCCGGATCGACACCGAGGCGGTGCGCGCCCACGTGGCCGCGCACCTGCCCACGCACATGGTGCCGAGCAGCCTCACCGTGCTCGACCGCATTCCGCTCACCCCGGTCGGCAAGCTGGACCGCGCCGCGCTGCCGCACCCGCAGCCGGTGCCGACCGCGGTGCGCGAACCCGAGACCGACACCGAGCACCTGGTCGCCCGGGTGATGGCCGACCTGGTCGGCGCGGACTCGGTCGGCGCCGACGACAGCTTCTTCGAGATCGGTGGAAACTCGCTGTTGGCAACGCAATTGGTGGCGCGGCTGGCCACCGCGACCGGTACCCGGCTGCAGGTGCGCACGGTGTTCGCCGCGCCCACCGTCGCCGAGCTGGCCGCCCTGCTCGACGGCGGGGCGGGCGACTCCGACGCCGGTCCCGAGCTGCGCCGCCGCCCCCGGCCGCGCCGCATCCCGCTGTCGGCGGCGCAGCGGCGGCTGTGGTTCCTCAACCGGTACAACGACTCCGGCGGCGAGCTCGCGGGCGTCTACAACGTGCCGGTGGCGCTGCGGCTGCACGGCCACCTCGACACCGAGGCGCTGCAGCGGGCGCTGCACGACCTGCAGCGGCGGCACGAGACCCTGCGCACGGTGTTCCCCGAGCTCGAGGGCGAACCGTCGCAGCGGGTGCTGGACCCGGCCGTCGCGGCGATCACGCTCACCACCGTGGCGGTCTCCCCGGCCGAAATCGCCACGCAGGTACGCCATTTCGCCGCGGCGGGCTTCGATCTGGCCACCACGGTCCCGCTGCGCGCCCGGCTGCTGCGCGTCGCCCCCGACGAGCACGTGCTGGTGCTGGTCGTGCATCACATCGCGATGGACGGCTGGTCGCTGGAACCGCTGGCCGCCGACGTGGCGTCGGCCTACCGCGCCCACACCGCCGGGGTCGCCCCGGACCGGGCCGAGCTGCCGGTGCAGTACGCGGATTACACGCTGTGGCAACAGGAGTCGCTGGGCGCCGAGGACGATCCGGAGTCGACGATCAGCCGTCAGCTGGACTACTGGCGGCGCACCCTCGACGGCATGCCCGGCCTGCTCTCCGTGCCCGCCGACCGGCCGCGCCCGCCCACCCCGAGCTATCGCGGCGGCACCGTGGACTGCGCGATCGACGCGCTCACCCACCGGGAGTTGCAGGCGGTGGCCGCCGAGCACGGCGTCACCATGTTCATGGTGCTGCACGCGGCGCTGGCCGCGCTGCTGTACCGGCTCACCGCCGTCGACGACATCCCGGTCGGCACCCCGATCGCCGGGCGCGGGCATCCGGCGCTGGATCCGATGATCGGCATGTTCGTCGGCACCCTGGTCCTGCGCACCCGGGTGCACGGCGGGCTGTCGTTCGCCGAATTGCTGCGCGCGGTCCGCGACACCGACCTGGAGGCGTTCGCGCACGCCGACGTGCCGTTCGAGCGGCTGGTGGAGGTGCTGAATCCGGCTCGCTCGCAGGCGCATCACCCGCTGTTCCAGGTGATGCTGTCGGTGCGCAACCAGCCGGTGCGGGTGCTGGAGCTGCCCGGCCTGCGGATCGAGGCCGACGACGCCGACCCGGGCGTGGCGAAGTTCGATCTGCAGTTCACCGTCACCGAGTCGTGGACCGCGCGGCGCGAACCCGACGGCCTCACCGTCTCGGTGAACTTCGCCCGCGACCTGTTCGACGACGGCACCGCCGCCGCGCTGGGCCGTCGGCTGGCGCGGCTGCTCACCGCGGCCGCCGCCAATCCCGCACTGCCGGTGGGCGATCTGGAACTGCTCGACGCGGGGGAGTGGTCCGGCCTGGCCTCGGTGCGCGGCGCGGCGGCCGAGCACCGGATCACCTTCCCCGAGGTGTTCGCGGCGGCGGTCGAGGTCGACCGGCATGCGGTGGCGCTGCGCTGCGGCGGCACCCAGATCAGCTACGACGCGCTCGACCGGTGGACCAACCGGCTGGCGCGGGTGCTGATCGCGTCCGGGGTCGGCCCGGAAACGCTGGTGGCGCTGGGTATTCCGCGGTCGGCCGAATCGGTCGCGGTGACCCTGGCGGTGGCCAAGGCCGGTGCGGCGTTCGTGCCGATCGACCCCACCTACCCGGAGCAGCGCATCACCCATATGCTCACCGATTCCGGTGCGGCCCTGGGCATCACGCTGTCGGTGCACCGGGATCGGCTGCCCGACGGCACGAGCTGGACGGTGCTGGACGCGCCGTCGTTCCGGCGGCGGGTGCTGCGCACCTCCGACGCGGCGATCGATCCGGCCGAACGGCTGCTGCCGCTGCGCATGGACAACCCGGCCTACGTCATCTACACCTCCGGCTCGACCGGCACGCCGAAGGCCGTGGTCGTCACGCACGGCGGCCTGTCCAACTTCGCGGCCGAGACCGCGCAGCGGTTCGAGGTGCGGCCGGGCTGCCGCGTCCTGCACTTCGCGACACCGAGTTTCGACGCCGCCATGCTGGATCTGCTGTTCGCGCTGGGCGGCGCGGCGACGCTGGTGATCACCCCGCCGGGCGTGTACGGCGGTGCGGACCTGGGCCGGGTGCTGGCCGAGGAGGCCATCACGCACGCGTTCATCACCACCTCCGCGCTCGGCACCGTCGATCCGGCCGGGGTCACCGCGCTGCGGCACGTGCTGGTCGGTGGCGAGGCGTTGCCGCCGGAGCTGGTGGCGCGGTGGGCGCCCGGCCGCAACCTCTACAACGTGTACGGGCCGACCGAGACCACCATCGTCACGCTCATGTCGGAGCCGATGACGCCCGGCGGTCCGATCGCGCTCGGCGGCCCGATCCGCGGCGTCAGCGCCGTGGTGCTGGACCCGCGGCTGCATCCGGCGCCGGTCGGCGTCACCGGGGAGCTGTATCTGGCCGGTCCGGCCCTGGCCCGCGGCTATCTGGGCCGCCCCGGACCGACCGGAAACCGGTTCGTGGCCAACCCGTTCGGCAAACCGGGCGAGCGCATGTACCGCACCGGCGATCTGGTGCGCTGGTGCGATCGCGGTGGTGGCCGGGACCTGGAATACGTCGGCCGCACCGATCATCAGGTGAAGATCCGCGGCTTCCGGATCGAACTCGGCGAGATCGACGCCGCGCTGACCTGCCACCCCGCGGTGGAGTTCGCCACCACGATCGGCCACCGCACCCCGGCCGGATCCACCGCGCTGGTGTCGTATGTGAAGCCGCGCGCCGCAACCGCGCCCACCGCCGCGGAACTGACCGCGCACCTGGCCGGGCTGGTGCCGAATTACATGGTGCCGCAGTCGATCATGCTGCTGGACACGGTGCCGCTGAATCCGGTCGGCAAGCTGGACCGCGCCGCGCTGCCGCGGCCGGTGTTCGGTGCCCGCGAGGGCTCCCGGGCGCCGCGCACCCGGGTGGAGTCGGTGCTGTGCGCGGCGTTCGCGGAGGTGCTCGGGGCGGAATCGGTCGGCATCGATGACGGGTTCTTCGAACTCGGCGGCAACTCGCTGCTGGCCACCAAGGTGGTCGCGCACGTGCGGGCCGCGGGCTTCGACCTGCCGGTGCAGATGATGTTCGGCGAATCCACCCCGGCGGCCATCGCCGCGCGGCTCGCGGCCTCGGCCGACGACGCGCTGTCGGTCGCCCTGCAACCGCTGCTGCCGATCCGTCCCGCGACGGAATCGACTGCGGCGCCGCTGTTCTGTGTGCACCCGGCGATCGGGCTGTCGTGGTGCTACTCGGGCCTGCTCGCTCACCTGCCGCCGGACCGCCCGGTATACGGATTGCAGGCCCCGCACGTGAGCGGGACCGACGAGCACGCGACCGTGGTCGAGGCCGCCCGCGACTATGTGACGCGCATCCGGTCGGTGCAGCCGCACGGCCCCTACCACCTGCTGGGCTGGTCGCTGGGCGGTCTGATCGCGCACGAGATGGCGGTGCAGCTGCAACTGGCCGGGGAGCGGGTGGGCATGCTGGCATTGATGGACAGCTATCAGCTGTCCGACGAATGGCTCGAGCACGCCATCCCCGGAATCGCCGACATCATCGGCGAATTCGGCAGCGACCTGCTCGGCGGCGACAATGCCATCGACCCCCGGCTCACTTTGCAGGACGCGGCGGAACTGCTGCGCTCGCGGCCCGGCCCGTTCACCGCGCTGACCGTCGAACACCTGCAGCGGCTCTACACCGGATACGCGGGCGGCGCGGTCCTCGCCCACGGCTTCCGGCCCCGCGTCTTCGACGGCGACCTGCTGTTCTTCACCGCCGCCGACGACGAGGTCAACCGGGCCGATCCCACCCGGTGCGCGCGGGCCTGGGAGCCGTACGTGACCGGCGCGATCCACGACCAGTTGGTGCGCTGCCGGCATTCGGGCATGACCACGCCCGAGGTGCTGGCGGTGATCGGGCCGATCCTGCGGGATCGGTTGCGCGACAGCGAAATTCCTGCGGAGGAGGCACAGTGATCGAACACGGCGAGGTAACGGCAGAGGGTGCGGCATGAGCCTGGCGGTGGAGGTCACGGGATTGGCCAAGAACTACGGCCGGGTCCGTGTGCTCGACGGGATCGACCTGGACATACCCGTCGGCACCGTGATGGGCCTGCTCGGCCCCAACGGCGCCGGTAAGACCACCACCGTGCGCATCGTCACCACCCTGCTGCGGCCGACCCGCGGCACGGTCCGGGTGGCGGGGGTGGACGTGCTGCGCGATCCGGCGCGCGCCCGCACCCGGATCGGATTGTCGGGCCAGTACGCGGCCGTCGACGCCAACCTGTCCGGTTTCGAGAATCTGCGCATGGTGGCGCGGCTGTACGGAATGACGCACCGGCAGGCCGACATTCGCGCGGCCGAACTGCTGTCGGCCCTGGGGCTCGAGCACGCCGCCGATCGGCGCGCGGGCACCTACTCCGGCGGCATGGCGCGGCGGCTGGACCTGGCCGGGGCGCTGGTGGCCCGGCCCGCGGTGGTGGTGCTCGACGAACCGACCACCGGGCTGGATCCCCGTGGGCGCCTGGACATGTGGCGGGTCATCGGCGACCTCGTCGACGACGGCACCACCGTCCTGCTCACCACGCAGTACCTGGAGGAGGCCGACCTGCTCGCCGACCGCATCACCGTGATCGACCGCGGCCGGGTGATCGCGCGCGGCTCCGCCGACGAGCTGAAGACCTCCATCGGCGGCGACCGGCTCACCGTCACCCTCGCCGCCGGGCAGGACCCGGCCTCGGCGATGCCGGTGCTGGCCCAGGTCGGGGTGGGGGAGCCGGGGCACGAGCCGGGCACCGACGAGGTGTCGATCGTGGTCGGCAACGGTTCGCGCACCATGGTCGAGGCGCTGCGCCGCCTCGACGACGCCGGGGTGTGCGTGGTCGACGCGCACGTGCACCGGCCCAGCCTCGACGAGGTGTTCCTGTCGCTCACCGGCACCCCCGCGGCGCCGGCCGCCGAAACCGAATCCCGTGACGTAGCAGAGGAGATCATGTCGTGAAATCCGCCGAACTCGCGGTCGAGGGCGCGAATTCCGGTGCGGCGCAGTCGGTATCGACGGCGGATCGAGGAACGGTGGCGCCGATCGGCGCGCCGGTGCGGATGTTCCGCGACAGCGCCATCGTGGCCTACCGCAATCTGCTGACCATCGCGCGGGTGCCGACGCTGCTGGTCACCGCCACCATCCAGCCGCTGATGTTCGTGTTCCTGTTCGCCTACATCTTCGGCGCGTCCATGGGCGGCGGCCAGTATCGAGAGTTCCTGCTGGCGGGGATCTTCACCCAGACCGTGGCGTTCAATGCCGCGTTCACCACCGTCGGGCTGGCCAACGATCTGCAGCAGGGCATCATCGACCGGATGCGCACGCTGCCGATGTCGCGGCTGGCGGTGCTGATGGGCCGCACGCTGTCGGATCTGGTGGTGAACATCGCGTCGCTGGCGGTGATGGTCGGCTGCGGATACCTGGTGGGCTGGCGCATCAACGGCGGAATCGCTTCTGCCGCACTGGCATTCGGCGTCATTCTGCTGTTCGCGTTCGCGATGTCGTGGGTGGGGGCGCTGACCGGGCTGATGTCGCCGAGCGTGGAGGTGGCCCAGAGCGCGGGGCTGATCTGGTTGTTCCCGGTCACGTTCGTCTCCTCGGCGTTCATCTCGGCGGAGACCCTGCCCGGGCCGCTGCGCACGGTGGCCGAATGGAATCCGATCACCGCGGTGTCCGCCGCCGGTCGGAAACTGTTCGACAACGGCGCGCCACCGTCGTTCGTGCCGCCGCGCGGCTGGGCGGCCGACCATTGCGTCGAATACGCGATCGGCTGCTCGCTGGCGATTCTGGTGGTCGCGGTGCCGCTGGCGCTGCTGCAGTATCGCAAGGTAGCCAGCCACTAACCGGCATCGGCGTAACCTGGTGCGGTGCAAGCAGACTCGAAGTCGGTGCCGCTGGTCACCGACGGTGGCAGGCGACCGGTGCAGCGGATCGACCTGGGGCTGGTGCCCTACCAGCAGGCTATCGACGATATGACGCAGTGGGTGCTACAGCGGCGGGCCGGGGAAGTGGGCGACCGGTTGTTTCTGCTGGAGCATCCGCCGGTCATCACCTACGGCCGCACCACCCCGCTCGCGGATCTCCCGGTGGGCGACGACATTCCGCTCGTCCCGGTGGACCGGGGCGGGCTGGCCACCTATCACGGGCCGGGCCAGCTCATCGGATACCCGGTGGTGAGCCTGCGCGACCGCGGCCCGGTCGACATCGTGCGTTGGGTGGAGAACGGTCTGGTCGCGGCCCTGGCCGCCTTGGGATTTCCCGCCCAGCGCCGCGACACTCCGCCCGGCGCGCCGAGCCTGGTCGGCGTCTGGACCCCCGACAACCGCAAGGTGGCCTCCATCGGCCTGCGCATCCGCGGCGGCGTCACCAGCCACGGCTTCGCCCTCAACGTCGACCCCGACATGCGCCCGTTCCGCGACTTCACCGCCTGCGGCCTCCCGGACGTGGACATGGTGTCGCTGGCGGAACTGGCCGCCGAGCAGGCGCGGCCGATGCCGACCGCCGCCGATGTGCGTGATGCTGTCGCGGAGGCGCTGTCGGAGCTGTAGCCGAAACGGCGAAGGCTCCCTCGCACGAATGCGAGGGAGCCTTCATCGTGGTGCGAACTAGCGCCCGCGGCGGGTCTTCAGCAGCTCCAGACGTTCCTGCAGCAGCTCCTCGAGCTCATCCTTGGACCGTCGCTCCAGCAGCATGTCCCAGTGGGTGCGCGGGGGCTTGGTCTTCTTGGGCTCCTGGGTGGTGCCCTCGATCAGGATGCCCTCCTGGCCGTTGCGGCACAGCCAGGTCGCGGGGATCTCGGCGTCATCGGCGAAGGGAACATCGAACTCCTCGCCGTTCTCGGTCCGGTACCGCGCCACCCGACGCGGCGCCAGGTCGTGGTCGCGGTCGGTCTCGTAGCTCACCGCTCCGAGCCGGCTGCCTCGGAGTACGCGATCTGCCATGGTGTGCGGTCCTCTCTAGCCTGTCGGCAACGCTCCAACACAAGTGTGAACGCGCCTTGCATTAGTTCAGTTCCCGGCGACGGTCAACCCTGTCATTTTAGTCGGAAATACGGTAGCGGGTCACATCGGCTCCCCGTGCGACCGGTGGCAGGGGAATTCGGCGTGCCCCGGGACGGGCGGGGCGGGTTCCCGTTAAGGTGTCGGCTCATGCGTCGTGTGCAGTCCTGTTTGTGGTGCGGGCGTCAGGTCGACGAATCCGAGCTGGGGCGCCGCCGCCGCTACTGCCGGCAGTCCTGCCGCCAGCGCGCCTACGAGCATCGGAAGGGCTTGGAGGGCACCGGAATTCCCGAGGACGCGGTGGTGCTCAGCGCCGCCGAGGCGGCCGATCTGGCGGACCGCTGGTTCGCCGCCCGCTGCGCCGCCGAGGATGTGGCCACGGCCGTGGCCGAGGGGGCCGGGGCCGTCGAACTGTCGGAGCTGACCGCGACGCTGGTGAAGCTGACCAAGGACGCCGAGCGGCTGCGCTGACGCGGATCCGGGTGCGGATGCCGGGCCGATACCGAATTGTTGCCCTGAACCGCGCGCCGACCGCGCCTGTGCGCTTGTCGAACGATCATGGTGCCCCTACCGTGTCCGCTATGGCGCTCATCGAGATCGAGGATCTGCCCGCATCCACCGCCGATGTGCTGGGTCGCCGGGCCCGCGCGGCCGGGATGCCGGTGGTGGCGTACATCCGCCGGGAACTGACGGCCCTGGCCGGTAGACGCGTCCCCATCGACACCGTGGTGGAATTTCTCGACGCCGAACGCCCCGACCAGCCGGGCCCGGAAATCGATAGCGACGCCATGGTCCTGCTCAACACCTACGACCTGCCCGCCGACGCCTGGGGCATGCTGGCCCGTCGCGCCGCGGCCACCGGCCTGCCGCTCAGCGACTACGTCCGCCAGGAACTGATCACCCTGGCCCGCCGCAGCACCATCGACGACCTGGTCCAGGAATTCCGCGAGGCCAAACAGCAGGACCCGAGCCTGGACATCGATCTCGACGCCATCGTGTCGGCCATCCGCTCCGTCCGGGGGCAGTAGGCCGACAAGCCACGCCTCCGATCCCGGTGGTGCCCCCCTCTGGTCCCGGCGCCGTCGTCCCCCTCTGGTCCCGGCGTGCTTTTGGCCGGGACCTCACCGTAAGGTCCCGGCCAAAAGCACGCCGGGACCATGAGAGTGACGCGCCTGGACTATGAGACTGATGTGCCGGGAACATGGGAGGGATGTGCCGGGATCGTACGAGTGATGCGCCCGGATCGTACGAGTGATGCGCCCGGATCGTACGAGTGATGCGCCCGGATCGTACGAATGACGCGCCCGGATCGTACGAATGACGCACCGGGACCGTACGAGTGACGCACGGGATCGTCGGAGTGGTCGCTTCAAGGAAAAGCGTTGTGCCCACGGGTATCTCGGTTACCGTCTGATCGGAAGTGCTGCGGTGGTGTCGAATTGGGGCGGCGGCGCGAGGGTGGGGTGCTCGGCCCGGCGGGCCAGTGCGATCACGGCGGCGGTGGCGAGTGCGGTGGCGGTGATCAGGGCGGCCGCGGCGAGCAGCGTGGTCCGGTCGGGATGGGTGAGTGGCTGGGCGTGCAGCGCCTGCCACAGCAGCAGCGCCACCATTGCGGCGTAGCCGAGGGCCAGGACCCCGATCAGCCGCGCCCGCACCCGCTCGGTCAGCCACGGGTACCGGCGGCCCGCCCACGCCAGCGCGATCGCCGCGAGCAGCAGCACCTGAATTCCGTGCAGCCCGAAGAAATGTGGGACCCGCATATCGCCGCCGACGGTGCTCCAGTGCGTGATCGGCAGTCCCGGCCCGCCGTCGCGCGCCACCGGATGCGAACGCAGCACGGTGTGCCCGGCGGTCAGCGGGACCGGCTTCCCGGTGGCATCGTGCACGGTCTGCTTGCCGGTGGTGCCCACCAGATACATCAATGCCATTCCGCCCACGGCGATCCCGAGCCCGGCGTGCACCGCCCGCGAGAACGGCCGGTCGAGAATCCGCTGCCAGCACAGGATGAGCGCGATGCACAGATTGGCGAAGAACAATCCGGGCACCCCGGAGTCGAACACCAGCTGCCCGATCCGGTTCACCGCATCGGTCTCGTGGTTGAAGTGGCTGAAGGTGCCGCGCGCGGCCTGCACCACGATGAACCCGACATCCATCACACCGGTCACCGCGAACACGGTCCCCAGCCACCAGGTGATACGGGATCCCTTGTGCGGGAACGACAGTAGCCACGCCAGCGTCCCGGTGTAGAGGGTGAAGGCCAGCCCGAACTTGGCGGGCTTGAGCCACACCGATTCGTCGAGAACGCGGCGATGGTCGACGACCATGGCGCACAGACTGAACACCACGAGCGCCGCCATGATGCCGGTCACCCACAGCAGTGGCCGATGCCAGCGGCGGCCGGAGGAAAGCACAGCAAGTGAGGTCATGCGACGACGCTAGGATCGCGGACTCGCAGGTCACGTCCCCCGCCGGTGCCATTCGCCCCTAGTACTGCGGGATGAGGATCTAGTCCTGCGGCTGACCGACCGGGATTCCGCGGCCCTCCAGCCAGGGGAGCGGGTCCAGCTTCTCGCCGCCCTCGCCCGCCCAGACCTCGTAGTGCAGGTGCGGGCCGGTGGAGAAGCCGCGGTTGCCGACGGTGGCGATGATGTCGCCCGCGCGGACCTGCTGGCCGACGGTGGCCAGAATGTCGTTGACGTGTCCGTAGACCCCGATGGTGCCGTCGTCCTGTTGGACCCGCACCCACAGGCCGAATCCCGAAGCGGGCCCGGCCTCGACGACCACGCCGTCGGTGACGGCCGCGATAGGCGTGCCCAGCGCCTCACCGAAGTCGATCCCGGCGTGCAACTCGCCCCAGCGCATGCCGAAGCCGGAGGTGAGCACCCCGGCGACGGGCCGCACCGTGCGCGGGTGGAAGTCGCGGGCCATCTTGGCCAGCGGCTCCGGCGCGGGCATCGCGGCGGGCACGGGCGCGGGCCCGGCGGGCGTCGGCTCCGCGGCGGCCGGAACCTCGGCCAGGGTGTGCTGGCGGGCGGCGAGTCCGGGTGCCGCCCCGGCGCTGTGCCGGTCCGCGGCGCCCAGCACGCCGAGCGAGGCGCCCACCACCGCGGTCATCGCCACCGCCTGAGCGGCGCGGCGAGCCCGGTGCGAAGGTAACGAAACGATCACGGGCATGTGGCGAACATACGGGAGCAGGCGCGCCGCACCTTAATCGTGTTGTTACCGTCACATCGGTGCCATCGGGTACGCGGGTCGATCGCCGACAGGCTCGTGGCCAGGCGATTTACCCTGGACCGGCGCAGATATCGGCGACCCGACCGCTTGATCTCGATCGCCGGGCGCGGCACTCTGCATTAGTGCCCACTAACGGAGTCCGAGCCCTCGTCGCCCTCGCGGACCCGACCCGCCGGGCGGTGTTCGAGGCGCTGCCGCAGGCCCCGAGATCGGTCGGCGAGCTCGCGGCGACCGTCGGGGTCACCAGTTCGGCGGTGTCGCAACATCTGCGGGTGCTGCGCGAGGCGCGGCTGGTGATGATGCGCCCGCACGGCAACCGGCGGCTCTATTCCCTGGACCCCCGCGGCCTGGCCGACGCGCGCGACTATCTCGAACAGTTCTGGCCGAGCGCGCTCGCCGCCTACGCGGCGGCCCTGTCGGAGGCGGCCGACGCCACCGAAACCTCGGGCGCTCAGCCCACCCGGCGGTAGGCGGGGCGGCGGCGGTCCACGCCCGGCCACTGCCGCTTGTTCAACTGCCGGTCCACCGCGTCCACCACGTCGGACACCTCGATCTCGAGCAGCCCCGGATCCGGTTCGGCGCCATGATGATCGCCGACGCGCCCGGCCCACAGCACCACGTGCCGATTCAGCAGATGCGGCGGCGGCCCGGCGAAACTGGGCGGGGTGGGCCCGAACAGCAGCACGGTCCGGGTGCCGAACGCCGTGGCCAGATGCGCGACACCGGTATCGCCGCAGACCACCAGCGTGGCCTCGGCGACAGCCGCCGCCAGCTCGATGAGGTTCTGCTGCCCGGCCAGTACCTGCCGGTGCGGCAGCCCGGCGCGCGCGGCGATGCCCAGGGCGATCTCGCGCTCGTATTCGTCGCCGGTGAGCACCACCTCGCGGCCCTGCACCAGCAGATGCCGCACCACTGCGGCGAACCGCTCGGGCGGCCAGCGCCGCGCCGGAGCGCCCGCGCCCGCGTGCACGACCACGCTGTTGCGGTGGCTGGTGGTCGCCACCGGCGGCACCAGCCCGAGATTGCGGCGATCGGCCGCGATGCCGTCGGACTCCAGCAGGTGACACCACCGGTCCACGTCGTGCATCTCGTGCTGCCAGTGCGGCCCGTCGAGTTCCGGGAACGCCGGATTGCGATATGTCAGGATCCGCGCGGGATTCGTCTTCGCCAGCTCCACGATCCCCTCGGCGCCCGCACCGTGCAGGTTCACCGCCAGTGCCGGAGGCTCGCCGTCCCAGCGCATGCTCTCCGGATCGGCGGTCGGCACCATCTCGTCGACCGATGCGATCAGATCGACGATCGGTTTCAGCCGATGCGGTGCGGCCAGCGCGATGTGATCCTGTGGCCTGGCCCGTCGCAGCGCACGAAGAGCCGGGACCGCGGTGAGGAGATCACCGAGCCCGCGTGCGCGCAGCACGAGTACAACTGCCACCCTCTTCTCCTAGCCATCCACCAAGCGACCCACGACAACCCGACCCACTCGGCCCCCCGCACATCGTGCGCACGGCATGGACGAAGAGAGCCACTTGGAAAGGACTACCCGAGGGCTACGAGCACGAAACGCGGAATCGAGACCGTTCGTCTCGAGCCCGGTGCCCATGGACGAGTGACCGAGTAGCCTGTCGGCGGGGAGATAGCTGAAACGATGTGGAGGATTTGATGATTCGTACCGCTGGGTGGGTCGCCGCAGTCGCGGCGGCCGGGGCCTTCGCAGTGCTGGCGGCCGGTCCCGCGCAGGCAGCGACGGGCGAGGTGAGCATCAACGGTAAGGTCTACCAGAACCCGACCGGGTGCATCGACACCGGCAACTCTTTCCAGACCATCGTCGGCAATACCACCGACAAAGTGGTCGAGGTGCATGCGGGCCGCAACTGCGCCGGACCGGTGGTCGGCAGGGTCGATCCGGCGGGACTCACCATGGTGCCCAACGGGAGCCTGTTGATTCTCGAGTAAGCCGAAGGTGTGCTGCCGCGCCGATGCCGCCGTTCACGCGGGAGCGAGCATGGCGGTGATCGCGGCGACGATCTCCCGCGGCCGGTGGATGGACAGGACGTGGGTGAGGGGTGAGGCGGCGATGGCGCCCACCGATTCGGCGACGGTCCCCGCCGCGTGCGCGCGGGCGATATCGTCTGCGGCCCTGCCGGTTCCGTCGACCACGAGCAGCGGCCGCCGGGCGGCGAGGCTGGTGAGCGCGTCGCCGAGGGTGATGGAGCCGCCGTTGACCAGCAGCGTGACCGACGGCCGCGCACCGGCCACCGCGTCGGCCGTCGCCGACAGCCACGGCGATTCGTCGCCCCAGCTGTCGCCGGGCACCAGCACCAGGTGGGTGTGGCCGGGTTCGGCCGGGGCGGTGACGGTTTCGGTCCCGGCCGGGCCCACCGTGCCCGCGGCGGCGACGCCGACCAGCGGGAAGCTCGCCCCGGCGGCGGCGCGCGCCCGGCCCAGGATGCGCATCACCCCGGAATCGGTGCCGCCGTCGACGACCACGGCCCGCAGCCGGTCCAGCTCCGGCGCCAGCGCCGAGAACAGCGCGGCCACCGGCGAGGACACCGTCTCCGACAGCCCTGCGGCCCCGCCGATCACCACCAGCACCGGCCGTCCGAGCGGAATGCGATGGGCGGCCAGGCTCCGCCCCAGATCGTCGGTGCGGTCGACGCTGATCTGTTCGGGGCCGGTCGTCATGGGCCGTCCTTCGTCGGTGGGTCCGCGGCGGCCTCGCGCAGCGCCGCTATCAGAATGTCCCATGCCATGGTCGGGGATGGGCGATGGTCGCGCACGCGCAAGACGGTGTGCAGCGTGGACTCGGCCTCCATCGGACCGGGATCGGTGGCCAGGGCGCGTTCCAGCCAGTCCAGCGCGGCGGCCGAGTCGTCGCGGTAGATCGCCAGCTCCATCATGGTGGCGTAGTCCCAGTAGTCGTCGCTGCCGCCCGCGATGCGGCGGCGGGTGCTGTACTCCACCACGGGCATCAGCTCGCCCAGCCGCTCGTCGCGCGGGTCGGTGAGCCAGATCAGGTGGACGGCGTTGATGCCGGGATACGGGTCGCGCCAATCGGTTTCGAAGCCGCGCTGATAGGTGGCGATGGCCTTGTTCAGCAGTCCGCGCCCGCGCGGCGACGACCCCGCCGCCAGCCAGCGGTCCTTGTAGACGCGGCCGAGCAGACCCAGCGTCTCCGCCGACGGTCCGGCGTCGCGGCACAACTGCTCGAGTGCCAATTCGGCGGCGGGACTGCCGGGATCGAGGCGGTTGCGCGCCAGCGCGTCCTGCTCGCGCACCAGCGTGTTGCCCCGCAGATGCCGGGGGAACCCGGCGATGAGATCGACCATCGCCTGCCACTGCCGCAGTCGCCGGTAGACCATGAGCAGTTCGATGGCGATCGCGTCGTCGGAACCACCGGCCGCGTCGACGTCGACGCGCGCCCGCGCCACCTCGGCCACCGTGCGCGCCACCCGCAGGCGCTGCTGCAGCGTCTCGGTCGTCCGGACGCGGGCCTCGAAGCCCTCGCGGCCCAGCCGCGAGGTGTCGGGCGCGCCGAGGGTGTCGAACAGATCGAACAGCGGGCTGTCGGTGCTCTCGTCGGCCCGCGCCCGGGTGAGCCGGGTGATCAGCTCGGCCCGGACGGCGTCGTCGTCGACCGGGCCGCCGCGCTCGTCGATGGGGTAGCGCAGCACCGGCGCGGGCATCAGATCGAAGGGGAGCCGGAATCCGCGCGCGCACACCAGGATCGTGCTCCACGGCCGCACGGCGTGCCGGATGCCGAGCTCGTAGAAGACGTTCGCATTGGCCATGGTGAGGTCGGCGACGGCGAACGGGCACAAAAGGATTCGCTCGAACATGGATTTGTGGATGACCGCCGCGACCTGATCCTCGTCCGCGCGCAGGCAGGTGAGCCCCGCCGCGGTGACCGCCGGTTCCAGAATCCGGCGGTACACCTCGTCGAATTCGACGGTCACCCCGGCCTCGCTCTTGGTGCGAAACGGCATGAGCACGAAGCACAGCGGAGCGTTCACCAGAACCCCTCGAAATGCTCCGGGGTGATCCGCCCGGCCACCCGCCGCCCGATGCGGCGCAGCTCGTCGATGTGGTCCACCGAGTCCAGCTTCTGCACCCCGGCCGGGTCGATGTCCGGTAGTCCCAACTCCGCCAGGCCCTTCGGGGTCAGTTCGGCGTTGTAGCGCAGGTAGGTGAAGTGCCGGGGGCCGGGCAGCCCGTCGTCGTCGCCGCGCAGGTCGCCGATCTCGCGGTCGAGGACCGCGCCGTGGCGGCAGCGGCCGAACACCCGGCACAGCATGTCCTGCTCGTACTGCGCGGCGACCATGAGCGCGGCCGGAATGGAGGGAATGTTGAACAGCAGGTTCATATCCCCGGGCCGCAGCCGGTCGTTGTCCTTGGGCGCGGTGCCGGTGCCCACCGACACCACCAGCATCCGGTCCTCCCCGGTCGGCCACCGCAGCCCGTAGGCGCCCAGCGTGGCCATCAGGAACAGCTGGAACGCCGGATTGTTGTACATGGTCATGCCGCCGTCGACGAAGACGAATTCCTGGTCGCCGACCTCGACCACCTCGGGCGGGAAGTAGACGGGGGCGGCGGTGCTGGCCCGCACCAGCTGCCACAGCCGCAGCTGGAGATTGTTGTCCTTGCGGTCGGGCGCATTGTATTTCGCGTGCGGGTTGTTGCACAGCGGCCACGGCGAGTCGGTGCTGGCGTTGCGCAGCACGATCATCAGCAGTGTGCGCAGTCGGTCGTCGCCGAAGGTGGTCGTGGCCCCGAATTCGTGCTGGAGCAGCGCCTGCAGGCGGGAGCTGTCGTAGCGGTAGCGCAGTCGCCGGGCGAGAAAGGCCCGGTCGAACATCTCGCGGCCGTGCTCGGTGTAGAGCCGTCGCAACCGGTCCACCGGCATCCCGCAGGCCAGCCCCGCGGCAATGATCGCCCCCGTGCTGGTACCCCCGATGTAGTCGAAATAGTCGGCGAGCACGAAGTTCTCGTCCGCCCCCAGCCGCTCCCGGCACAGCCGCTCCAGCTCGGCCAGCACCTCGAGACTCAGCGCCCCCCGAATCCCCCCGCCATCCAGCGACAGCAGCCGCTTCGGCCCCGCGGCGCTGATTCGATCCCGAAAATTCATGATCGGCCTCGTATTCCCCGGCCCGGCCGTTTCGCGCGGACCGTGTAAAACGCAAATTGTATTGTCACCCAACGACGCCTGGGCGGACGACGGGTCCGCGCGACCCTCACCGGCACGAGTCGACGTGTGGTTGGCCGGTGCCCACGAGTGCTCGCCATTCGTCGTCGGTGAATTCGGAGGCCGCGGCGGCGCAGGCGTCGCGGATGAGTCCATCGGGTGAGATGTCGCGCTGGATCAGGGTTCCGGTGTCCATGGTGTCGAGGTCGATGTTCGCGCTCACCAGATAGCGGCCGTCGGGGGAGAAGGCGACCCCGACCTTGGTGGGCCGGGTCGGCGAGGTGTAGGGGAGGGTGTCGAGGGTGGTGCCGGTGGCGGTGTCGGTGAGGACGATGGTTCCGTCCAACCGGTCGCGGGCCACCAGCGTGCCGGTGTGATCGGGGATCGGTGGCCGCCGGTCGTTGCCGTCCCCGCCGATGGTCCGGATCGGCCGCGACCCGGTGTTGTTCCATACCTCGAGCGACCCGGAGGCGCGCATGACCAGGAGCTGGCTGCCCGCGAAGGCCACGTGCGCGACGTCGTGGCCGGGGACGGTGTGCGGTGGGCGATGGGTGACGACGTCGTAAACCGTTGCCACCCCGTCGTTTCCGACGAGCACGACCAATCCGGCGCGCGCGTCGACGGCGCCGTCGACGAGATTGTCGGCGGTGCCGTGCAGCGGGCCGGGCAGCAGGTGGCGCAGGGCGCCGGTCCGGGCGTCGCGCGCGAACACGTCACCGCGGTCGTCGAGGGCCAGGACGGTGGCGCCGTCGGCGGTGCGATCGGCGGCGAGGATCGGGACGGTCCCGTCGCCGCCCGGCAGGATGTCGACGGAGCCCCCACGGGTCGGAGCGGACTCGTCGGCCACGAGGGTGAGCCGACTGTCGGTGGTCCACAGCGGAATCCCGTGGACGGCGGGCAGATTCGCCGCAGGGTGCGCGGACCCCGCCAGCGGCGCCACGATGGTTCTGGTGCTGGCGGCGCTCACGATGGCGGCGGCGGAGTCGTCCGGCGCGATCGAGACGGTCGGGTCGCCGCAGCCGCCGCAGTCGTCGAGGGATCCCATGCTCATGGGGCTGGTGTGGCTCAGCCGATCCACCTGGTCGAGATTCCACAGCGCGATCTGAGCACCCGTGGCCGACAAGAGGTTCCGATCGTCACCGAGGAAGTCGAGCAGCGGGGTGGCCGTCACGGGCGGGGTGCCGTGCAGGTGCACGGTCGGTGCGCGCACGGGTCCCGGCGTGGGGCTGTCGAATCCACCGACGATCGGGGCGGCCGGGACGATCGCGTTCGCGGGGGCGACCGGTGCGAGGTAGATGTCGCCGCCGTCGGCGACCGCGAGCGCGGACCCGTCCCGGCTCAACGTGAGCGCGGACGCCCGGGTGATATCCGCCAGGGCGGTGAATGCGGGGTGGTCGGGGTCGGTCGGGCCGGTGGTCTGCCACACCGGAATGGTCGAGGAACCGTTCGATCCGGTGAGGAACTGCCCGTTGCCCGAGGGGCGCCCGCCCTGCTGGTGCACGCCGAAACCCACGGTCGAGGCCGCCAGTACCGACCAGTCGGCGATTCGTCGGCGCTCCCACGTGCCGTCCCCGGGGTCGAAGATCAGCGCCTCGTCGTCGGTCGGCAGGACCAGCGAGGTCCCGGAGCTGGTGTTGCTCGCGGGTTGTACCGCGCGGACGGAGCCGGTCGCGGTGTCGACGATGCTCATCGATTTCGGCGTCTCGAATCCCGGGCTGCGGCCGTGGACCGCGGCGACCGCCCCGGAGGGGGAGACCGCGACGGCGTCGGGCTGCTGCCCCGGCGGGTGCGCAACGGTCGCGAGGTGACCGTCGGCGTGCCACAGCACGACGGAACTCCCGTCGGTGGCGGCGAGCACACCGCCGTCGGCATCGACCGCCACGCCGCTCACCGGTCCGTGCAGCGTCGCGGCGAACACCGGCTGCGACAGGCGATTTCGCCTCCAGAGCTCGACCCGCCCGTCGGCCAGACCCGCCGCGATCGCCGACCCGTCGGCCGACCCCACCAGCGTCTGCACCGCCGCCCCCGCGGGCAGGTAGCGCACCAGCGCGGGACTGGCCGTATCCGCCCGCAGCAGCGCGCCCAGGGTCTGCGGATTGGCGTCGATGCGGTAGGCGCGCACCGCCAGCAGCAGCGCCGACCGCACATTGGTGGGCAGCAGGCTGTCGGCGGTGGCCGCCAGCTGCCGCGACAACGCCAGCCGCGCCTGGCGATCGGCGGTGTTCTTCTGGACCGCCGCCACCCCGGCGAGCACGAGCGCGCCGACCAGCAGCATCGTCAGCCCGGCCACGGCGGCCCGGGCCAGCCGGGTCGCGATCCGATGGCGGCGCACGTCCTCGCTGTCGAGCTCCTGCTTGGGCACCCCGCGCACCGGAGCGGCCAAAGAGGCCACCGCGCTGCGGAATTCGCCGTAGCGCAGCGACTGCTTGTCCCGATCGTGCGCGAAACTCAGGTCCTCCCAGATCGGTTCGCGCGCGAACCAGCCGCTCAGCGACCGCGGCAGCGCCGTGGTGACGTTCCAGTCGAAATCGTTTCCGCGCCAGGCGACCACACCGGAGGTGACGGCGATGAGGAAGGTCTCCGGGGAACGGTAGCGCTGCCAGTAGGCGATCTCCCGCGCGACCCACGGCGAGGCCGCGGCCTGCGGGGAGGCCAGCAGCAGGAAGAATCGGGCGCGCCGCAGCGCGTTCTCGATCTCGGCGGTGAGGTCGTGGGCGGCGGCCAGATCGGTGCGGTCGCGGAAAACGCGCAGCGCGCGCGGCTGATTCCACGGCTTCGCCAGGTGGGTGAGCCCCCGCTGCACGGCGGGGGCCAGGGCCCGATCGGCGTCGTGGTTGTAGGACAGGAACAGATCGACGTCGAACGGACGCACAAACACCGTTGTCGCACATCCGCACTCGGCGCCGCAAGGGTGAAAAGCCCCTAATCCGGCGCGGTGTTCGGTTCGATCGTCTCCATCACCAGGATCGCTCCGGTCGGCGAGCCCGAGCGCTCCCGCAGCGAGGTGCAGACCACGCGGACGGTGACCGGCCGCCCGCGGCGGTTCACGCCCTCGAGCCGGATCTCGTTCTGGTACTGCGGTTCCGACAGCGCCGGGCGCACCAGCGGGCGCAACTCCGCCACCGGCAGACCGATGTCGAGATTGAGCAGATGCTCGCCCTCGGCCTCCTCCGGCCGCAGCCCCCACAGGTTCTCCGCGCCCGCGTTCCAGACGACGACGCGCAGGGAGGTGTCGACCACGATGACCGCCGCGAACCACGAACTCATGATCGAGCCGAAGAATCCGTTCACCTCGTCGAGCTCGTTACTGCGTTCGCGCAGTTCGGTGTTGATGGTCTGCAACTCGTCGTTGGTGGATTGCAGTTCTTCGTTGGTGGTTTCGAGTTCCTCGTTCGTCGACTGCAATTCCTCGTAGGCCGACTCGCGCTGCCGATTGGCGCGATCGAGGTCGGTGAGCAGGCGGCGGTTCGAGGTGACGTCGTGGAAGACCACCGAGATGCCCGCGGTCGCGTCGTCGACCGACAGCGGATAGACGTGCACCTCGAGCGCGAGCACCTCACCCGGGCCGCGCTGCCACTCGATGTCCTTGATGCGCACCGCCCTGCGCTCGGCGCGGACCTGATCGATGTAGCCGCGCAACTCGACCGGGCGATAGGACAGCTCCAGATCTCGCAGCGGCCGCCCGATCTCGCGGTCGTTCAGGCCGAGTAGATGCTTGGCCTGATCATTGACCGCGGCGAGCGCGTCATCGTGGCCGAGCACCACCTGCGCCACCGGCCCCGCCGCGAATGCCAGGCCGCGCAGGACCTCCGCCTCATCCGGTTCCCGCGGATCCGGAGTCATGGTGCGCCCGAATATCGACCCGATATCGACCCGGGAGGTCGGCACCTTCCGGAATACCCGCCGCTTGAGGTCCACCGGATCGAAGGTGCGGTTGTGGCTGAGCAGCATCTCGGCCTTGCCCAGGAACAGCAGACCCCGGGGCGCCAGGGCGAAATGAAATTTGTCGAGGATCTTGCTCTGCGTTTCCGCGTTGAAATACATCAGGGTGTTGCGGCACGCCAGCAGATCGATCCGGGAGATGGGCGCGTCCTGCACGAGATCGTTGCGGCCGAAGATCACCGAGCGACGCAGATCCTTGCGGAAGCAATAGCGGGTGCCCGCCGGCTCGAAATACCGCTGAATCAGGTTCGGGCCGACCGGGGACACCTCCTTCTCGGTATAGGTGGCGTGCCGGGCGACGGCCAGCGCCTCCTCGTCGACATCGGTGGCGTAGATCTTGACGCGCCGCCGGAATTCGTCGATGCCCAGCGCCTCGGCGAGCACGATGGCCAGGCCGTACGCCTCCTCCCCGGAGGCGCAGCCGGCGCACCACACCCGCACCGGCTCGTCGGGGCCGCGCTCGGCCAGCAGCATCGGAACCACGCCGGTCTGGATGAACTCCCAGGCGTCCGCGTCGCGGAAGAATCCGGTCACATTGATCAGGATGGTGTTGAACAGGGCCACGAACTCGTCCGGATTCGCCTGGAGCACATCGAGATACTCCGAGTAGTCCTCGATGCCGAGTTGGGAGGTGCGGCGGTCGACCCGGCGCATGAGGCTGCTGCGTTTGTAACCGGTGAAGTCGAAGCCCCGCGTCTCCTTGACGTACTGGAGGATGTCCTCGAAGCCGGGGTCCGGCGCATTCTCCTGATGGTCCACATCGACAACGTACCTGCTCGAGCGGTCGATTCCGCGCGTCGCGCACCGATCAGAGTTCGGAGGTCCCATCGAGTATCTTCCGGGCCAACTCGGGCAGCGGCACGTTCGTCGTATAGGCCCTCGCTCGCAGCAGCGCCAGCGCCGCGTCGACGGTGCAGTGGCGGCGCACCGACAGCACACCCGCGGCCTGATTCACCGCGTCGAGGTAGTCGGCCTCGTCGAACAGGGTGCCGCGCGGGGTGATCCCGTCGTCGCGGGTGTCGTGGGCGCCGAGCAGGACGGAATTGGCCAGGGCGTCGGCGACGCGGTCGGCGGTGGTGGTGACCCCGGCGGGCGCCCGGTGCGAGGAGAACGCGCACAGGGCGCCGACCCGCCGCGACATCGACGCCAGCGGAACCGCCACCACGGCGTTGACCCCCAGTTCGGCGACCGCCGAACCGTATTCGGTCCACTGGTCGATCAGCTCGGCGCGCGTGCCGACCAGCACTTCCCCGCCGACGAACGCGTCCCGCGCCGGGCCGCGGCCGAGGACGGCCTCGAGATCGTGGGCGGTGCGGGCGATCCCGTCCGAGGCCGCGGTGAGCAGTTCCTGCCGGTTCTCGGTGAACAGGGTGACCACGGCGCTGGTCATGCCGAGCTGGTCGGCGACCGTGCCCATGAACAACGGCCGCCGCTCGGCGATTCCGGCCGCGCGCCAGCGTTGCAGGCGCAGCGCGTACTGCCGGTGCAGGCGGGCGCAGGCGTAGTGGCGGGCCTCCATGGCGCGGTGCAACTGCGCCATGCGGAGGCGGAACGGTCGCATCGACGCCACCGGCCGGTCGGCCTGCTGCTCGTATCTGCGGGCGATGGCGGCCGCACGGGCCGCGCGCTCCCGCTCGCGGGCGAATTGTCGCCACTCACTTGCGATCTCACCGTCGGCCTCTGTCACGGCTCGCGCTCCTCGACCAAACCCCCGATGGCGTCGGCGATCTCGGCCAGCGGCAGGATCAGATCCGCCGCGCCGGTCCGCACGGCGGCGTCGGGCATACCCCGGAATTCGGCCTCGTCGGGGTCCTGCACGATGACCGTCCCGCCCCGGGCCTTGACCGCGTCGACCCCCCGCGCGCCGTCGCTGCCGGACCCGGTCAGCACGCAGGCGATGGCGTGGTGGGCGTATGCCTCGGCGATCGAGCAGAACAGCAGATCGGCAGAGGGACGGACGAATTGCACGAGGGCGCCGCTGGACAGCATGAGCATGCCGCCCCGGCCGACCAGCAGGTGGAAGTTCGGCGGCGCGATGTAGACGGCGCCCGGCGCGATCCGCATCCCGGCCTCGGCCAGGGCGACCGGGAGCGCGGACTTGCGGTTCAGGACCTCGGCGATGATGGTGTCGTGCTGCCGGTTCAGATGCTGTACGACGACGACCGGTACCGGGAGCAGCATCGGTAGGCCGCTCAGCAGCCGGATCAGTGCGCCGACCCCACCCGCCGAGGAGCCGATCGCGACGATGCCGTAGCCCGCGGCCGAGGGACCTCGGCGCGAGTTCTTCACGGCCTCAGTCTATCGCCGCGGCCGCTCATCGCCCGATCTCCCGCCCAGCATCCCTGTCGTTATCGAAATTCGTTGGGTACGAAAAGTTCTCGTAGTGCGAAGCGGTGATGAGTCGGCTGTCGAGGTGGTAGGAAGAGGTATGCCCGGGCGAGGGTTCGAGGTGGGCGATGCCGATATCCCCGACCTGTTCGCGGAGACGGTGCGAGAGTTGTCCGCGCTCGTGACCTCGTCCGGCTCGGCGAGGGCCGCGATCGGCGAGGTCGTGCTGCTCGCGTCGCGCCTGCTGCCGGGGCGGCCGATGGCGGCGGTCACGCTGCATCACGAGGGCGCTCCGGAGACCATCGCCCCGGCGGGCGGGCGCACGGCCGTGGTCGACGCCGTCCAGTGCGACGCCGGGGTGGGTCCGTGCTGGGACGTGGTCCGGGGCGAACAGCCGGTGTGGGTGCCCGATGTGGCGGGCGAACAGCGCTGGGGCGACTATCCGGCCCGGATGCTGGCGCACGGGGTGCGCTCCATCTACAGCCGACCAATGTGGTCGAACGAGACCGTGATCGGCGCGTTCAACCTGTACTCCGCCCGGTCGCACGGATTCGATGCCTCGACCCGGCAGGCGGCCGGATATCTCACCGTCGTGCTGTCGGCGGCGGTCGATCGCGCCCGCCAGGCCGCGCTGACCGCGCAACTGCGGCAGGCCCTGGCGTCCCGCTCGGTGATCGATCAGGCCCTGGGCATCGTGATGGGCCGCCGCGGGTGCGACCGCGACGCCGCGTTCGACGTCCTGCGGCAGGCATCGCAGCGCCGCAATATCAAGCTGGCGGAGGTGGCCGCCCAGGTCGTGCGCACGGTCACCGGCGCCGCGCCGCTTCCACCGCATTTCGACGTCTCCGACTCGGGCAAGCCTGAGGCGCCGTAGGGACCCGGCCGAGACTTAGAACTGATCATAAGATTCTTTCGAATGATCACCCTTGATGTACGTTATGGGTATGGCTGTAGCGGAGAATCGGCACGCGGACATCGTCCGCGCCCTGCGGGCCTCGGAGCGGGTCACCGTCACCGAACTGGCTCGCGCACTGGCGACCTCGGAGGTCACCATCCGGCGTGATCTGGCCGAACTGGAACAGGCGGGGGTGCTGCGGCGGGTGCGCGGCGGCGCGGTGAGCGCCCTGCCGCGCGGCGAGGAAATGCCCTATGCCATGCGGGAATTGGAGCGGGTGGAGGCGAAGGCGCGCATTGCCGCGGCCGCCGCGGCGCTGATCGCGGACGGTGAGTCGGTGATACTCGACAGCGGCACAACGGGTTCGGCCGCCGCGCAGGCACTGAGCGCGCGGCGGCTCACCGTGATTCCGCTTGCCGTGCACGCGATCACCGTGCTGGCCGCCGCCCCGCGGATACAGCTGCTGCTGCCGGGCGGCACCGTGCGACCGGGCGAGTCGACGCTGGTCGGGCCTATGGTGGAGCAGAACCTGGCCGCCCTGCGCTGCGACACGATGCTGCTGACCTGCTGCGGATTCAGCCCGCGCCGCGGTGTGACCGCCTACGACCTCCAGGACGCGGCGGTCAAACGCGCCGGCATGGCGGCGGCCGCCCGGACCGTCGCCCTCCTCGATTCGGCCAAGTTCGCCCGCACGGCACTGGCCGTGGTGTGCGCGACCTCCGCGATCGATATCGTGGTCACCGATACCGACGCACCGCCGGACGCGGTCGCGGCACTGGAGGCCGACGGTATCGAGGTGCATCGTGTCTGACCGCTGCGCCGTCGCCGCCGAGCCGAAAACGTCTGGGGCCGTACAGGTCTCGGTGGCGGTGACCTTTCTGGTGCACGCCCTGCTGTTCGCCTCGTGGACGGCGCACATTCCACAGATCAAGGCGGAGTTGCGGTTGAGCGACGGCGCGCTGGGCACCGCGCTGCTGGGTGCGCCGATCGGGTCGGTGCTGGCCATGGTGGCCTCGGGGGCGCTGCTGCCGCGGCTGGGGAGCCGTCGCATGATCCGGGTGTCCGTCGTCGGGTATGCGATCGGCGGTGTGGCTGTGGGACTGGCCGATTCGCCGGTGCTGCTGTTCGGGGCGCTCGCGGTGTGGGGGCTGTTCCAGGGGGCGCTCGATGTCGCGATGAACACCCAGGCCGTCACGGTGGAACGGGCGGCGGGCACGGCGATCATGGCGCGGCTGCACGGCCTGTGGAGCATCGGCGGCTTCCTCGGCGCCCTGATCGGCGCGGGCGCGGTGGCGGCGGGCCTCGGGCTGACCGCGCAGCTGTTCGTGCTGGGTGTGGTGGCGGTCGCGGTGATCGGATGGCTGTCGCGCGCCATGCTCGCCGACGGCGCGCGGCCCCGCGGGACCCGGCCGCCTCGCCGTTCGCGCCTGTCCCCGCTGGTTGCGATCCTGGGCGGCATCGCTTTCGCGTCGATGCTGTGCGAGGGCGCCGCTGCGGACTGGTCGGCCAACTATCTGCGCGACGACCTGGGCGCGGGCCCGGCGCTCGGCGGCCTCGGCTACGCGGCCTACGCCCTGGCCATGGTCGCCGTCCGCCTCGGCGGCACGATTCTGGAGCGCCGATTCCGCATCGACCGCCTGCTCCCCGCGCTGTCCACGGTCTTCGCGCTCGGCATGACAACGGCTCTGCTTGTCGCCCAACCGATTCCGGCCCTGCTCGGCTTCGCCGCCATGGGAATCGGTCTGGCCCTGATCGTTCCGAGCGCCTTCAGCGCCGCCGGACGAGCCGACCCCGGCCCCAACTCCGGCTCCGCGATCGCCACCGTCTCCGCCCTCGGCTGGCTCGGCTACGTCTCGGGCCCACCCCTGATCGGCCACCTCGCCGACCGAGTCGGCCTCGGCACCGCCCTGTGGACGCTACCGCTGCTGGCACTGGCCATCACGGCCATCGCCCGCTTCGGCGGCGTCTTCACCCAGAACCGCTGAGCCCGCACCAATTGCTAGCCTGGGGTCATCGAGGGGGCGATATGACTACCGCGGGCGATCGGCTGAAGAAGGCGCGCGAGCTGTGGGTGCGGGCGCGGACCGTCGAGGGGCGCGCCGCCACGATTCGGACCGGACTGGCCTACCATCGGGCCTTCCGTTGCTTCCTGCGATATGTCGGCGCCGTGCGCCGCGACCCGCACTCGTACCCGACCGAGGCGACCGCGGCCTGCCATGCGCTGTCGATGCTCGGGCAGGAGGCGGTGCCCGCGCTGTTGGCAAGTGGCGCACGGTATTTCGCGACGATCGATGCTCGCACCGCACTCGCCGCGGCCTACCTGGCCGACCCGTCCGGCGGTCGGCCGGACCGGGTCGGCGCGGTATTCGCGGGTCCGGAGCTGGATCGCCTGAACATCGATGGCGTCGTGGGCGTTACACCCTCGGAGCGGATGGCCAGCGCGGCCTACGCCCGAATACTGGTGGCGCGGTTGATGGTCGACCATCCCCGGGCGCGCGGGTGGCGGTCCCGGCGCGCGGTCCTGCCGACCTGCGCGGGGATGACTCCACGCGAAGAGGCATTACAGCTCGGCCGCGAGAGCGTCGACCTGTTCGCGGCACTGGCTCGCGCCGTCCCCGCACTGGACGCCGAATACCGGCGGCTGCGAAGGGAATACGAGACGCTGGTGCGCGACCTGCTCACCGCGCGTCGGCGAGGGTGACGGGCTAGTTTCCGCTCTGCTGGCCGGAGGGTGCGCGGTCGGACTGCGGCAGGCTGGCGACCGCGCGTTCGGCCGCGATGAGGGCGCTGTTGATGGCGATCTCGCCGCGCATGCCCGGGGCCGCGACCATATCGCCGACCAGGTAGACGCCGTCGCCGCGATCGATGGCGGGCCGGTCGCGCCAGGTGTGGCCGGGCAGGTCGAGGGCGCCGGTGCGGCCCTTCGCGGTCGCGGTGCGGCGGAAGGTGGTTCGGTCGCGCCAGCCGGGGACGACGATATCGACGAAGCTCTCCAGCCGCCGCTGCGCGTCGGCGGGGGACTCGTCGGCGCGGACCGGAATCTGCAACTGGTACAGGGATTCACCGGCCGGGGCGACGGAATCGTCCTGCATGGAATAGCTTTCGTGGAACGCACCCTCGTCCAGGTCGAACACCAGCGTCCGGTCGCGGCGATCGGCGGAGACGGCCAGATCCAGCAGCGCCGCGTATCCGCTGATCCCGGTGAGCGTGTCGTCGCGCAGCAGGGTGCGCGCCGCATGCAGGTCGGTGGCCACGATGACCGGGCCGCCGGTGGGCAATTCCTCGACGCGGGAACCGGTTTCGATGCGCACACCCAGCTCGGCGGCGCGCGCCGCCATCCGATCGATCGTGCGCTGCCAGCCGCCGCGCACCCACCGCACCGCGGGCAGATGCGGGCCCGAAATGCGCTGGAACAGCCCCCACACGAACGCGGCCGACAACCGGCCGGTGTCGGCGTCGTAGGTGACGACGCTGACCATATTGGCCATGCCCTCGGCCGCCGTCTCGCCCCACCGGGCCGACGCCCAGCTCCGGAAATCGGCATCGACGGGAGCCTTCAGCCCCGCCCGCGCGGCGGCCCGCAACACACCCACCGGGGGCGCCATGCGCACCCGGCCGCCCGCGCGATACCCCAGCCGGGTCCAGTCCCGCAGCCGCGGCCAGCCCAGATCGTCGACGAAGCCGCGCCGCTTCAGCCAGGCGTAATGCGGGCCGTCGGCATAGAAGACGTGTGCGCCGTCGTGGACGACATAGGGCGGCTCGGTCGCGCGGCCGCGGCCGCCGACGCTGGCGTGCGCCTCGTGCAGCACCACCTGCGCCCCGGCCTCGGCGGCCGTGATCGCCGCCGTGAGCCCGCCCAGACCGCCGCCGATCACAGTGATACGGGTGTTCATGAATTGTCCCCTTCCGGATGCGCCCGGTTCAGCTGGGCGACGGTCATTTCCGCGACCGCCCGCAGATAGCGGTCCGGATCGACCGAGGTCGGATGCTGTCCGTGAAACGTGTCGCTGATCAGCCAGTAGTGCGCGATCGTGCCGACCACCACCGCGGCGGCCGCCTCCCAGTCCTCGCCGTCTCGGTCCGGACCGGCCATCTCGGTCAGCGCGCGCCGCACCGCCGACACGAAGACCAGGTATTCGTCACGCCGGAACACCTCGCGCACCTCGGGTGCGATCGAGTTGTCCCGCAACAGGATTCGGTTGATATCGCGATCGTGGTCCATCCGGGCCAGGCCGATGCGGAACAGCAGGGTGATCTTGTCGACCGTCGACCCGTCCGGAGCCTGCGACTCGAGCCACTTCACCACCGAGAAGTCCGGATCCAGCAGCGGGCCCCATACGGACCGGTCGCCGAGCCGGCTCCGCATCGCCTCCACCAGCAACTCGTCCTTGGACCGGAAGTGCCGATACAGCGCACCCGATCCGCCGGACAGCCCGGCGGCCTGCTCGATCTGCACGATGGTGGTCCCCGCGAAACCGCGCTCACCGAACAGGCGCAATGCCGCGTCGATGATCCGCTCCCGCGAGGACCCGCTCATCCAGCCTCCTGCAAGTAACTACTTACTTGCATTGAATCCGAGCGGACCGCCGGGCGCAAGCCCCGGCGGCGCGTGTCCGCGTCGCGCGCTGCGTGCGTACCGGCCGGGCGTGGTGCCCAGAATGCGCTTGAAATGCCGCGTCAGATGCGGCTGGTCGTGAAAACCGGTGGTGGCGGCCACATCTCGGGGTGCCATGCCGTCCAGCAGCAGGGGGCGGGCGAGGTCGACGCGGCGCGAGATCAGGTACCGGTGCGGTGGCATGCCGAATTCGCGGCCGAAGGCGCGGATGAGGTGGGTGGGGTCGGCGTGCAGCGCGGCGGCGGCCTCGTCCAGCGAAATACCTTCCGCGATCCGGGAATCGAGCAGCTCCCGCAGGCGGTGCGCCAGTCCCGGATCGGGCCGCCGGGGCGGCGGGTCGGTGCCGCGCATCCGGTCCCGGACGCGGTCGAGGACGAGCGCGAGGCGTCCGGCCGCCTCGAATTCGTCGCCGGGGTGGGCGAGGGTGGCGTGCAACTGGCGAATGCGGTGGTGCAGCAGCGGATCGGCGAAGGCGGGTGCGTCGACGGCGGGCCCGATCGCCGCGGCGAAGTGCGCGGGGTCCAGGTAGAGCACGCGCTTGCGGAATCCGTCGGTGGTCGCGGACTGGCCGTTGTGCGGGACGTGCGGCGGCAGCAGGGCGACCACCGACCCGAGCACCCCGTGTTCGTGCCGGTCCAGGTCGTAGCGGACGGCCCCGTCGTCGACGATCAGCAGCGTCCAATTGTCGTGCGCGTGCATCGGATACACGTGCTCGACGAATCGGGCGTGAAAGACCTCGACGATCCCCGGCACGAGCGGCTGCCAGGCCCGGACCCGTTCGATCCCCGCCGCGGCAACCATGCCAGGATCGTACAAGCCTCGCGGCTCCCCGCCGCGGCAGAGTCGTTCGCATGGAGAACGTGCGATTCGACACCAAGATCGCGGTCCTGCTCCGCGCGGACCTGGCGCCATGGCAACGGCTGAACGTGACGGCTTTCCTGGTCAGCGGCCTGGGCACCACCCACCCCGAGGTGATCGGCGCCCCCTACGAGGACGCCGACGCCACCCGCTACCGCCCCATGTTCCGCCAGCCCGTCCTGATCTTCGAAGCCGACAAGGAACTCCTCACCACCGCCCACACCCGAGCCCTGACCCGCGAATTGTCCACGGCCATCTTCACCTCCGACCTGTTCACCACCGGCAACGACCACGACAACCGCGCCGCCGTCCGAGCCGTCCCCACCACCGCCCTCGACCTGGTCGGCCTCGCCGTCTACGGCCCCCGCAATGCGGTGGACAAGATCATGAAGGGGGCTCGGATGCATCCGTGACCGCTGGTGCAGAATGATCGAACCCATAGCCTGCGGAAGGAAGTGGATGTTCGAGGAGTCGGCTCGTCCTCGGGTGGTGCGGGAGTACCGGCGGGCGGGGTGGCTGGCGGTGGGGGCGGTGTGTGTCGGGGCGTTCATGGGGCAGCTCGATGCGAGCGTGGTGACGTTGACGTTTCCGGCGGTGCAGGGGGAGTTCGGGGCGCCGCTGGCGGGGGTGCAGTGGGTGTCGCTGGGGTATTTGCTGACGCTGGTGGGGCTGGTTGTGGCGGCGGGGCGGGTGGCGGATGCGGTGGGGCGGAAGTTCATGTATTTGCAGGGGTTTGTGGTGTTCACGGTGGCGTCGGCGGCGTGTGCGCTGGCGCCGGGGCTGGGGTGGCTGATCGGGTTTCGGGTGGTGCAGGCGGTGGGGGCGGCCATGTTGCAGGCCAATAGCGTTGCGCTGGTGGTGACCAGCGTGCCGGGGCGGCGGATGCGGGCGGCGCTGGGGGTGCAGGCCGGGGCGCAGGCGCTGGGGCTGGCACTGGGACCGGCGGTGGGGGGTCTGCTGGTCGGGTCGGTGGGGTGGCGGTGGGTGTACGGGGTCAATGTGCCGGTGGGATGTCTCGCGCTGCTCGCGGGCCGATATCTGTTGCCGCGCACCAGGCAACGGACCGCGCTGCGCGAATTCGATTGGCGCGGACTGGTTCTGCTCGTCACCTGCACCAGTACGCTGCTGCTGGCGATCTCGGTGGTATCGGGTCTGCCCGTGCCGGGGTGGGTGGCCGGAGTGCTTGTCGCGGTGTCGATTTCGGCGGCGGTCGCCATGGTGTGGTGGGCGCGGCGCGCCCGCGAACCACTGGTGGATCCGGCCCTGCTGCACCCGGCCGCCGTATCGGCCGGACTGGTGGGGGCATTCGCCGCCTACCTCGTGCTGTTCGGGCCGTTGGCCCTGTTCCCCCAACTACATTCGACGACCGCCGCCGGGGCCGGGCTGATGCTCACCGCCCTCCCGGCCGGATTCGCGCTCGCGGCCGTGGCGGGTGGGCGGATTCTCCCGTACGACTGGGGGAATCGGCGTCGCCAACTGCTGGGTATCGCGGCCGCCGTCGCCGCCCTGGCCGCGCTGACGATGCGACCGACCGACGCCGGATGGGTGTTCGGATGGCTCGGCGTGCTGGGTCTCGGTCTGGGCCTGTACATCCCGGGAAACAACTCCACCATCATGGCCGCCGTCCCCGCGGGCCGGTCGGGCACCGCGGGCGGGCTGGTCAATATGAGCCGAGGGCTGGGCACCGCGGGCGGCGTCGCGGTCGTCACCCTCGCCCTGCACCTCGGCGGCACACACACCGCTTCGGCCGCACCGAGATTCGCGCTGGCGGGATTGCTGGCCGCCGGTATGCTCGCGGCGGCGACCAGCTACCCGCGCCATTGATCGTCTCGCCGACCCGCGCGGTCCCGGAATTTCTGGACTTTCTCCGGGTGTCGGATCGTGACGCGATGTTTTCTGTTAAATTCGGCCGGGGCGGGCGGAAATTGTTCGGGGTCTCGGAAAGGTTGAATCCGATGGGGCGCGGTCGATGTCGAAGGGCAATTCCTTGCGGCGTAGCGCCATGACGACGAGTTGTGTGCGATTCGCGGCGCCCAGCTTGCCGCGCAGGCGGCGAATATAGGTGTCCACCGTATGCGTGCTTATCTCCAGGCTCCGGGCGATATTCCGATAGGTCTCGCCCGACACCACGAGGGCGAGCACCTGGATCTCCCGGTTGGTCAGCGCTGGATGGTGGCGATGTCGCTGGTCCATTGTCAGCTCCCGGCAACGATTGTCAAGGTGTTTCGGGGCGCGGTACCCGCATTCGGCGATATTTCCGAACAGGGGGAAACCGTACCTATGCAATGCTGCCGCCACAAGTAGGAATGCCGGTGGCTGAAATCTGGGCACCTCCGGCGAGCCGATCGTGTGATTGAATGCGCAACTTGTTATAGAACTCGGCAAACCATAAGGTCTATTTGCTCGCGAATGACTAGCTGTGACCCCGTTCACCCCTATTATTCTCCGGACCGGTGGCTACCCGAAATCCCTTAGTACTTCCCGGCAGAGGTGGTGTGCGGCCGTGGGTGGGTCGTAGCGTGACCGTGCGGCTGTCCGGATTCGGGTACTGGAGGTTCGATGTTCGCTGTTCGTTGTGTGGCCGTGGCAGGCGTGTCGGTGGCCCTGGTGGTGGGCGGTGTGGCCGCCGGTGGTTCGGCCTTCGCCGGGCCGGTGACCGGCCATGTGCTGCACGAGGTCGAACTGTCGGCGACGCTGAAGGCGGCCCTGCTCAAGCAGTCTCGCGCCCGCGCCCACAGCGCCGTCGCCCGGTCGGCCACCCTCGAGAATCCGGCCTTCAAGATCGACCGGGCCAGCGGCCACGACTACAGCGCCACCATCGACTACTCCGACGACAATCAGATCGTCGCGCCGCTCGCGGCGGAGGTCAGCCGCGTGGTGTACTTCCACGCCGTCGACGACGGCGCGAGCGAGGCGCGGGTTGTCGCGGCGCGCAAGGCATTCGACACCGCCTACCAGGCCGGTGCCGACGGCAACGACCTGGTGAAGTCGAACGCGGCGTCGGAGGCCGAGCAGCAGGCCCGCGCGGCCTTCGGCCTGCCCGCCGACCCCGGCCTCGCCCCGATCCAGATCCCCCAGGTCACTACGACGAAGTAGCGCCGGGCGCGAGGATCTGCTCGCGCAGGATGTCCGCGTGGCCGCAGTGCTGGGCCAGTTCCCGCAGCACGTGCAGGTAGACCCAGCGCAGCGGGAGCGGGCCGCGGCGGTTGCCGGGCAGCAGGTCGTCGAGTCCCAGATCGGCTGTGGCGCGCCGGGATGCCTCGCATGCCTCGCGGTGTGCCTTGCGGACGGTGTCGATCGAGTCTTCGGCGGTGAGCAGGAACGAATCCTCCGATGCCGCAGGGATTCCGATCTCGTGGCGGGAGCGGCCGGTGACCGCCTCGTCGAACCAGACCTGCTCCACGAAGGTGGCGTGCTTGACGAGTCCGAGCAGGGTCGTGCGCGACGGGACCAGCGCGCGGCGGGCCTGCTCCTCGGTGAGGCCGTCGAGGCAGTGCCGCAGGATCTCGCGGTGCTGATCGATGAACGTCTCGAACTGAATCCGCAACGGGTCGTGCACGATCGACTCAGGCGACGACATGGCGCGGCTCCGGGAAATGGCAGGCGGCGTGGTGGCCCTCGGTCGATCCGGCCAGCTGGATCAGCGGTGGCTCCTGTTCGGCGCAGATGTTGCGTGCCTTCCAGCAGCGGGTGCGGAAGCGGCAGCCGGATGGCGGGTTGATGGGGGAGGGGACGTCGCCGGTGAGGCGGATCCGCTCCCGCTGCTTGGCGCTGTCCGGGTCGGCTTCGGGCACCGAGGACAGCAGCGCCTGGGTGTACGGGTGCTGCGGGCGATCGTAAAGGTCCGCGCGGTCGGCGATTTCGACGATCTTGCCCAGGTACATGACCGCGATGCGCTCGCTGAAGTGCCGCACCACGGCCAGGTCGTGCGCGATGAACACGAACGCGATACCCAGCTCGCGCTGCAACCTTTGCAGCAGGTTGACCACCTGCGCCTGAATTGACACGTCCAGCGCGGACACCGGCTCGTCGGCCACGATCAGCTTGGGCTCCAGCGCCAGGGCGCGCGCGATGCCGATGCGCTGCCGCTGCCCGCCGGAGAACTCGTGCGGATAACGGTTGTAGTGCTCGGGATTCAGCCCGACGGTCTCCAGCAGCTCCCGCACCCGGGCGCGCCGCCCCCCGGACGGATTGATGCCGTTGATCTCCATCGGCCCGGCGATGATCGCGCCCACCGTCTGCCGCGGATTCAGCGAGGAGTACGGATCCTGGAAGATCATCTGAATCTCGGACCGCACGGCCGCCAGCTCGCGCCGGCTCTGATGGGTGATATCGCGACCGTCGTAGATGATCGTCCCCGCGGTCGGCTCCAGCAGCCGCGCCAACATCCGCCCGGTGGTCGACTTCCCGCACCCGGACTCACCCACCAGCCCGAACGTCTGCCCCGCGGCCACACTCACATCGATCCCGTCCACCGCCCGCACCTCCCCGGTCCGGCGCTTGAACAGAAACCCGGTGCGAATCGGGAAATGCATCCGCAACCCGCTCGCCCGCAGCAGCGGTTCCTCGCCGACCGACCGTGAGGTCGGTTGGGGCAGAGTCTGTTCGATCATGATGCCTTCTCCGTGCCCAGTGCGGGCTGGATCTCGTCGACGAAGATGTGGTGGGCGTCCTCGGTGGGTAGGTGGCAGGCCGAGCCGTGGCCCGTGGCCGGGTCGAGGAGGGGGCGCTCGGTGGTGCAGCGGGTGCCGCCTACGCGGGCCACGTAATCGCAGCGGGGGTGGAACGGGCAGCCGGAGGGCACGTCGATCAGGCTCGGTGGTGTGCCGCGGACCGGTGTGAGCGGGATGTCCACATCGCCGCCGAGGTGCGGGATCGACGACAGCAGGCCCCAACTGTACGGGTGGCGTGGCTGTTTGAGGACCTCGCGCACGGTGCCGCGCTCCACGCAGCGGCCCGCGTACATGACCAGGACGTCGTCGGCCATCTGCGCGACCACGCCCATATCGTGGGTGATGAGGATGATCGCGGTGTCGAATTCGGACTGTAGCTCGCGCAGCAGGTCCAGGATCTGGGCCTGCACGGTCACGTCCAGCGCGGTGGTCGGCTCGTCCGCGATGAGCAGGTCGGGGTCGCAGCACAGCGCGATGGCGATCATCGCCCGCTGTCGCATGCCGCCGGAGAACTGGTGCGGATAGTCGTCCACCCGCCGTTCCGGTTGCGGGATACCGACCTTGGTGAGCATCTCGACGGCCCGCGCCCGCGCGCGTTTGCGGTCCGCGCCGGTGTGGCGGCGGTAGGTCTCCATGATCTGGTCGCCGACCGTGTAGTAGGGCGACAGCGCGGTGAGCGGGTCCTGGAAGATCATGGAGATCCGCTTGCCCCGGAACTGCCGCAGGGCCCGCTCGTCGGCCCCGGCCAGATCGGTTCCCTCGAACAGGATCTGCCCGCCGATGGTCGCCCTCGCGCGGTTGTGCAGGCCGAGGATCGCCATGGTCGCGACGCTCTTGCCCGATCCGGACTCGCCCACGATGCCCAGCGTCTTGCCCCGGGCCAGGTCGAACGACAGCCCGTCCACCGCCTTGACCACGCCGTCCTCGGTGCGGAAATGCACCGTCAGATCCCGCATGGAGAGGATGGCGCCGCGATCGGCCATGTGGCGCTCCAGGTCTGGTTCGATCTGTGTGGTCATCGCAGCCTCACTCGCGGATCGATGAACGCGTAGACGACGTCCACGACGATATTGGCCACCACCACGGCGGCCGCGGCCAGCAGGACGACGGCCATCATGACCGGCAGGTCGGAGTCCTTCACCGAGGTCGCCGCCAGCTGACCGACGCCGGGCAGATTGAACACCGTCTCGGTGATGATCGCACCGCCCAGCAGCACCGCGATATCCAGCCCGAGCAGGGTGGCGATCGGGCTCATGGCGCCGCGGAAGGCATGCTTGACGTAAATGGTGGCCTGCCCCATGCCTTTTGCGCGCACGGTGCGGATGTAGTCCTCGCTGAGCACCTCCACCATGGAGGAGCGGGTGAGCCGCGCGTAATAGGCGGCGGTGATGATGGCCAGGCAGACCCACGGCAGCAGCAGCCCGATCGCCCACCGCAGCGGATTGCTCAGGAACGAGGTGTAGTGCGGCACGTCCATGATGTGCGTCGAGTACACGAACAAGAACAGCAGGAACGGCCCCAGCACGAAGATCTGCTGCGCCCCGCCCACCACCGCGAAACCCATGGCGGCCTTGTCGGACAGCTTGCCCTTGCGCAGCGCGGCCAGCATGCCGGAGCCGACGCCGACGGCCAGGAAGATCACCACCGCGCCGATGGTCAGCGAGAGCGTGACCGGCAGCCGGTCCACGATGGTGTCCAGCACCGGCCGGTGATTATGGAACGAATAGCCCAGACACGGTGCGCCGCAATAGTTGTCGCCGATGGTGCGGCCCGCGAAGATGCCGCCGAGATACACGAGGAACTGCTGCCACACCGGTTTGTCGACCCCCATCTGATGCGCGACGGCGGCGACGAGTTCCGGCGAGCAGGTCTTCCCGCACGCCAGCCGGGCGACATTACTGCCCGGGGCGATATAGAACAGCATGAACGTGACCGCGCAGATGATCAGCAGGATCACGAGGCCGCCGAGGATCCGGCGGGTGAGGAAGGCCAACATTCGGACGTATCTCTATTTCTTCAGATAGACCGTGAACAGATCGACGGTCGAGCTGAGCACGTCCATCCGCACCCCGCCGACCTTCGAGCCGAACATCATCTGTTTGCGGGTGTACACCAACGGGATTGCCGCGGCGTAGTCCTTCTGGATCATCTGATCCAGCGGCATGTACTGCTTGCCCTGCTCGGTGATGTCCTGAATGCCCTGAATGCGGTTGATCTCGTCGTCGACCTGCTTCTCCCTGAGCTGGGCCACATTGTTACCGCCCTCGGAGACCGCGCCGCCGTAGAACAGGGCGCTGTAGACGGTGCGGTTGGTCGGCCAGTCGGGGCTCCACTGGTACCAGATCAGGTCGTACGGGTTGCCCAGATGCCGGATGGCGTCGAAATAACCCTTGTCCGGCAGGGGATTCAGATTGACCTTGAAACCGGCTTCCTCCAGCGCGCGCTTCATCGGGGCGCCCTCGCGGTCGGCGGCGGGGGTGGACTCCCAGGCGATATTGACCACGTAGCCGAGTTTGCCTGCGTCGGTGAGGATCTGCCTCGCCTTCTGCGGGTCGCCGTTGTCGCCGACGCCGTAGGCGTTGGGCTGCGGCGAGTAGCCCACCGAGCTGCGCGGGCCGAACGTGTTGGCGACATTGCCGTAGAACGGGCCGCCCTGGGTGGTGATGATGTCCTGCTTCGGGAACGCGGTCGCGATGGCCTTGCGGACGTTCACGTCGGTGACCCGGGAGGTGTTGATGTTGTAGGCCACCACCCCGGTGGTCTCCTGATCGACGGTGCGCTTCTTCAGGTTCGGATCCTGCATGATCGCCTGAATCTGATCGGTGTCGATCTGATCGTAGAAGGCGGCGGAGGTCGGATCGGTATCCGCCCGCAGCTGGTCGGTCTCCTGTTTGGGCTGGACGCCGAACTGGAAGTGGATCTGGTCCAGGTACTGGTGCCGGACCGGGTCGGTCTTGGGATCCCAGTTCGGGTTCTTCACCAGCGTGAGCGTCTTGTCGACATCGTGCGAGCCGATCAGGTACGGGCCGGTTGCCATGTCGCCCAGCCCATTGACGTTCAGGTCGTCCGGCTTGGCGTCGCGGTCCCGGCGCACCGGGACGGTCTGGGTCATCGAGGCGGCGAAGGGGAAGTCCGACTGTGGTTGCGGCGTATGGAAGATGATCGTCTTGTCGTTGGGCGTCTCGATCTTGTCGGGCCCGAGTTCCTGGCCGCCGTACGGACCGGGATAGACCGAGTGGAAGTCGTCCTTCCCGGCCAGCCAGCTCTGGATCCACTGCGGTCCGGTGGCGAACCGGGTGTCGAAGGTGCGCTCGACCGCGTACTTGATGTCCTGGGACCTGATCGGCGTGCCGTCGGCGTACTTCAGGCCGTCCTTGAGCGTGTACGTCCAGGTCTTACCGCCGTCGGAGGAGACACCGGTGTTGGTGGCCAGGTCGCCGACCAGCACCATCGTGCCGTCGTCGTTCTGCTTCAGCACCGTGAGGCGTCGGTTCATGAGCCGGAACGCGTCGTCGTCCGGGGCGGTGTACACCCGGGCCGGGTCGTAGTCCGGAAAGTCCGTGCGCCACGTCAGATTCAGCGTGCCGCCCTTGCGGGCCTCGGGCGCCTCCGGGGCCGGACCGTAGGACTGCTTACCGTCCGGGTCCAGGGTGAGCTTGTTGACCACGGCCTTCGGCCCATTGCCGCCGCCGACATTGGTGCCGCCCGCCGAGCAGCCGCTCGCCGCCAGCGCCGCGATCGCGGCCAGGGCGGCGGCCTGCGCCAAGTACTTTCGCTTCATTCCCGTTCATGCCCTCCTTGTACCGCCGACAACCGGCGACTCGATGGTTACCGGCTCCCCTTCGGGTCCAGTGCGTCGCGCACCGAGTCCCCGAGCAAGTTGAAGGCGAGCACGAAGATGATCATCCCGATGCCGGGGAAGACCAGATAGGTGATGTCCGAGGAGATCAGGCCGGATCCGTTCTGGACCATGACCCCCCAGTCGGGTGTCGGATCGGTGATGCCGACGCCGAGGAACGACAGCGCCGCCTCCGCCGTCACGTAGGTGGGCAGGTCCAGCGTCGCCAGCACCAGGATGGGGGTCCACAGATTCGGCAGCAGTTCCCGGAAGATGATCCGCCCGGGGCCCGCTCCGGTCACCTTCGCCGCCTCGACGAATTCCCGCTCCCGCAACGAGAACACCTGCCCGCGCAGCAGGCGGGCATTGCGGGTCCAGCCGAACAGGGTCAGCATCCCGATAATGCTGACCGCCCGCACCCAGACCGGAACCTCCTGGCCCGTGGCCTGATAACTCGCCCACGCGACCGGCATGAACGCGAGCATGAACAGCGTGGACGGGATCGACAGCAGGGTATCGGTGATCCGGCTGATGACATAGTCGGTGCGGCCGCCCACATATCCGGCGGTGACCCCGAGAATCGTGCCGATGATCGTGGTGAGCAGCACGACCGCCAGCGAGATCAGCAGGGAGGTGCGAATCCCGTACACCAGCACCATGAATACGTCTCGGCCGGTATGCGGTTCGATGCCGAACCAGAAATTGCCGTCGATGCCGCCGTTGGGCTTGATGGGAAAGCCGGTGTCGGTGAGCAATCCATTGCCGGTTGTGGCGTAGGGGGTGTAGGGATCGCGGCCGTGGAGCAGGGCGATCAGCGGCGCCCCGAAACCGACGAGAAAGAAGAACAACACGACGACGGCGGACACCACGCCGACCCGGTCGCGCTTGAAACGCAACCAGGCCAGCTGTCCGGGAGAACGGCCGAGCGGGCCTTTACTCGCCTGTTTGCCAACCGATTCGGCATCCGGTGCATGCTCGTCCGTGAGCAAGGCGGCCACAGTTTCCCCTCGATCACCCTGAAAACAACTTGACAAAGAATGGGCGAACCGTACGACCTGCCTCCCCCCACCGTCAACCCCTATGTACCAAGCTGTGCAGGTTGCCCAGAACCGGCCGCATCGGCCCCTCAGCAATGATGCGGCGCAACACATTTCGGATCATAGCCGGTGACCGGTCCGGCGGCGCGGTATCGCCGCGATCCCGGAAATCCACCCGTAATTCGCCGACATCGGCCGGTAACGCGGACCGCCGGAATTCAGCGGCGCAGCGCGGTCTCTCGCTCCAGGCGCGACAGTTTCTCGGGATTGCGGACCACGTAGAGCTCGGTGACCAGGCCGTCGTCCATGCGGACCGTCACGACCTGCTCGATCTCGCCGTCGACGCGGAACAGCAGCGCCGGGTAGCCGTTGATCTGCACCGGCTCGACGAGGGCCAGGCCGCGCAGCTTGGGCAGGCCGATGGCGAGCAGGCGGGCGACCCGGTCGGCGCCCGTAATGGGCCGCGGCACCGCCTGTTTGATTCCGCCGCCGTCGCCCAGCAGCACCACGTCGGGCGCGAGCAGATCGAAAAGGTCCTGGAGCTCACCGGTTTCGATGGCCCGGCGGAACGCGTCGAGCGCGCCGCGGGTGTCGGCGGCGGACACGACCTCGCGGGGCCGCCGCGCGGCGACGTGCCCGCGTGCGCGGTGGGCGATCTGGCGGACCGCGGCCGGGCTCTTGTCGACGGCCTCGGCGATCTCGTCGTAGCCGAGATCGAACACCTCGCGCAGGACGAACACGGCCCGCTCGACGGGGGTGAGCGTCTCCAGCACCAGCAGCATCGCCATCGAGACGCTGTCGGCCAGCTCGACGTCCTCGGCCACGTCGGGCGCGGTGAGCAACGGTTCGGGCAACCAGGGTCCGACGTAGGACTCCTTGCGGCGGCCGAGGATTCGCAACCGGCTCAGCGCCTGGCGGGTGGTGATCCGGACCAGATACGCCCGCCGGTCGTGCACGGTGTCCAGATCGACGCGGACCCACCGCAGCCAGGTCTCCTGCAGCACGTCCTCCGCGTCGGCGGCCGAGCCGAGCAGCTCGTAGGCGACGGTGAACAGCAGGTTGCGGTGGGCCATGAACGCGTCGGTGGCGGTCTGGTCGGGCTGGCTCATACCCACCAGACGCCGGAGACCGGCGCGTTGTGACACCGGCACGCTGTGACGAGCGTCACCGTCCGGAACCTGTCACGCGGGCCGGGTCGCCGGCATCTGGTGTTCGTACCGTGCAACACCGGAGTGAGGACGAGATCATGACCCGATTGGATATGTTCGGCAACGAGCTCGGCGCCAGGTTCACCAAGCGGTTCGCCAATGCGAGCCTGGTGATCACGCAGTCGACGCTGCCCGAGGCCCTGCAGGAGCTGGTCGCCTTGCGCGTCAGCCAGATCAACGGCTGCGGCTGGTGCGTGGACGCCCATACCAAGGAGGCCGCGGCCGCGGGCGAATCCGCGGTCCGCATCAATCTGGTTGCCGCCTGGCGGGAGTCGAGCGTGTTCGGCGCGGCTGAGCGGGCCGCGCTGGCGCTCGCCGAGGAGGGCACCCGGCTCGCCGACGCCCACACCGGAGTGTCGGACGAGACCTGGGCCCGGGTGCGCGAGCACTTCGACGAGGACCAGATCGCCGCGCTGGTCGCCATGGTCGCCATGGTGAACGCCGCCAACCGGATGGGTGTGATCCTGCGCCAGCAGGGCGGCTCCTACCACCCTGGCCTGTTCGCCGAGATGACGAGCTGAGCGGGCGGCCCGGTGCGCGGCGGTATTGAAGACCTGGCGGGTGGCGAGGTTGACCAGCGAAGGCATCTCGGTGCTCCTACCGCGCGGGTGGCTGAAAGTCGGTGACGCCCAGCTTCTGTCCGATGGCGGCGACGGCGTCGACGAGCGTGTGGCCGCCGAGCTGTGCCCACCCCGTGCCCTGGATCCCGAGCAGCTGGATCCACTCGTCCCGGATGCGGGCGGCGGAACCCGCGGGCATCAGCACCTGGGTCGGTCCGGTGGGCGCCGCGAACCCGGGGAGGCCGAGGCTCTGGCCCACGGTGGCGACACCGTCGACGAGGGTGTGCCCGGCCAGCTGCGGCCAGCCGTTGCCGCCGGTTCCCATGAACTGAATCCACATGTCGGCCACCGGATCCACCGAGACCGAGCCGACGCCGCAGGCATTGGCGAAGTCCTGCGGCGAGAGGCCGTCGGCGGAGTTCATATCGCAGTTGCCGAAGGGCGGCGCGCCCTCGGGCAGGCCACCGCCGTAGCCCTGACCGTTGGTGTACTGGTGGGCGATCTGGCCGGGCAGATTCGGATTGCTGCCCCAGCCCGCGCCGATCACGCGCAGCCCGTCCGGGCGGATGGGCCACATGCTGTCGAAGTCGGCGGCATTGGCGTAACCGATGACCCGTGGGGTCGAACCGAGCCAGTTCGCCAATCCCCAATAGGCCCTGTTGATTCCGTCGGATTGGTCGCCACCGGGATTGCCGCCCGATTCGACGTCGAGCATGGAAATCATTGTCGGATGCGGACCACCGGCGTCGCCCACCATGCTCATATGAGTATTGATGGTGTCCTGCCAGTTCGACCGCCAGTACATGTACACGATGAAGCAGGCGATCCGTCCGGAATCGGCCGCCCCGGCGGCCCAGGCGTAGTTCCGGGCGAAGTTGTGGTCCTGGTAGGTACCGTCGTTGGAGCGGAACGAGAAGATCTGGTAAGGATAGGAATCGTCAACCGGCACTTGGAATTCGGATACGTCCGCGAATAGCGAATCGACCATTGGTGCACCCCGGTGAGAGCTCGACCGGACCCTGTCGGTGGGCCGGAGCCGAATGATGGCTGCCTCGATTCTCGATGCGCCGGGGTGCCTTTCGTGTTGAAATCACCGATTTTCTAAGCTAACGCCCAGTTCCTTCGCAGCCGCGCGGGCGAGCGGAATGTCAGCCCTGCTTCTCGGCGCTCACGTACCCCATTCGGCGGATGAGGTCGACCAGTTCGTCGGGCATGTCGGTCATCGGGCGGGCGTAGGCGGCGGCCAGGTCGAAGGGGGTGGTGTGCTGGACCGTCCAGCCGTGGCGGGACAGCCAGTCGCCGGGGTCGGCGCGGGTGTCGTCGTACCACAGGTCGCCCACGTCCAGATTGCCGAACGGGTTGCTGCCGAAGAACTTCTGCTCGGTGTCGATGAACCGGTCGGGGGAGACGTCGCCCGCGAAATCGTCGGCGGCCACGCTGCTTCCGGGCGCGGACAGCGCGTCGATGCGCTCGAAGAGGGCGTCGTGCGCCGCGCCCGGGAGGAACGGCAGCAACCCCTCGGCGGTCCATGCCGTCGGCCGCGCCGGATCGAACCCCGCGGCGGCGAGCGCGGCGGGCCAGTCGTCGCGCAGGTCGACCGCGACCGCGCGCCGGTCGGCCCTGGCGACCGCGTCGTGCTCGGCGAGCACGCGGTCCTTGAACTCCAGCACTCGCGGCTGGTCGATCTCGAAGACGACGGTGCCCACGGGCCAATCCAGCCGGTAGGCGCGAGCATCCAGGCCCGAGGCCAGAATCACGGCCTGCCGCACCCCGCGCCGCCAGGCCGCGGCGAAGAACTCGTCGAAGAACCTGGTCCGCACCCCCATGAACCGTCCGAACCGCGCCGCCATGCCGACGCCCTCCGGATCGTCCAGCAACTCCACGAAGTGCGGTTCCCCCGCCGCCCGGACGAACCACGCCGCGTACTCGTCGTGGATCATCGGGTCCGGATCGATGGTCTCGAGTGCGCGAAACGCGGCGACCCCCAAGGCGGTCAGGCCCACGCTCGACACGATGTCCCAGCTGTCCCCGTCCGTGCGCATAACTGTCACCTCATGACATCGGCGATGGAGCTACCGTCAAGCGGAGCGGCCGCCCCGCATCCACCCCGTCGATTTTGCTCCCACTCAGAACGATCTGGCAACCCCCTCGGGCCGATGGCGGTAGAACGGGACGGTCGCCGGGGGCAGCGGCTCGTTGCCGAGGATGAGGTCGGCGGCCTTCTCCGCCACCATCATGACGGGGGCGTAGATATTGCCGTTGGTCACGTACGGCATAACGGAGGCGTCGACCACCTTCAGGCCCTCGATGCCGTGCACCGCCATGGTGTTCGGATCCGTGACCGAGAGTGCGTCGGTGCCCATCTTCGCGGTGCACGAGGGGTGCAGGGCGGTTTCGGCGTCCCGGGCCACCCAGGCGAGGATCTCCTCGTCGGTGTGCACGCCGGGGCCGGGGGAGGTCTCGCCGCCGTTGTAGGGGGCCAGTGCCGGTTGCTCGAGGATGCGCCGCGCCACGCGGACCGATTCCACCCATTCGCGCCGATCCTGTTGGGTGGACAGGTAATTGAACCGCAGCGCCGGGTGCACGCGGGGGTCGCGGCTGACGATTTTCACGCTGCCGCGCGCGTCGGAATACATCGGTCCGACGTGGACCTGATAGCCGTCGCCGCCCTGGGGCGAGGAGCCGTCGTAGCGGATCGCGATGGGCAGGAAGTGGAACATCAGGTTCGGGTAGGCGACCTCGTCGTTGCTGCGCACGAATCCGCCGCCCTCGAAATGATTGGTCGCGCCCGGGCCGCGGCGGCAGAACAACCACTGCGCCCCGATCCACGGCCGGTAGCGCCACTTCAGATATTTCTGCACGGAAATCGGCTGCGTGCAGGCGTATTGGATGTATACCTCGAGGTGGTCCTGCAGGTTCTCGCCCACCCCGGGCAGGTCCTGCACCACGTCGATGCCCAGCGCCTCCAGCTCGCTCGCCCGGCCGATGCCCGAAAGCTGAAGCAGCTGCGGGGTATTGACGGCGCCGCCGCACAGCACGATCTGCCCGCCGTCCACGCGCCGCACGCCGCCGCGCCGCCGGTATTCCACACCCACCGCACGCTTGCCCTCGAAGATCACCCGGTCGACCGTGGCCCGGGTGATCACCTCCAGATTCGGCCGATGCCGCACCGGGTGCAGGTAGGCGCGCGCGGCCGAGAGCCGTCTGCCGTGGCGGATGGTGCGGTCGAATTTCGCGAAACCCTCCTGCCGGTACCCGTTCACATCGTCGGTGCGGGGATACCCGGCCTGTTCGGCGGCCGTGAAGAACGCCTCGAACAGCGGATTGTCCGCCGGTCCGCGCTCGAGGGCGAGCGGTCCGCCGTGCCCGCGATAGGGGTCGTCCGGGGCCGCCGCCAGGCAGCTCTCCATGCGATTGAAATACGGCAGGCAGTGCGCGAAGTCCCAGTCGCCCATGCCCGGATCGGCCGCCCAGCGCTGGTAGTCCATCGGGTTGCCGCGCTGGAAGATCATGCCGTTGATGCTGCTGGAGCCGCCGAGCAGCTTGCCGCGGGCGTGATAGACGCGCCGCCCGTTCATGTGCGGCTCCGGCTCGGACTCGTATTTCCAGTCGTAGAACCGGTTTCCGATCGGGAAGGGCAGCGCCGCGGGCATGTGCACGAAGACGTCCCACGGCCAGTCGGCGCGCCCGGCCTCGAGCACCAGCACCCGGGTGGCCGGATTCGCCGACAGCCGGTTCGCCAGCGCGCAACCGGCCGATCCGCCGCCGACGATGACGAAGTCGTAGCGACTCGAAGCCATATGTCCTCCTTGTTGACTACGCCGGAGTGGGTGCTACGGCAGCGATTGCGCCCCGGTTCCGGCCAGCCATTGCGCGACCAGCTCCGGATGCGCGTCCAGGAATTTCTTCGCCGCGTCGTCGTCGCTGAGCCGATCCACGGCGATCGACCGGGCGACCGCGTTCTGGTCGGCATTGGTCCAGTGGAAGTTCTTCACCAATGTGTAAGCGGGACTGCCGGATTCGGCGAATCTGCCGGAGACGATCTTGTCCAGGTCGTAGCGCGGGTAATCGCAGGCGATCTTGGCCGGATCGGCGTCGCAGCCGGGCGCGTAGGGCGGCAGGTCGACCTTCACCAGCGGCACCTCGTTGAGAAACCATTGCGGCGAATAGAAGTACGCCAGCATCGGCGTCCGCTGCTGCTGTGCCTGGCGCAGGCTCGTGATCAGCGCGGTCTCGCTGCCGCCCTGCACGACCCTGTAGTTCAGGCCCAGGTTCTGCACCAGCGCCGCATCATTGGTCACATAGGCGGGGGAACCGTCCAGAAGTTGGCCCTTGCCATCGGATTCGGTGGTCCGGAACAGCTCCGCGTACCTGTTCAGGTTGCGCCAGTCGGTGATGTCGGGGTACTGCTGGACCATCCACGGCGGCACATACCAGCCGATCTGCCCGACGTTCCCGGTGGACCCCGCGCTGCGCGCGACCCCCATCACGTCGATGTACTGCTTCTTCAGGTCGTCGTGTCCCCAGTTCTCCAGGATCGCGTCCACCTGCCCGGTGGACAGGCCCTGCCAGGAGACCTGCTCGTCGAGCTGCTTCTCCTTGACCATGCAGCCCAGCGCGTTTCGCGCCAGATACGACACCACCGCCGCGTCCGCCTCGTAGCCGACCCAGGCGTTGACCGCCAGATCGAAGGTGCCGCACGGCCTGCTGCCCGCCCGCAGCGCGCCCCGATGCTCGAGATCGGCGACAGTGGTTGCGTGGCAACCGGACAGCAGCAGCACCAGCAGGGCGGCGGCCGCGAGGATCTTCGCTCTCATGCCCGCACCCGTCCGATCCGCCGCGCCGCGGCCGCCGTCGTGCGATCGAGCACGGTGCCCAGCAGCACGATCGCCACCCCGGCCGCCAGGCCCTTGCCGAACAGGCTGGTCTGCGAGAACCCGGCCACCACGTCGTAGCCGAGCGCGCCGCCGCCGACCAGCCCGGCGACCACCATCATCGACAGCACGTAGATCAGGCCCTGATTGGTCGCCAGCGTGAGGGTGCGCGCGGTCATCGGCAGCTGCACCTTGGCGATCACCTGCCAGGAACTCGACCCGGCCGAGCGGGCGGCCTCGATGGTCTCCGGCGGGACCGCGCGGATACCGTCGGCCATGATCTTGATGGAAACCGGTGCGGCATAGACGATCGCGGCGACGATGCCGGTGAACCGCGACGCGGCGAACAGCGCGAGGAACGGCACCAGGTACACGAACGACGGCATCGTCTGCGCGGCATCGAGCAGCGGCCGCACCGCGCGGTCCACGCGACCGCTGCGGCCCATCCACACGCCGACCACCACGCCCAGCGCGACCACCACCACCGTCGCGACCAGCACCGCGGCCAGGGTGTCCATGCTGTCGCGCCACAGCCCGACCGCGATGATCGCCCCCAGGCAGGCCGCCGTGACGAGCGCGGCGCGACCACCGCCGATGACGAGCGCGATCGCGACGAGCGCGATCGCGGTCAGCCACCAGGGCGAACTGTCGAGCAGGGTTTGCAGCGGATTGAGCGCCCAGGTGGTGACGAAGTCCTTGAGGTCACCGGTGGCCGTAGCCAGGTGCGACTGAACCCATTTCGTCACCGCGTTCGCCACGCTCTGCATGTGGGTGCCGAGATCGAGGCCGAGGCGCCGGGATCCGATGGTCAAGGAGGAGGGGAAGATCGCCACCAGCTGATAGGTGTAGGACAGCCAGACCGCGACCACCGTCGCGGCGGCGCCGAGAATCATTGTCCGCCGCCGGGTCTCCATCCGGACGCTGGCCGCGGTGGTGGCGCGATCCAGGACGATGGCCATGAGCACGATCGCCAGCCCGGCATTGAAGGCGGACCCGACGTCCTGCGCCGACAGCGCCTGCACCACCACCTGACCCAGGCCGGGGGCCGCGATGAGCGCGGCGATGGTGACCATCGCCAGGGCGCACATGATCGTCTGATTGATGCCGAGCACGATGGTGCGCTTGGCCATCGGCAGCAGCGTGCCGCGCAGCTCCTGCCACCCGGTCGCGCCGAGGGACCGCACGGCCTCGCGGGTGTCCTCCGGCACCGCCCGAATCCCGTGCGCGGTCAGGCGGATAACCGGCGGGGCCGCGTAGATCACCGTCGCGATGACGGCGGCCGCCGGGCCGATCAGGAACATCAGCGTCAGCGGTGCGAGGTAGACGAAGGTCGGCATGATCTGCATGAAGTCGAGCACCGGTGTGATCGCGCGGTGGAACCATCCCGACACCCCGGCCCACACCCCCAGCGGTATGCCGATCAGCAGCGAAATCGCCACCGCCGCAAGGGTCAACGCCAGGGTCTCCATGGTCTCCTGCCACAGCCCCTGCAACCCCGCGAACAGCAGGACACCGGCGGTGAGCAGTGCCACCCGCCCGCTGCCGAGCACCCACGCGAGGTAGGACAGCAGCGCCACCACGCCGAGCCAGCCGATGTAGGGGACCGGCCGCCCGTCCACCGGCAGTGCGATGAGATCCTGGAGGGCGCCGGCGAATCCGTCGATCACCGCGCGCACCGGATTGAACAGGTAGGTGAAAATCGGGCTGCTGCCGCGATGCTCGCCGACCGCGGTCTGCACCCGGCTGAGCCATCGATGCAGGCCGGTGGTGTCGGCCGGGGCGAGCGCCAGCGTATCGCGGCCGCGCAGCGGGGTGAACAGCACGATCCACACGACCAGCACCCCGGCGACCGATGCCACGCCCAGGGCGGGTCCGCTCGCGGTGAGCCGCCGGATCCCGCGCCGCGCGGGCGCGGTGACGGCGAGCGTCGCCATTACACACCGCCCCGCTCGGCGGCGACCACCGCGAGAATCTCACGGGCCCCGACCATTCCGAGCAGCGTCTCGTCGGCGACCACCTTGACCGGCCGGTCCGCGGTGAGCACCGCGTCGATGGCATCGCGGATCACCACCCCGGGCCCGAGCTCGGGACCGTCGAGCGGGTCGTCGGACCGGCGGTCGCGCATGATCCATTGCAGCGTCAGCACATCCGCGCGCGGCACGTCCCGGACGAAGTCGCGCACATAGTCGTCGGCCGGAGCGCCGACCAGCCGATCGCCCGTCCCGACCTGAACGACCTCGCCATTGCGCATGATCAGAATGCGATCGCCGAGTTTCAGCGCCTCGGACAGGTCGTGGGTGATGAACACCATCGTCTTGCCCATCTCCCGGTGCAGCCGGATCACCTCGTTCTGCATATCGCGCCGGATCAGCGGATCCAGCGCCGAGAACGGCTCGTCGAACAGCAGCAGTTCCGGGTCGTTGGCCAGGGCGCGCGCCAGCCCGACCCGCTGCCGCATGCCCCCGGAAAGCTGGTCCGGGTAAGAGTTCTCGTGGCCCGCGAGATTCACCAGCTCGGTGACCTCCGCGGCGCGTTGTAGCCGCACCTTCTTGGCCGTGCCGCGCACCTCCAGCCCGTAGGCGATATTGTCGATGACCCGGCGGTGCGGCAGCAGGCCGAAGTGCTGGAACACCATCGACACTCGGCGGCGGCGCAGCTCGCGCAGCTCGGCTTCCCCGGCCTCGGTCACGTCGGTGCCCTGGAACAGCACCCGGCCCGCGGTCGGCTCGATGAGCCGCGTCAGGCAGCGCACCAGCGTAGACTTCCCCGACCCGGACAGTCCCATCACCACGAACACCTCGCCGCGCGCCACCGTGAATCCGACATCGCGGACGGCGATGGCGCAGCCGGTCCGCCGCTTGACCTCCCGGACATCGAGCCCGGCCAGCTCCGGATCGCCGGGAATGCCGGATGCCTTGGGGCCGAACACCTTCCACAGGCCGTGCACGCTCAATTCCGCGTCGCCGTGCTCCCGAGTGGTCACCGGTGACTCCTCACTGCCGGAACCAGCGAGTGTTGCGTATCACGCACTTAATCGCTTGACAGGCAACAGAATCGGCCGATCCCGGCATTCTGTCAAGTCCGGACATCCTTGACACTGCTCTATGACCCCGCTCACACTGTTGCGTAACGCACATCGCGTTTCCCATTGCGCTACAGGGAGGGCATCGGATGCTCGCGATCTGTCCCCTGATCTCATTGCCCCGCGGTGCGGCGCGTCGCGTCGACACCAGCCCCCCGATCGCCGTGTTCCACACCGACGACGGCGAGATCCTCGCCATCGACGACACGTGCACGCATCAGGACGCGTCGCTGGCGGACGGCTGGCTCGACGGGTGCCGGGTCGAATGTCCTTTGCACGCTTCGACATTCGATCTGCGCACCGGCGCGGTGGACGCGCCCCCGGCGAAGCGTCCGGTGCGCACCCACCGGGTCGTGATCGAGGACGGCACGATCCATGTGGACCTCGACGACGCGACCGACCTGCCCCCGGATGTGCGTAATCGCTTGGCGGCGGAGGGATCCGCGTGAAGCGGATCGCCGTCGTCGGGGCCTCCCTGGCGGGTCTGTCTGCGGCCCGTGCCCTGCGTGCGCAGGGATTCGCCGGGGAGCTCACCCTCGTCGGGGCCGAGCGGCATCGGCCCTACGACCGCCCGCCGCTGTCGAAGGAGTTCCTGGCGGGCGCCGTCGACGCGGACGGCCTGCGGCTCGAGACGGATACCGAAGAGCTGCAAGCGAAGTGGATGCTGGGCGTCACCGCGACGGGTCTGGACACCGGCACGCGCAGCCTCCTGCTGGACGACGGCACCCGGCTGTGCGCTGACGGCATCGTCCTCGCGACGGGTTCGCGGGCACGGCCGTGGCCGGGCGGCGACCGGCTCGCGGGCGTGCACACCCTGCGGACCCTCGAGGACGCGATGCGGTTGCGCGCCGCGCTGCGGCCCGGGGCGCGCGTGGTGGTGATCGGCGCCGGGTTCATCGGTTCCGAGGTGGCCTCGACCGCCCGCGGGCTCGGTCTCGACGTGACCGTCGTGGAGGCCGCGCCCACCCCGCTGGCCGGTCCGCTCGGCCCGGAACTCGGTGCGGCGGTGGCGAATCTGCATACCGACCACGGCACCGTGCTGCACTGCGGCGTCGGGGTCGCCGGGCTGACAGGTGCGGACCGGGTGACCGGGGTCGAGCTCCGCGACGGGCGGCGGCTCGCGGCCGATGTCGTGGTCGCGGGCATCGGCGGCGTCGCGAATATCGAATGGCTGCGGGGCAGCGGCCTGGATCTGGGCGACGGCGTGCGCTGCGATTCCGGCGGCGCCACAAGGGTTTCGCGGATCGTCGCGGTCGGCGACTGCGCGGCCTGGTACGACCCGGCCGAGGGCGGCCATCGCCGGATCGAGCATTGGACGGCGGCGTCGGAGCGCCCGGCGATCGCGGTGGCGACGCTGCTGTCCGGCGGCCGCGCCCCGGGCGTCGCGCCGCGGCCGCCGTACTTCTGGTCCGATCAGTACGGCTGCCGAATCCAGTTCGCGGGCACCGTGTTTCCCGGCGACGAGCCGACCGTGGAGGCGGGCAGCCTCGCCGAGCGCAGCTTCGTCGCGGTCTACCGCCGGGCCGGGCGGCCGGTCGCGGTGCTCGGCGTCGACCAGGTGCGGCTGTTCACCCGGTGGCGGCGGGAGCTGTCCACCAGAGCGAGAGAAGGAGCCCCCCAGTGACGACGAGCCTGCCGGAGAGCCTGCGATCGACACTGCCCGGCCGTTTCTACACCGACGCCGAGATCTTCGCCCGCGAGCAGGAGATGATCTTCGAGCGCCTGTGGTTCTGCGCGGTGCGCGCCGCGGACCTGAACAAGCCCGGTGCGTACCGGACGGTGCAGGTCGGGCGGGAAAGCGTGCTCGTGAACCGTTCTCGCTCCGGGGAAATCCGCGCGTTCCTCAATATCTGCTCCCATCGCGGCGCGCGGCTGTGCACCGCGGACAGCGGCGAGGTGACGCGCGCGTTCCAGTGCCCGTACCACGCCTGGACCTACGATCTCGACGGAAGGCTCGTCGCCGCACCGAATCTGACGAAGATGCCCGATATCGACCGGGTCCGCTACGGGCTGCGATCGGTCGCGGTGCGGGAGTGGCTGGGGTATGTGTGGCTGAGCCTCGCCGAGGCGCCGCCGCCGTTCGAGGCCACCGTGCTCCGGGACGTGCGGGACCGCCTGGGCGATATCGAGTCGATCGAGCGGTACGCGATGGACGAGCTGAGCCTGGGCCGCCGCGTCGTCTACGACGTGCGGGCCAACTGGAAGCTGCTGGTGGAGAACTTCATGGAGTGCTACCACTGCGCGACCATCCATCCGGAGCTCACCGAGGTGCTGCCCGAGTTCGCCGACGGGTACGCCGCCCAGTACTACGTCGGCCACGGCGCCGAATTCGGCGACGGCATCGAGGGTTTCACCGTCGACGGATCCGCCGGGCACCGCAGGATTCCGAGCATCGCCCGGGAACAGGACCGCCGCTACTTCGCGATCACGGTGCGGCCGCAGGTCTTCGTGAACCTGGTCCCCGACCATGTGATCCTGCACCGCATGTTCCCGCTGGCCGCCGATCGCACCATGGTGGAATGCGATTGGCTCTATCTGCCGGACGTGGTCGACGGGGGCGCGAACCTGGATCGGTCGGTTGAGCTGTTCCATCGGGTCAACCGGCAGGACTTCGACGCGTGCGAGCGGTGCCAGCCCGCGATGAGCTCGCGCCGCTACCGCGACGGCGGTGTGCTGGTGCCCAGCGAGCACCACATCGGCGCGTTCCACGACTGGCTGTGCGCCGAAATCTCCCGCTGATCGGAAGGATTCACGTGCCGGGCGGGTAGGTGTCGCGAAATCCCATGTGCTCGCTGATCTCCGCGGCCGCGGCCATCACCTCGGGCGCCGCGGCCAGCATGCGCTCCTCGGTGAATCGGTAGACCGGGCCCGACACGCTCAATGCGGCGGCGGTGTGTCCGGCGTAGTTGCGGATCGGGGCGGCGATGGCGTTCAGGCCGATCTCGTATTCCTCGACGGTCATGGCGAATCCGTTGCCGCGGGCCGCGTCCAGTTGGTGCTGGAGCAGTTCGCGCGAGGTGATGGTGTGCTCGGTGAACCGGGGCAGCCCGGCCTCGCGCAGCAATTGGGCGCGCAGGTCCGCCTCGAGGTGGGCGAGCAGGATCTTGCCGCTGGAGGTGGCGTGCGCGGGCGTCGGCTGGCCGATCCAATTGTGCGTGCCGATCGAGGCCGGGCCGCGCGCCTGGTCCAGATTCACCGCGAAATGCGAGCGCAGCACCGCGACATTGACCGTCTCACCGAGCTTGTGCGCCAACCGTTCACACACCAGATGACCCTGCTCGGTGACCTCGAGCCGCTCCGGCACCGCCGCGGCCAGGCGCAGGATTCCCATGCTGAGCCGGTACTTTCCCCGCTCGTAGGTCTGCGCCACCAGCTGATGGTCCTCCAGCGAGCCGAGCAGCCGGAACACGGTGGACTTGTGCACCCCGATCTCCCCGGCGATCTCGCTGACCCCGGCCTCGCCCTTGCGGGCAAGGATCTCCAGCACGCTCAACGCGCGATCGACGGACTGCACGCCGCCGTCGGAGGACCGCTCCCGCTGCCCGTTGCTGTTGGCCATGCGCCTACTATACGAAGGCTTTTCGGCCGCCCGGCCGGTCGTTTACAGCACCGCCACCGAGCGCAGCACCGTCCCGGCGTGCATGGTGTCGAAGGCGCGCTCCACATCGTCGAGCGTGATCCGCTCGGTCACGAACTTCTCCAGCGGCAGCCGCCCCTGCCGGTACAGGTCGATCAGCATCGGGAAGTCGCGCTCGGGCAGGCAGTCGCCGTACCAGGACGACTTCAACGATCCACCGCGGGAGAAGAAGTCGATCAGCGGCATGTCGAGGGTCATGTCCGGGGTGGGCACGCCGACGAGCACCACGGTGCCCGCCAGATCGCGGGCGTAGAACGCCTGCTTCCAGGTCTCCGGGCGGCCGACCGCGTCGATCACCACGTCCGCGCCGAAGCCCCCGGTCAATTCGCGCACGGCCTCGACCACATCCACCTCGGCACCGTTGACGGTGTGGGTCGCGCCGAGTTCGCGGGCCCACGCGAGTTTCGTGTCGTCTCGATCGATGGCGATGATGCGGTTGGCGCCCGCGAGCCGGGCGCCCATGATCGCGGCGTCGCCGACACCGCCGCAGCCGATCACCGCGACCGAATCGCCGCGGCCGACATTGCCGGTATTGACCGCCGCGCCCAGCCCGGCCATCACCCCGCACCCGAGCAGACCGGCCACCGCCGGATCCGCGGCCGGGTCGACCCTGGTGCACTGGCCCGCGTGCACGAGCGTCTTCTCGGCCAGCGCGCCGATGCCCAGCGCGGGGGTGAGCTCGGTGCCGTCGGCCAGGGTCATCTTCTGCGTCGCGTTGAAGGTGTCGAAGCAGTACTGCGGGCGGCCCCGCTTGCAGGCGCGGCACTGCCCGCACACGGCGCGCCAGTTCAGAATCACGAAGTCGCCCACCTCGACCGACTCGACGCCCGCGCCCACGGACTCGATCACGCCGGTCGCCTCGTGCCCGAGCAGGAACGGGAACTGGTCGGTGATGCCGCCGTCGCGGTAGGTGAGGTCGGTGTGGCAGACGCCGCACGCCCGCACCGCCACCACGACCTCGCCCGGACCGGGATCCGGGACGACGATCGTGGTGACTTCGGCGGGTGCGCCTTTCGACCGGGCGATGACGCCGCGTACCTGCTGGGGCATGGTGTTCTCCTTCGCGTGCTCAGCACTCCACGATGTTGACCGGAACGTTCACCGCGAGACCGCCGGTCGAGGTCTCCTTGTACTTGGAGCTCATGTCCTGCCCCGTGACCCGCATGGTCTCGATCACCTGGTCCAGGCTGACCCGGTGAATCCCGTTGCCGCGCAATGCCATGCGCGCGGCATTGATGGCCTTGCCCGCCGAGATGGCGTTGCGTTCGATGCACGGGATCTGCACCAGCCCCTCGATGGGGTCGCAGGTGAGGCCCAGGCTGTGCTCCATGGCGATCTCGGCCGCGTTCTCCACCTGCGCGGGGGTGCCGCCCAGGATCTCGGCGAGGCCCGCGGCGGCCATCGAGGCGGCCGAACCCACCTCGCCCTGGCAGCCGACCTCGGCGCCGGAGATCGACGCGCGCTCCTTGTACAGCGAGCCGATCGCCCCGGCGGCCAGCAGGAAGCGGACGGCGGTGTCGTCGGGGTCGGCGCGCCCGGCCGGGGTGTAGTGCACCGCGTAGTGCAGCACGGCCGGGATGATGCCCGCGGCCCCGTTCGTCGGCGCGGTCACGATCCGACCGCCCGCGGCGTTCTCCTCGTTGACCGCCAGCGCCACCAGATTCACCCAGTCCTCGGCGAAGGCCGGGTCGCGCTCGGGATCCTCGGAGTCCAGCCGCACGTACCAGTCGTGGGCGCGCCGCCGCACACCGAGCGCGCCGGGCAGCACGCCCTCGCGGGAGATGCCGCGCCGCTCGCAGTCCACCATCACGTCGCGGATGTGCAGCAGCCGTTCGAAAACCGCTGCCTCCGGGCGGAATTCGCGCTCGAACCGGAGCATGACCGCGCCGATGCCGCAGTCGAATCGCGCACACAGCTCGAGCAGTTCCTTCGCCGAGGAGAACGACCACTCGCCCGTGCGGGGCGCCGCGGGATGCCCGGCCTCGGCCTCGGTGACGACGAAGCCGCCGCCGATGGAGAAGTAGGTCTCGGTGTGCACGGTGGTGTGCTCGGCGGTGAGCGCGGTGATCGTCATGGCGTTGGGATGGAACGGCAGCACCGTGAGCGGGCGCAGCACCATATCGTCCTCGGTGAGGGCGATGTCGGTCACGCCGCCGAGCCGGATGCGGCCGCTGCCGCGCATGGCGGCCAGCCGCCGCTCCATCTCGTCGTTCTCCAGCGTCTCCGGCGCGCATCCCTGGAGCCCGAGCAGGATCGCGGTCATGGTGCCGTGTCCCGCCCCGGTCGCCGCGAGCGAGCCGAACAGGTCGACCCGGACCGTGGCGACGTGCGCGAGCGCGTCCAGGCTCGCCAGGTCGGCGACGAATCGGCCCGCGGCCCGCATCGGCCCGACCGTGTGCGAGCTGGAGGGCCCGATGCCCACCGAGAACAGGTCGAAGATGCTGATGGTCATCGGGTCACGGTCCTGAGCTCCTCGAGATAGCGGGTGTGGGTGAGCAGTCCGTCGCTCGACGAACCGGGCGCGGGCAGCACGGCGAACAACCACCCGGCGTGAAAGGGGTCCTGGGCCAGCAGCTCCGGCTGCTCGAGCGCCGCGGCGTTGTGGATGGTGACCAGACCGCCGATCGGTGCGTGGATCGCGAATTCCGACCCGTCCGCCATCCGGACCGCACCACAGGCTACACCGGCGTCGACGATGCTTCGAATCGGCGGAAGGCGCAGCGCGGCGACGGCGCGGTCCGGCACGGCCGCCGCGGTGAGCCCGACGCGCAGCGGGCTGTCGGCGAAACCCTCGCCGGGGGCCAGCGCCACCCAGAGGTGCTTGCCGGTGTAGGCGCGATCGATCGGAAGCTGGTGAACCTGCATGACATTCCTTCTGTCGGTATTCGGGTGTCTCAGCCGAACTCCGCGGCGGCGTCGGTCAGCCACCGCGCGAGATGGCCCGCGAACGACGACCGGACCAGGATCCGGTAGTCGGTTCCGGCGTCGTCGAGGGCGCTCAGGATGACCGCGGCGCGGCCGAGCATGGTCTGCACCGCCGAACCGGCCCGGAACACGCGCGGGTGCAGGTCGATCGAGCAGCCCTTGGCCAGCAGGTCGCGGGCGCGAGAACCGCCGAGCCGCACCGCGGTTCGCTGTCCGGAGACGTCGACGGCCGCGCCGCCGTGCGCGCCGACCGCGGCCCGCAACTCCGCCTCCAACACCGTCGCCGCGGCGGCCCGGTCGGTCACCAGCCACTCCTCGGGGCCGAGCCAGATCGCGCACACCCGCGCCGCCTCGGCGAATGTCGAAGGCGCGGTGGGTAGTTCGAGGCCGAGCACCCGCCCGGCCGCCGCGCCGCCGGGACCGGCCGGGTCGGTCCACAGGTTCACCATCGCGGCGAACGGTTCCGCCGCTATGGTCACGGTGTCAGCCATCGCGTCGTGTTCCTTCCGGGTCGACGAGGACGGTGCCGGTGACCTCGACCGGTATCAGCTTCTCGCCCACCGGGACGTGCAGGGTGTCGCCCAGCCGGGAGCGGCCCGCCGCGACCAGCGCGAGCGCGAACGGCCGCCCCAACTCGGCGCTGCGATAGCTGGAGGTGACGTGACCGAGCATCGGCACCGGCGGGGGCGGCAGCTGCCCGTCGGCGACCGCCTCGATGATCTGCGCGCCCTCCGGCAGCACCGTCTCCCGGTCCAGCGGCAGCAGCCCGACGAACTGCTTGCGCAAGGGATTCCGGTTCGCCGCCCGGTCGAAGGAGCGCTTGCCGAGGAAGTCGCGCTTCTTCTTCGACACCACCCATTCCATGCCCAGATCCTGCGGCGTGACCGTGCCGTCGGTGTCCTGGCCGATGATCGGATACCCCTTCTCGGCCCGCAGCACGTGCATGGTCTCGGTGCCGTACGGCGTGATGCCGAACGGCTGCCCGGCCGCGATCAGCCGCTCCCACAGCGCGATTGCGTGGCGGCTGTCCACATTGACCTCGAAGGCGAGCTCACCGGAGAAGCTCACCCGCGCGACCCGCACGGGTACCTCGCCGAGGCGGGTGTCGCGCCAGGCCATGAACGGAAACGCCGCTGTGCCGACGTCGAGGTCCGGGAAGACCGCGCCGACCACATCCCGCGACTTCGGCCCGGCCACCGGGAAAGTCGCCCAGTGGTCGGTGACGGAGGTGAGCCGCACGCGCAGGTGTGGCCATTCGGTTTGCAGCCACTCCTCCATCCAGTCCAGAATCCGCGCCGCGTTCTCGGTGGTGGTGAACACCTGAAACCGGTTGTCGGCCAACCGCATCACCGTACCGTCGTCGAGGACCATGCCGTCGACGCCGCACATCACGCCGTAGCGGACCATCCCGACCCGCAGCGTGCTCATCATGTTCGTGTACATCAGATCGAGCAGCGTCCCGGCGTCGGGGCCCTGGACGTCGATCTTGCCGAGGGTGGAGCCGTCGAGAATCCCGACGCCGCCGCGCACCGCCGCGCATTCGCGCAGCACCGCCGCGGCCATGTCCTCACCGGGCCGGGGATAGTAGCGCGGCCGCTTCCACTGGCCGACATCCTCGAACACGGCGCCGTGGGCGACGTGCCAATCGTGCACGGCCGTCACGCGTTCCGGGTCGAACAGCGCGCCGCGGTTGCGCCCGGCGAGCGCCGCGAACGCCACCGGCGTGTACGGCGGCCGGAACGTGGTGGTGCCGAGGTCCTCGATCCGCGTGCCGAGCAGTTCGGCGGCAATGCCGGAGGAGATCACGCCGGACGTCTTGCCCTGATCGTGCGCGGTGCCGATGGTGGTGTAGCGCTTGATGTGTTCCATCGACCGCATGCCCGCGCCCACGGCCCGGGCGAGATCGGCCACGGTCGCGTCCCGCTGCACATCGACGAATTGGCGTGCCGCACCGTCGGAATCGGGAACCCGCCACAGCACCAGGGGCGGCGACGGTGCGCCGGAATCCGCGACGCCGGGGTCCGCGGCGGGCGCGGGGGAGAACCCGAGCCCGAGCAGGGCGGCCGCACCCGCGCTGCGGCCCGCGCGCAGGCAACCCGCCAGCTCGAAGATCCCGTTGGCGGAGCCCGCGACCGTCACCCCCGGCAGCGGCTCGCCGGGCAGGAACGCACCGAGCGCAGCGTCGTACCGCAGCGCGCCGCGGGCCTGACTGTACAGGTGCACCGCGGGATTCCAGCCGCCGCTGACCAGCAGCGCATCACAGGCCAGCGGCACCCGCCGCGCGGTGTCCGAGCGCCCGGTCACCAGCGCGTGCGTGACGCGGTCCGCGCCGCGCGTGCCGCAGACCACCGATGCCGTCCGCACCGCGATACCGCGCCGCTCGCATTCCCGCAGCCAGCGCGGCGGGCACTCGTCGCGGGCCTCGACGACGGCCTCGATCCCGACCCCGGCGTCGTGCAGCTCGAGGGCGACGGGGTAGGCGCTGTCATTGGTGGTGAAAACCACCGCCCGCGTACCGATTCGGACGCCGTAGCGGTGCAGGAAGGTGCGGGCGGCGTGGGCGAGCATGATCCCGGGGCGGTCGTTGTCGGTGAACACGACCGGGCGCTCGTGCGCGCCGGTGGCGATCAGCACGTGCCGGGCCCGGATGCGCCACACCCGCTGGCGGCTCAGCGAAGCCGGGGCGTCGAAGCCGAGGTGATCGGTGCGTCGCTCGAGGGCCAGTACGAAACCGTCGTCGTAATGCCCGAAGGCCGTGGTGCGTTGCAGGTGCACGACCTCCGGGCAGGCCGCCAGCTCCGCCACCGCGGCCGCCACCCACTCCGATGCCGGTGCGCCGTCGATGATTTCGGTGTCGCCCAGCAGCGCGCCCCCGGCCTCGCTCTGCTCGTCCACGAGCACCACCCGCGCGCCCGCCCGCGCCGCGGTCAGCGCCGCGGCGAGCCCCGCCGGGCCCGCGCCGACGACCAGCAGGTCGGCGTGTGCGTGTTTCGCGTCGTAGGTCGCGGGGTCGGGGGTCTCGGCCAGCCGTCCCTGCCCGGGGAGGCCGCGGGTCACCAGCCCGTCGAACAATTCGACGGTGGTGGCCAGCAGCATCGGTTCCGGGAAGGGCGTCTCGATCTGGACCAGCCCGCCGGTGTCCTCGGCCCATGCCGCGGTGACCCCGCGCGCGCGGCCGAACTTGACGCTGCTCGCGATCCGGTGAATTCCGTTGGCCAGCAGGGCCGATGCGAGGGTGTCGCCGGGGTGCCCGGTCAGTTCCCGGCCGTCGAAGGTGAAGGCGAGGGCGGTGTCGCGGTCGATCCGCCCGCCGCGGGGCGTGCGCAGTGGTGCGTTCACGCGATCACCGGCTGCTGCTCGTCCGGGCGGTAGACGCGATGGAACCGGTAGGTGGTCGTATCGCGGACGGCATTGAACCAGCGTCGGCATCCGGCGCTGTGGCTCCACCGCTCGGCGAACAGGCCCTTGGGGTTGGCGCGATAGAACACGTACCGCGCCCATTCCTCGTCGGTCAGCGCCTGCGGATCCCGCGGGTAGGCGACGTGTGCCTGTCCGCCGTAATGGAATTCGGTTTCCTCGCGCGGCCCGCACCACGGGCATTCGATCAATTGCATGGCGGCTCCCGATCAGTGGGCGACGGCGGCGGCGCCGTGCTCGTCGACCAGCGCGCCGGTGACGAACCGGTCCAGGCCGAACGGCGCGACGTACTCGTGCGGTTCCCCGGTGGCGAGGGTATCGGCCAGGCACCACCCGATACCGGGCGTGGCCTTGAAACCACCCGTGCCCCAACCGCAATTGAGATAGACGTTCTCGTACGGGGTGCGCCCGACGATGGGGGAGGCGTCCGGGCTCACATCGACGATGCCGCCCCAGGTGCGCAGCAGATGCGCGCGGGCGAACACCGGGAACAGTTCCACGGCCGCGGCCATCTGGCTCTCGACGATGTGGAACGCGCCGCGCTGGCCGTACCCGTTGTAGGCATCGATCCCGGCCCCCATGACCAGCTCACCCTTGTGCGCCTGCGACACGTACACGTGCATCGCGCCGGACATCACGATCGTCGGATGCACCGGCTCGAGCAGCTCCGACACCATCGCCTGCAACGGATGGCTCTGCAACGGTGTCCGGATGCCGAGCATATCGGTGAGCGTGGAGGTGTGCCCCGCCGCGCACAGCGCGATCCGCCCCGCCGAGATATCGCCGCGGGTGGTGCGTACCCCGGTCACCCGGTCACCGTCGACGGCGAACCCGGTGACCTCGCAGTCCTGAATGATATCGATGCCCGCCGCGTCCGCGCGCCGCGCGAAACCCCATGCCACGTAATCGTGTTTGGCGATCCCGGCGCGCGGTTGATAGGTCGCCCCGAGCACCGGATAGCGAATATCACCGGAAATGTTCACGATCGGGCAGAGCTTGCGCACCTCCTCCGGCTCCACCCACTCCGCGTCGATCCCGTTGAGCCGGTTGGCCTGCACGCGGCGCACCCCGTCGCGGATGTCCTGGAGGCTGTGCGCCAGATTCAGCACACCCCGCTGACTGAACAGGATCGGATAGCCGAGATCGTCCTCGAGCCCCTCCCACAGCTTCAGGGCGTGCTCGTAGATCTTCGCGCTCTCGTCCCACAGGTAGTTCGACCGGATCAGCGTCGTATTGCGGGCCATGTTCCCGCCCGCGAGCCACCCCTTCTCCAGCACCGCGACATCGGTGATGCCGTGATTGCGGGCCAGATAGTGCGCCGTCGCCAGCCCGTGCCCGCCGCCCCCGACGATGACGATGTCGTAGGTTTTCTTCGGTTCCGGGTTGCGCCACAGGAATTCGGGATGCTCGGGCAGCCGCGCGCCCGGGGGCGGGTCGCTCGTCATCGGTGCGCCTCCCTGCAAGATAAGTACGCGTGCAACTGATATATCAACTGTCAAGTAGGCTAAGGTTAGCTGTGACGGAACGTCAAGGCTCCGGAAAGCGAGGGAGATGGGCGTGATCGACTCACCGGCCACCGCGCCGACACCGGCCGGTGGCACGAACGCGGACAACGCCTACGAGGTCATCCGCGATCGGTTGATCATGCTCGACATTCGCCCGGGAGACCCGATCAACGACGACCGTCTCGCCGCGGAACTGGGGTACGGCCGGACGCCGGTGCGCGAGGCCCTCAAGCGCCTCGAGCGCGATCGGCTGGTGATCGCCTATCCCCGGCGCGGCACCTTCGCCACCGGCGTCGACATGACCGATCTCGCCGACATCTCCGAGATCCGCCGCCAACTCGAACCCGTGGCGGCGGCCCGGGCGGCGCGCACGGCCTCGCAGGAGACGCGCGAGCGGCTCGCGGCGCTGGCCGAGGAGGTCGCCGGGCTGCGCGACTCGGACGATCCACGGGCGTTGCTGCGCAAGGACATTCGGGTGCATCGCGAGATCTACCGGGCCGCGGGCAATCCGCACCTGGAAGACATTCTGGTGAGCCTGGATTCGCACGCCACCAGGATCTGGTGCCTGTTCCTGGATCGGCTCACCGATATCGCGAGCAATGTGCGCGAGCACTCGGCGCTGCTGCGGGCCATCGTCGACGGCAATGCCGACGCGGCGGCCTCGCTGACCACCGCCCATGTCTCGAACTTCGAGCGGGCGATCCGCAGCCTGCTGTAACGGAGCGACGCGGGGGAAGGTCAGCATCTGATCCTCGCCATCTCCGGGGCGACCAGCGGCTCGGCCGTGACCGTCGCGGGGATCCGGGCGCCGAAATACTCGATCTCGACCCGGGTTCCGACCCCGGCCGCCGCCGGGAGCCACGCGTAGGCGATCGGCGCGCCGATGGTGTGCCCGAATGCCGCGCTGGTGACATACCCGCACGGCACGCCGTCCACGTACACCGGCTCCTGGCCGAGCACGACCGACCTGCCGTCATCGATCACCAGGCAGGACAGCCGCCGCTCGACCGGTACGGCCGACATGTGGTGCAGCGCCGCGCGACCGACGAAGTCCCCCTTCCGCATGCGCACCGCGAAGCCGAGCCCGGCCGCGTACGGGTCGTGCTCGGTGGTCATATCGGTGCCCCAGGCGCGATACCCCTTCTCCAGCCGGAGGGAATTGAAGGCGGCGCGCCCGGCGGCGACGATGCCGTACTGCTGGCCCCGCGCCCACAGCAGGTCCCACAGCCGCAGGCCGTTGTCGGCGGAGGCGTACAGCTCCCAGCCCAGCTCACCGACGTAGGACAGGCGCAGGGCCGTCACCGGAATGCCGCCGACGCGAACCCTTTTGGCGCGGAAGTACTTGAAGCCCTCGGGGGAGAAGTCGTCGCCGCTGAGCGCCTGCACCAGATCCCGGGCGCGCGGCCCCCACACACCGACGCAGCAGGTGCCGCCGGTGATGTCGCGGATCCGCACGCCGTCGCCGGGCGGGGCCTGCCGCCGGAAGTGGTCGAGATCCAGGTTGCCGTTCGCGCCGACCTGAAAGGTGTTCTCCGACAACCGAGTCACGGTGAGGTCGCTGCGCACGCCGCCCGCCTCGTCCAGCGCCAGCGTGTAGGTGACCGACCCGACCGACTTGTCCATCTTCCCGGTGGTCAGCCGATCCAGCAGCGCGAGCGCACCCGACCCGGTGATCTCCAGCCGCTTCAGCGGGGTCATGTCGTACAGGGCGACGGCGGTGCGGGTGCGCCAGGCCTCGGCCGCGGCGATCGGGGAGTGGAACCGGGCCGCCCACTCGTCGCGCGCGGGCGGCACCCACTCGGGCGGCAGCTGAGCGACCAGGTCCGCGTTCGCCTCGAACCAGTGCGGGCGCTCCCAGCCCGCGTTCTCCAGGAATACCGCGCCCAGTTCCCGCTGCCGGGCGTGGAACGGGCTGACCCGCAGATCGCGGGGCGACAGCCGGGGTTGCAGCGGGTGCACGATGTCGTAGATCTCCACGAAATTCTGCTGCGCGGTCTCGCTGACATAGTCGGGGGACAGCTGCACCTGCTCGAACCGGTGCACATCGCAGCCGTGCAGATCGATCTCGCTGCGGCCGTTCACCAGTAGCTGCGCCACCGACCGCGCGACGCCCGCGGAGTGGGTCACCCATACCGCCTCGGCGATCCAGAAACCCGCGACCTCGGCGGATTCGCCGATGAGCGGTCCGCCGTCGGGCGTGAAGGAGAAGATGCCGTTGAAGCCCTCCTCGACCTCGGTCGCCTCCAGGCTCGGCAGCAGCAGCCGGGCCTGCTTCCACGACGGCGCGAAATCCGCCGCCGTGAAGGGCAGCATCGACGGCATCTCCGTCGCGGAGACCCGTGTGCTGTCGGGCAATTCGCGCGGATCGACCGGCATCGGGCGATGGGCGTAGCTGCCGATGCCGAGCCGGTCGACGTGCTCGCGGAAGTACAGATCCTGCTCCTGATGCCGGAGGATCGGCAGGCTCGCCTCGGCGAATTCGGTACTGCGCCCGGCGAGTTCGCGAATCCGGCCGGTCTTGGCGTACTGGTGCGCCAGCGGCAGCAGCGGGACATCCATACCGACCATCGCGCCGATCTCGGGGCCCCAGAACCCCGCGCACGACACCACGATATCGGCCGGGAGCACGCCGTCGGCGGTCCGGACGCCGGTGACCCGGCCGCCGCTCTGCTCGATCCCGATCACCTTCGTCAGGCCGCGGAACTGCACCCCGCGGGCCGCGACCCGGCGGGCGAGCGCGGCCACCACGCGCGACGCCTTGGCCAGCCCGTCCGTCGGCACGTACAGCCCGCCGAGAATCTGCTTCTCGTCCAGCAGCGGATGCAGCCGCACGCACTCGCGCGGCTCGACGACGGAACTGTCGACCCCCCACGAGGTCGCCCACCCGTGCCTGCGATGCAGCTCCGCGAGCCGCGCCGGGGTCGTCGCCACCTCGAGCCCGCCCACCTGGTTGAAGCACCACCGGCCCTCGTCCTCGAGCCCGAGAAACTTCTCGACCGTGTACCGGGCGAATTCGGTCATCGTCTTGGCGGCATTGGTCTGGAAAACCAGTCCGGGCGCGTGCGAGCTGGAACCGCCCGTGAGCGGAACCGGCCCCTGATCGACCACGGTGATCGCATCCCAGCCACGGGCGACCAGTTCGTCCGCCAGATTGGCGCCGACGATCCCGGCTCCGATGATCACGACACGGGGCGACGTCCCCATAGCGGTCCTCCTGACCGAAGTCTGCACCACAACTGTGCCACTGACTGATATATCAAGAGCGTAGGTGTCGTCCGGCCGTTCCGTCCCGCGATTGATCCGATTGCCCCCCCCCTCATCCGTAAGGATGAACGGCCGGTCGCCGGGTCCGCCTCCGGTCGCACGACGTCCACACGCGCCGGTGGATGTGCCGAACACCCGTGACCGGGCACGATCGTCGTGCATCCAGCTATGGAGGTCGACGTGCGTGTCATGACCCGGTCCCACCCATCCACCCCGATCGTCCCGGCCTTCGCGGGCCGGGCGGTCCTGGCGATCGCCGCCGTCGTCGCGGTCGTCCACCTCGCGTTCGGTGTCGGCGGCGGCTACTGGTTCGACGAGGCGCTGATGGTGGCGATCGGCCGCGACCATCTGGCCTGGGGGTCCGCCGACCAGCCACCGCTGGCCCCGGCGCTGGCGGCCGTATCCGATTGGCTCGCACCGGGTTCGATCATTCTGCTCCGCATTCCCGCGGTGCTCGCGACCGCGGCCGCGGTGGTCGTCGCGGCCCTCATCGCCCGGGAGTTCGGCGGCGATCGGCGCGCGCAGATCCTCACCGCCGCCGCGCAGGCGACCGCGCTGTGGGCGAGCATGGCGGGTCACTGGCTCACCCCGTACACGCTGGAACCGGTGCAGTGGCTGCTGATCGTGTGGCTGCTGGTGCGCTGGACCCGGGTGCGCGACGACCGGTTGCTGCTCGCGCTCGGCGCGGTCGCCGGGATCGCCGCCGAAACCAAATTCCAGGTGCTGCTGCTGTGCGCGGTGCTGGCGGCGACGGCCGCGATCTTCGGTCCGCGCGCGCTGTTTCGCCGCCCGATGCTGTGGGCGGGCGGCGGACTCGGCCTGATCGTCGCGCTGCCGACGCTGCTGTGGCAGGCCCGCCGCGGCTGGCCGCAACTGCGCATGGGCCCGGTGGTGGCCTCGGAGGCGGAGGAACTGTACGGCGGGCGGCCGGGCGTGGCCGTCGCGCTGATCGCCGCGGCCGGTATCGCGGGAACGGTGTTGGCGCTGTACGGGTTGTGGCGGCTGCTGCGCGCGCAGGAGCTGCGCCGCTATCGCTTCCTGGGCGTGACCGCGGTGGTGCTGTACGTCTTCTTCGTCGTCACCGTCGGCCGCATCTACTACCTCGCCGGGCTCTACGGGCCGCTGATGGCCGCGGGTGCGCTCGGCTTCCAGGAGCGCCGACTGGCCGGTGGCGGCCGGGGCTGGGTGGCGTGGCCCGCGTACGCGCTGAGTGGTGCGGCGGCGGCGGGCATGCTGGTGGTCGGGCATATGTCTGCCAATCCCGACACCCCCCGCACGATCGCGCAGCAGACCAGCGCCACCTACCGCGCGCTCCCGCAACGGGACCGCCGGTCCACGATCATCATGGGCGAGTCCTACATCATCGCCGCCTACATCGACGTCTACGCCCCCGAGCTACCGTCGGCCTACAGCACCAACCGCAGCTACGGCTACTTCCCGCCGCCCCCGGATTCGGCGCGCAGCGTGCTCTACGTCGGAACCACCCCGGACGAATTGCGCGCCTACTTCGGGTTGTGCCGCAGGCTGACCGGCGGCGACGGATACGAGACCCAGTGGCTGTGCACCGACCGGCACGAGTCGTGGCAGGCGATCTGGCCGCGGCTGCGGCACCTGACCATGACCTGACTAGGAGGCCAGCTCGACGTCGATATGCTCCTGCCGCATCTCCTTCTCGATGGCCGAGGCGGCATGGCGGTACCCCGCGGCCCGCAGCTCCAGCACCCTGGATGTGACCGCCGCGTAACCGTATTCGGCAATGACATCGGTAATTCCGATCTCGCGCATCTCACTCCGTCTTTCGAAGTCGAAACTCGAGCATGAACACTTGGATTCGTGCGGTCCGGCGAGAGGGTGGCACGTGTCCCCGCCGCAGGTGCCGCCGGGTGCCCCCACCGAGATTGTTATAGTGAAGCCTCGCTGATCGAGGTGCTCATGCCAAGGGGGTGGGGGTATTCCATATGGACGGAAGTCGGAATACGACTCCGGAGGGAGCGGGGGAGGGGTTCGGGGCGGCGTTGCGCAAGCTCCGGATGGAACGCGGCATCTCGGCGGCGCACCTGGCGCGGCAGCTCAACTACAGCAAGGGACACCTCAACAACGTCGAGAAGGGCGTGAAACGCCCCAGCCCGGAATTCATCCGGGCCTGTGACGACGCGCTCGACGCCCACGGCGCGCTGCTCGCCCTGATGCCGCAGCCGCGCCCGCCGCGCGCGCACCCACCGGTCCGCCCCGCCCAACTTCCGCCCGGCCCAACCCATTTCGTGGGCCGCGACCGGCAACTCGCCCTGCTCGAGGACCTGCGCGCCGACGGCGAGGGGCCACTGGTGGTCGTGGTCAACGGCCGCCCCGGCGTCGGCAAGACCACCCTCGCCCTGTCCTGGACCCGGCGCATCCGCGACGACTACCCCGACGGGGTCCTCGTCGCCGACCTGCGCGGATACTCCCCGTCGCAGCCCCCCGCCGAGCCCGCCGAGGTCCTCGAGGAGTTCCTGCGCGCCCTCGGCGTCTCACCGGATCGGGTGCCCAGCACGGTATCCGGGCGCAGCGCCCTCTACCGCAGCCTGCTCGACGGCCACCGCACCGTCGTGGTGCTCGACAATGCCGTCTCCTCCGCGCAGGTGCGCCCGCTGCTGCCCGGCGCCACCGGTGCCGTCGCCATCGTGACCAGCCGGGATCGGTTGTCCAGCTTGGCCATCCACGACGGCGCCTACCTGGTCGACCTGGATGTGTTCACCGAGCGCGAGGCGATCGAGCTGCTGTGCACCGTCGTCGGGCCCGATCGCGTCCGCGCCCACCCCGACGCGGCCGCCGACGTCGTGCGCCGGTGCGCGAATCTGCCGCTGGCGGTGCGGGTCGCGGCCGAGCGCATCGCCGCGCGCCCCGCGCTCACCCTCACCGACCTGGCCGCCGATCTCGCCGACGAGTCGTCGCGCCTGGCGGCCCTGGCCGTCGACGACGAGGCCCCCGTCCACGCCGTGTTCTCCTGGTCCTATCGCGGGCTGTCCCCCGCGGTCGCGCGCATGTTCCGCACGCTGGCGCTGCACGCCGGACCCGGCATCGGCCTCGGCGCGGCCGCCGCCCTCGCCGACGTATCCGTCGCCGAGGCCCGAAACAGCCTGGGCCGCCTGGTGATCGGGCATCTCGTCGACGAGGTGCGGCATGAGCGCTTCCGCTTCCACGACCTGGTGCGCCTGTACGCGCGCGAGCAGGTCGACCTGGACCCGCCCGCCGAGACGTCCGCGGCCGTGCACCGGGAACTGGTCTGGTATCTGCGCACCGTGCACGCGGCGAGCCTGATCCTGGGGCCGAGCAACCAGTACTTCCCCGGCGAGATCCCCACCACCGGACCACCGCCGCCCGCGCTGACCTCCTACGAGGACGCGGTCGGCTGGTTCGAGCTCGAGCTCACCAATATCGTCGCCGCGACCCGGCAGGCCTACGAGCTGGGCTGGTACGAGCTCGCCTGGCAGATCCCGCACGCCCTGTTCGAATTCCTGCACCTGCAGCAGCCGTGGAGCATCTGGGAGAACATCTACCGCATCGGGTTGGCGGCGGCGGAGAAAGCGCACAGCCGGTCCGCCGAGGCGTGGATGCGCCACGGATTGGGTCTGGTGAATCTCGGGCTGCGCCGCTTCCCGGAAAGCTTCACCCTCATCTGCGAGGCCCTCGAGATCCGCCGCGCGGACGGCGATATCGACAATCAGGCGTGGGGCATGTGGGCCCTGGGCGCGCTGCACATGGAAACCGACCGCATCCCGGCCGCCTTCGACGGTTTCGACGAGGCGCTGCGATTGTTCGGGCAGGCGAACGACGACTACGGGCAGGCCGCCACCCTCAACACCATCGCCCACCTGCACCACCGGCTCGGCGACAGCGACAAGGCCCTGCCGCTGTGCAGCGAGGCCCTGGCCATCTACCGCGCCAGCGGCAATCGGCACGGCGAAGGCGACGCGCTGCATCAGCTCGGCGAGGTGCACGCCGCGCTCGGGCAACTCGACGACGCCCTGCGCTGCCTTGAGGAGGCCCTGAAGGTGCGCCGCACGACCGGCGACAGCAAGGGCGAAGCCGACACCCTCGTGGCACTCGCCGAGATCTCCCACCGGTCCGGCAGCCATGGCACCGCAAGAGAATATCTGGAGCAGGCGGTCGATCTGTTCGCCGAGCGCGGCGATCCACGATCGCCGCGCGTCGACCGGCTGCTCGACGAAATACCACGGCGGCCGCCGCCGGAGGAGGGAGACACCAGTGGGACCACAGCACGACAGGGGCGCTGACATTCGGAGCTTCACCGAATCGGTGCGGCCGCAACTGGACGGCGCGCTGATCGACGACGACGCCGTGCTGCGAGCCGTGTCCATCGATTTCGGAAATATCGTCCACCACCGCCCCGCCGCCGTGCTGCGGCCCGGGTCCGCGGCGGACGTCGCCGCTGTCGTCAAGGCCGCCAACGCCTTTCGGATCAAGGTGGCGGCCCGCGGCGCGGGGCACTCCTGCTACGGGCAATCGCAGGCCGGGGACGGCGTGGTCGTCGACATGACGGCGCTGACCTCGATCGGGGAGGTCCGCGACGACCGCATCGAGGTGGCCACCGGCGCCACCTGGTCGGCGGTGCTGCGCAAGACATTGGAGCACGGCCTCACCCCGCCGGTGCTCACCGACTACCTCGGCGTCACCGTCGGCGGCACCCTCTCGGTGGGCGGCATCGGCGGCACCAGCTACGGCCGTGGCCTGCAACTGGACAATGTGCTCGAACTCGAGGTCGTCACCGGCGACGGCGCGATCCACACCTGCTCTCCGGACCAGGAGCGGGGCCTGTTCGATTCCGTCCGTGCCGGACTCGGCCAATTCGGCATCATCACCCGCGCGACCCTGCGGCTGATTCCGGCCCCGGCGCGGGTCCGCCGCTATCACCTGGACTACGACTCCGCCGAGGCGGCGACCGCCGATCAGCTCGCGCTGATCGAGGACGGCCGATTCGATTTCGTGCAGGGTCACATCCTCCCGGCCGAGGGCCGGTGGCGTCATATCCTCGAGGTGGTCCGCTACTACACCCCGCCGGACACCGTGGACAACGACGAACTCCTGCACGACCTGAACTACCGCCTGGGGTCCGAGCAGATCGACGACCTGCCCTACTGGGATTTCATGAATCGCCTTGCCGCGGGCGAGGAATACCTGCTGTCCACCGGTGAATGGCTCACCCCGCACCCGTGGTGGAATGCCTTCCTCCCGGTCGGGCGGGCGAGCGAATTCCTCGACCATCTCACCGACACCATCGCCCCCGCCGAGGTCGGCGACGCGGGACTGCTGCTGTTCTACCCCGTGCGCACCGAGCACATCACCGCCCCCTTCCTGCGCACCCCCGACGAGCCGATCACCTTCCTCGTCTCGATCCTGCAGTACCCGCCCGACGACCCGGAGCTGGTGAACGCGCAACTCGCGGCGAATCTCGCCTACTACCGGCGCGCCCGCGCCGAGGGCGGGCTCACCTACCCGATCGGCGCCATCCCCTTCGAACACGAGGACTGGCAACACCATTTCGGGTCGGCCTGGCCGGACTTCCTGAAGGCGAAGAACGCCTACGACCCGAACCACCTGTTCGCACCCGGGCAGGAGATCTTCTAGCCGGGCGCGCTGCTGCGCCGGTATTCGATGCCGGTGACGATGTCGGGCTGGATGCGGACCATGTGGTCGCGGTTGCCGGGCAGGAGCGGGCGCAGCAGCGCGTGATAGCGGTCGATCTCGGCCGGGTCGGTGACCGATTCGGCGGTGCCGGTGGCGATCACGCACCAGCCGAGCCGGGTGCGCGGGTCGATGGTGTCGGCCTCGAACGCCACGACCTGCCGATAGGGCGAGAGGTCGCCCCCGGCGTCCACCACGATCAGGCCGTCGTCGACGATGTGGTTGACCAGCCGGACGGCCGGTAATGCGTAGCGCGAGAACACGATCCGGCCGAATCCGATACCCGCGAGCAACCCCAGCGAGTCGGCGTCGGAGAGCCCGTGCGCCTCGACGCAGTCGGGATCGGCCGTGTCGGATGGAACCTCCTCGCCCACGGTGGGCATCCGCCGGTCAGCGGCGGTGGCCGGGCAAACCGTGACCAAAGACCCTTCTGGACGATTCGGCCGCGACCCTATGCTCGGTAGACATCATCACATTGTAGAAGCCCCGCGGTGCGGCTCGGGTGCTGATGTCGGAGCAGGAGTGGACGATGACTTCCGTCGTGCGGCCGGGGCGCGTCGCGCCCGATCTGGATCCCCTTGTCGCGCATCGGCTCTCGGACGGCGTGTCCGCGCTCGCCGAGGCCAACGATCGCCTGGTGCGGGACCTGTTCGCCGCCGGGCTGCGCATGCATCTGCTCGACGGCGGCGACGCCGCGTCGGACGAACTGCGCGCCACGGTCGGCACCGTGCTGCACGAGATCGACACCGTGATCCGCGACGCCGGACTGGTCACGCTCGCGAACATGGCCCGCGCGCACGCTGTTCAGGCCGACGGTGCCAGCCAGCGGGCGATGCAGTCCAGCAGTTCGTCCGGGTCGACCGGTTTGGTGATGTAGTCGCTGGCGCCGGAGGCGAGGCTCTTCTCCCGATCACCGGCCATCGCCTTGGCGGTGACCATGATGATCGGCAGCCGATCGAAATGCGGCATCCGCCGGATCGTGGCGGTGGTGGCGTGCCCGTCCATCTCCGGCATCATCACGTCCATCAGGATCACGTCGACGTCCGGGTTGGCCTGTAGGGCCTCGATGCCCTTGCGGCCGTTGGACGCGTGGTTCACCGAAAGCCCGTTCAATTCCAGCATTCCCGCGATCGCCAGCACATTGCGGGCGTCGTCGTCGATGAGCAGCACCTTGCGGCCCTGCAACTGCGGGCGTCGCTCCCGCTGCGCCGGCGCCTCCAGCGCCCGGCGGCGGGTCCGGGTCAGCAGCAGGATGAATCGCTCCCGGAACTCGTCGGGTGAGCGCAGCAGTTCGATCCGGCGGGGGCGGCCGTCGGCCTCGAACACGGCGCGCCCGTCGGCGTCGAGTTCGCCGACCGGATAGGCCAGCACCGGAACGTTTCTCGCCGCCATCATCTGATGCAACTCGCCCAGGAATTCCGGCGCCGCGGCTCCCGGCAGGCTCGCATCGATCAGCGCGCACAGATACGGACCGGCGGGCAGCGAGTCCAGGGCCGCGGCGGGGGTGCCGACGGACTCGAGGGTGATCGGCCCCGCGGTGTCGGCCAGTTCGCCGATCACGCCGCCGATCATCCGGCTCAGCGGTGCGGTCTCGGGGTCCTCGACGACCAGCACCGACCGGTGTACCGACTTCGGCCCGAGCCACGATTCGGTGATGATCTCCGAGTGCAGGGTGAGCGGCAGGTACAGGGTGAACGTGCTGCCGACACCGAGCCGGCTCTCGGCCCGGATCTCCCCGCCGAGCAGGTTCGCCACCTGCCGGCTGATCGACAGGCCGAGCCCGGTGCCGCCGTAGCGGCGGCTGGTGGTGCCGTCGGCCTGCTGGAAGGCGCCGAAGATGGTGTCCAGATTCTGTTCGTCGATGCCGATTCCGGTGTCGCTCACCGCGAATGCGACCCGGTCGTCCAGCGATCGCACCTCGAGCCGGATCCTGCCCTTCTCGGTGAACTTCACCGCATTGGACAGCAGATTGCGCAGCACCTGCCGCAGCCGCTGCTCGTCGGTCTCCAGGTGCGCGGGCACCTCGGGGTGCACCTCGATCTCGAAGGCCAGCCCCTTCTGGGTGGTCAGCGGGCGGAACGTGGTCTGCACGTACTCCACCAGCTGCCGCATGGGGACCCGCTCGGCGCGGATGTCCATCTTGCCCGCCTCGACCTTGGACAGGTCGAGGATGTCGTCGATCAGCTGCTGCAAATCCTTACCGGCGGACTGGATCACGGTCGCGAACTCGACCTGCTTGGGCGTCAGATTGCGGGTGGCGTTCTTGGCCAGCACACCGGCCAGGATGAGCAGGCTGGTCAGCGGGGTGCGCAGCTCGTGGGACATGTTCGCCAGGAACTCCGACTTGTACTTCGAGGCCAGCGCCAGCTGCTGGGCGCGTTCCTCGATCTCCTGGCGGGTCTGCTCGATCTCGAAATTCTTCATCTCGATATCGCGGTTCTGGCGGACCAGCAGCTCCGCCTTCTCCTCCAGTTCGGCGTTGGACTGCTGCAATTCCCCTGCCAGCCGCTGCGATTCCGACAGCAGGGCGTCGGTGCGCGCGTTGGCCATGATGGTGTTGACGTTCACGCCGATGCTCTCCATGAGCTGTTCGAGGAAATCCTTCTGCACGGGCGTGAATCGGCCGAACGACGCCAATTCGATCACGCCGAGCACCTGGTCCTCGAACACGATGGGCAGCACGATCAGGTTGACCGGGCGGGCCGCGCCGAGGCTGGACCCGATGCGGACGTAGTCCGGCGGCGTCTCGTCGACGACCACGGGCTTCTTCGTCTGCGCCACTTGGCCGATCAGCGATTCGCCGAGTTCGAAGGCCGTTCCGTCCTCCTTGCGCCCGTACCCCGCGATCAGCCGCAGCCGCGGATGGTCGCCGTCGGTCTCCATGAAGAAGAAGGTGCCGTACTGCGCGCCGACCATCGGGGTGACCTGGCTCATGATCAGCTGGGCGACCGCGCTGAGATCGCGATGGCCCTGCAGCCGTCCGGAGATCTTCGCCAGATTCGTATTGAGCCACGCCTGCTGCTCGTTGGTGTGGGTGGTCTCGCGCAGCGACTGCACCATCGCGTTGATGTTGTTCTTCAGCTCGGCGACCTCGCCCTGCGCCTCCACCGAGATCGAGCGGGTGAGGTCCCCGGTCGCCACCGCGCTGGTCACCTCCGCGATGGCCCGCACCTGGAGGGTGAGATTGCCCGCGAGCTCGTTGACGTTCTCGGTCAACCGTTTCCACGTTCCCGACACGCCCTCGACCTCGGCCTGACCCCCGAGCCGCCCCTCCCGGCCGACCTCGCGCGCCACCCGGGTCACCTCGGCCGCGAACGAGGACAGGGTGTCGACCATGGTGTTGATCGTGGTCTTGAGCTCGAGGATCTCGCCGCGCGCGTCGACGTCGATCTTCTGCGACAGCTCGCCGCGCGCCACCGCCGTGGTGACCTGCGCGATCGAGCGGACCTGGCTGGTGAGGTTGCCCGCCATCGAATTCACGTTGTCGGTCAGGCTCTTCCAGGTGCCCGCGACATTGGGCACCCGTGCCTGGCCGCCGAGGATGCCCTCGGTGCCGACCTCGCGGGCGACGCGGGTGACCTCGTCGGCGAACGCGGACAGGGTGTCGACCATGGTGTTGATGGTCTGGGCCAGCGCGGCGACCTCGCCCTTGGCCTCGACGGTGATCTTCTGCGACAGATCGCCTTTCGCGACCGCGGTGGCCACCTGCGCGATCGAGCGGACCTGGTCGGTCAGGTTGTCCGCCATGACGTTCACCGATTCGGTGAGGCCCTTCCAGGTGCCGGAGACGCCCTTCACGTCGGCCTGGCCGCCGAGCCGCCCCTGGGTGCCGACGTCGCGGGCGACGCGGGTGACCTCGTCGGCGAACGAGGACAGCGTGTCGACCATGGTATTGATGGTGTCCTTGAGCTCCAGGATCTCCCCGCGGGCGTCGACCCGGATCTTCTGCGACAGGTCGCCGCGCGCCACCGCCGTGGTGACCTGCGCGATGGAGCGGACCTGGTCGGTCAGGTTGGCGGCCATGACGTTCACCGATTCGGTGAGGCCCTTCCAGGTGCCGGAGACGCCCTTCACGTCGGCCTGGCCGCCGAGCCGCCCCTCCGTGCCGACCTCCCGCGCCACCCGGGTGACCTCGTCGGCGAACGACGACAGCGTGTCGACCATGGTGTTGATGGTCTGGGCCAGCGCGGCGACCTCGCCCTTGGCCTCGACGGTGATCTTCTGCGACAGATCGCCTTTCGCGACCGCGGTGGCCACCTGCGCGATCGAACGGACCTGATCGGTCAGGTTGTCGGCCATGAAGTTCACCGACTCGGTGAGGCCCTTCCAGGTGCCCGATACCCCGAACACCTGGGCCTGGCCGCCGAGGCGGCCCTCGGTGCCGACGTCGCGGGCGACGCGGGTGACCTCGTCGGCGAACGACGACAGGGTACCGACCATGGTATTGATGGTGTTCTTCAGCTCCAGGATCTCCCCGCGCGCGTCCACGGTGATCTTCTGCGACAGATCGCCTTTCGCGACCGCGGTGGTGACCTCCGCGATCGACCGGACCTGCGCGGTGAGGTTGCCCGCCATGATGTTCACCGATTCGGTGAGGCCCTTCCAGGTGCCCGATACCCCCGGAACCTTCGCCTGACCGCCCAACCGGCCCTCGCTGCCCACCTCGCGGGCCACCCGGGTCACCTCGTCGGCGAAGGCGGACAGCTGATCGACCATGGTATTGAGGGTGTTCTTCAGCTCCAGCAGCTCACCCTTGACGTCCACCTTGATCTGTTGCGTCAGATCGCCTTTCGCGACCGCGGTCGCCACGCCCGCGATATCGCGGACCTGGGCGGTGAGATTGTCCGCCATCGCGTTCACCGAGTCGGTGAGGTCCTTCCAGCTGCCGGACACGCCCGGCACCGACGCCTGGCCGCCGAGCTTGCCCTCGGTGCCGACCTCCCGGGCCACCCGGGTGACCTCGGTGGTGAACAGCGCTAGCTGATCGACCATGTCGTTGAAGACGACCGAGATCTCGTCCAGCAGCGGATCGCCCACCTGCGGCAGATAGCCGCGGAAATTGCCGTCCCGCACTGCCTTCAGGCCGTCCAGCAGCGGCTGGAGGCGTTCGTCGTTGCCGCTCACTGCCATCGCCCTCTGTGTCAATGTCCGAGTGTCGTGTCGAAACAGTCCTGGCCCGCGGCCACCCGCCGGATCACGGCCGCCAGATCCTCGAACATGCCGTCCTTGAGGACCAGACCGGCGCCGCCGACCGCCATCACCCGGTCGGTCATGGCGCGGGTGGCGTAGCCGGTGAACACCAGCACCCTCGACTCCGGGCACACGCCGCGCAGCCGCGGGATCGCGTCGATCCCGTCGCCGTCGGGCAGCCTGCGGTCGAGCAGAATCACCTGTGGGCGTAGCTCGCTCGCCGTCGCGAGGGTCGCCGCGACGGTTCCCACGGTGGCCACCAGGTCGATATCCTCGACGAGTTCGAAGGCGGCCCGCAACGCTATCGAGACCATCGGATGGTCCTCGACCAGCAGCAATCGCACGGGATCGCCGCCGAATGCACCCGGCATAGGCGCAGTCTAGGCGACCGGAATCCGGTCCGGACGCGGTATGCGAAACCGAGACGAGGCGCGAAACATCTTGTGCTCGTACAGCATCCGAGACAGGCAATTACTCCATCGAATACCGGTCGGTTGCCTATAAAATCGGGACCGATGCCGGAAATCCGCCACACCCCACGCGCGTCGACGCGCCTGCTGCCCCTGCCCGCCGGGGCGGGCATCGACGCGCATCGGCACGACGAGCACCAGATCGCCTACGCCGGGCGCGGCGTGCTGTCGGTCACCACCGACGCGGGCACCTGGATCGCGCCCGCCAATCGGGCGCTGTGGATTCCGGCGGGCGCCAGCCACGCCCACCGCGCCTTCGGCGATACCGACCTGTACCTGGTGGGATTGCCGGTGCGCGACAACCCGCTCGGCCTGACCCGGCTCGCGGTGCTGAGCGTCGGCCCGCTGCTGCGCGAGCTGATCATCGCCTACACCGAGCGCCCCGGCGATCCCGCCGCCGAACGCCGCCGCCTGCGCGGCGTCCTGCTCGATCGACTGCGCCGATCCGTCGAGCAACCGCTGCACGTGCCCGTCGCGCGGGACCCGCGCCTGCTCGCGGTGTGCGCGATCCTGCACGACGACCCGGCCGACACCCGGACCCTCGCCCAGCTCGGCGCGGCCGTCGGCGTGAGCGACCGCACCCTCGCCCGGCTCTGCCGGGCCGAACTGGGCATGACCTTTCCGCAGTGGCGCACCCAGCTCCGCCTGCACCAGGCGCTGTGCCTGCTCGCCCAGGACACCCCGGTCACCGTCGTCGCGCACACCTGCGGCTGGGCCTCCACCAGCGCCTTCATCGATGTCTTCCGCCGCGCGTTCGGCCACACCCCGGGCGCCCACCAGCGCCTCGGCGTTTCTACTACATAATGTCGTCCATGACAGTGGTCTACAACCTGGTGGTCGTCGCTCATCTGCTCGGCCTGGCGGCCGTGATCGGTGGGTACGCGGCCGGTCGGCCGACGGTGGGGGAGGTGATGGTCTGGGGTGCGCGAGCGCAGATCCTCACCGGGCTGGTGCTGGTCGGCATGGCCGACTCGATCCATTCGCTGGACAAGCACCTGGACCTGGCGAAGATCATCGTGAAGCTGGTGATCGCGGTGGCGGTCGCCGGGCTCGCCGAGGTGGGGCACGCGGATGCCAAGCGCGGCAAGGCGGTTGCGGGCATGACCCACGCCGCGGGCGTGCTGGCCATCGCGAACGTCTTCGTGGCGGTGCTCTGGCACTGAACCGCTAGGTGCGCGAGAACGCCTGGTGCAGCGGCTGATTCGGATCCAGCGACAACCCTGCCAGGCGGGCGGAGGTCTGCGCGAGCGCGGCGATGATCGCGGTCAGGTAGCCGACGAAGTCCTCGACCGGCATGGACCGGTCGGTCAGTCGCTGCGCTCCCAGCCACCAGTCGGTGGCCGAGGCGACCGCGCCGAAGGTCGAATAGATCACCAGCTCCGCGCTGTCGGCGTCCACCGACGCGTCGTCGACGGCGTCCGCGAGCAGCTGCGCGGCCCGGCGCGCCGAGCGCCGGGCCGATTGCAGGGCGTGCTCGGAGGCGTCGGCCTGCTGCGTGAAATGCCCGTGCAGCAGGAACCGGAACACATTGGGGTGATCGCTGATCACCAGCGCGTATTCGGTGGCGGTCCGGCGGACCAGGTCCGCGGCGGAGTCGTGGGTCAGGTCGATGGTGGCCATGATCCGCTCCCACAGCACGTCGCCGAGCCGGTCCACGATCGCCTGGTAGAGGTCGGCCTTGTCCGAGAAGTGCCGGTACAGCTTGGGTTTGGCGGCTCCCGCGGTCTTGGCGATATCGCCCATGCTGACATCGGGGCCGTGCGTGTCGAGCGCGCGCAGGGCGGCGTCGACGAATTCGGCGCGCACCCGGCGCCGGTGCTCGCGCCAGCGTTCGCTGCGGGCATCGACCCGGGGAGCACGAGGGGTCGTTCCGCCGTTCACCATCTCTGTGATGCTACAAGCTGTGGCCGTCCCCGCGGCGAAAACGGCGATGCCGCTTTGTCGGAGGCCGCACCCGCCGTTGACAAGTGGGCGTGACGGCGATCACACTCGTGTCTGGGTGCCGACCCGCCGGATCGCGGTGTCGGCGCGTGGTGCGACCAAAGCTCGTGAGGGACAACGATGTCCGGCGGTGACGATGTCAGTCGATGGGAGTCCGCGCTCGCGGGCCTGGATACCCTTCCGCGGCAACGAGTCTCGGTATACGGGAGCTGGTTGTGGTGGCGGTTGGGCCGGGACCGCCGCCGCGGACTGTCCCGTCGCGAGCTGGTGGGCCTGCTGCGCACCGGGATGTGCGCGCAATCGGTGCTGTCGCTGCTGCACTGCCGCGGGGTGAGCCCGGTCGGCGCGACCGCCCGGGCGACGGTGGCCGCCCTCGTCCCCAGCCGCAATTCGACCCTGTTCGGTCACCTGCTGACCGCGTGCGGAACATCGCCGCGCCGGGTGCCGTTCGCGGTGCGCGCGCTGGTCCGGCTGACGGCGTGGGTGCCGATCGCCCCGGTGGATCGCGGGCTGCGGTCGCTGATCGAGGAATTGGCGGCCCAGCACCCGGCCGCCGCCCCGCGACCGGCCATGCGGCTGCTGACGCTGGCGCGGCACCTGCGGGCGGCGCACGCGGATCTGATCATCGCGGTGGAATCGCGGCAGCCGCTGGCGGAGCCGATGCGGCGGTGGTCGCTGGCGGCGGCGACCACCGCCGCCTACGCGGTGGTATCGCATCCGCAGCTCTATCGGGCGGCCGGAATTCTCACCCCGCCCGGCATGCCGGACGACGTGGCCCACTGCCATCACGCGGAGCCGGTGCCCGCGCCGCGCTCGGCCGCGCCGCCGGTCCCGGCCGCGAGAAGTGCTGTGCGCCCGCTGTTCACGCACTGTCCCGCGCTCGGGCCGGGTCTGCCGCTGTGCCCGGGCTGCGTACCGCAGTCGGCCTGACCGGGGGCGGGCTCAGGCCGGGCGCACCGGCCGATACCCGTCCGGTCGTGACCACCACACGCCCTCCCCGCGGGTGCGGCCGGGCAGTCGCTGCTGGGCGGCCCGGACGGTGCGGGCGGGGATGGTTCCGGTGATCGTCCACCCGGCGGGTCCGTCCGCGGTGGTGTCGATCTCGGCCTCCAGGGTGGCGAGCAGGGCGGTGACGGCGGCGAAAGTGTCTGCGGGAACGGCGATATCGAAGGCGTGGGTGGGTTCGTGCACCCGGGTGCCCGCGCGGCGCAGCGCCTGCGCCAGCACGATCGGGGTGAGCGAGCGGAAGTCGGCGGCGGTGCTGAGGGGCGCGGCGAAACCGGAGCGGACCAGGGTGACCGTGCAGTCGCGCACCGGCCATCCGGCGGGGCCGCGGCGCAGGGCGGCGTGCACGGTCTCCTCGATCGCGGTGTGCAAGGCGCGGGGGAGCGCGCCCAGTTCGGTCTCGTAGTCGAAGGCGTTCCCCGAGCCGAGCGGGGCCGGGGCCACGCGCAGCCCGACGGTGGCCCAGAACCCGTGCGGTCCCGGGGCCCGATATCCCATCTCCTCCACCGCGATTCCGGTCCCGGTGACGCGTTCGATGCAGTCGATGCGCGCGGCGTCGAAGCTCACCTCGAGCCCGTACTCGTCGGCGAGGGTGGCGGCGATGATCTCCCGCTGGATCTCCCCGTACAGCAGAACCGAGGTGGCCCCGTCGGGTTCGGTGCGCACCCGCAGGAAGGTGTCGCGCTCGGCGAGCTGCCGCAGGGCCGCGTGCACCCGGGCGGCGTCGCCGTCGCGGGTGCGCACCACGCTGCGCAGCGTGGGAGTCGCGAAATACGGTCGGCGCGTGCCGGTTTCGCTCGGGTCGGCGAGCCGGTCGCCGACCCGGACCGCGTCGACCCCGGTGAGGGCCCCGATCTGCCCGGCGTGCAACCGATTCCCGGCCGAGCCGACGACCCGCAGCCCGGTGGGCCGGACGGGGAAGCGGGTGCGGCCCTCGGGTTCGTCGCGTTCGACGGTCAGGGTGTCGCGGGGTCCGACTGTGCCCGAGAACAGGCGCAGATACGCGGTCTTGCCGCCGGAGCGGTCGCGATCGATGGCGAAAACCGTTCCGCGCGCGACGGTATCGGTGCTGATCGCGGGCCCCGGCAGGCCGGTGAGGGCATCGACGAGCGCCGCGACGCCCGCGCCGGTGCGTGCCGAACCGAAGTAGACCGGGTGCAGCGCACCGGCATTCGTGTGTTCGGCGAGCGCCGCGCGCAGCTCGTGCGGGGTGAGGGCGGGGCCGTCCACGACCCGGGCGAGCACCGTGTCGTCGAGATCGGCGAGCGCCTCGGCGGTGTCGGCGGCGAAGGCGGGATCGTCGAGGGAACGGGGGAGGGCGCGGGCCGCGCCGGACCCGATGCCGGTCACGGCGGTCATCGACAGCAGATGCGGCGCAACGGTTTTCCGCAGCTCGCTCAGCAGGCTGCCGTACCGCGCGCCGCCGCGGTCGATCTTGTTCACGAAAATCAGCACCGGCAACCGGATCTCGCGCACGGTGCGCATGAGCACCCGGGTGTGCGCCTGCACACCCTCCACCGCCGACACCACCAGCACGGCGGCGTCGAGCACCCCGAGCACCCGATCGACCTCGGCGACGAAGTCCGGGTGCCCCGGGGTATCGATGACGTTCACCTGGGTATCGCCGACGCGGAAAGACTCGACGGCCGAGCGCACGGTGATGCCGCGCTGTCGCTCGATGGTTCCGGTGTCGGTGCGGGTCGTTCCGGCGTCGACGCTGCCGAGGCGGTCGATGGCGCCGGTGTCGAACAGCAGCCGTTCGGTCAGGCTGGTCTTACCGGCGTCGACATGGGCGAGAATCCCGATATTGCGGGTACGGTCGATGGGCATCGTGGGGAGAGTCCTCGAAAGTCACTGTCCAGCAGGGAGTCTGGGGTGTTTCGAAGACTCGGCGCATGCGTCTCTCCCTCGGTGGCCTACGGGTCACCGCAGCGTGGCACGCCGGGAGGGAACTCGGCAATCGAATTTTCCGTGTGGCCGATGACACAGCGATTCGGGTTTCGCCCGTGCCGCCCGGGCGTATTAGTGTGCGTCACGCATCCGTCGAGCTCGGATCGCCATGACCACAGAGGAATATCCATGCGCCGCTTTGCGATTGTCGTGTCCGCTCTTGCCGTTGCGCTCGGCTGCGCCGGGTGCGGGGGATCGAGCGGGGGCGGCGGCACCGCGGCGGGCAGTTCGACGCAGGCCACCAAGGCGGCCCCGACCAGCGCGGCGCAGGACGCCGCCGCGCAGTGTCAGGCGCAGCCGTGGCCGAGGCCGCTGCCCGATTTTCGCGGGCAGCGGCTGGGCGCCACGGTGGTCGGCGCCGCCCTGTGCTTCGACATCACCGCGATCACGGCCGCCGACGGCAGCGACGTCATGCACGACCCGAAGAGCATGACCCTCCCGTGGACGATCACCGCCCAATCCCCGGCCGCGGGCACCCCGGTCTCGAGCACCACGCCCGTCACGCTCTCGGTCGCGCAGGACAAGCGCAACTGACCCGTCAGCGCGGCGGGGATCATGTCCTGGTGCAACTGACCCGTCAGCGCCCGGCGGCGCGGGCCATGTCCTCCGGGTAGCGGGCGCCCGCGACGGCCTCGATGGGGGCCGCCGCCTCGATGCGCGCCAGGTCCTCGGCGGTCAGGGCGATATCGGTCGCCGCGACGTTCTGCTCCAGGTAGGTGCGCCGCTTGGTGCCGGGGATCGGCACCACGTCCGCGCCCCGATGCTGCACCCAGGCCAGCGCCAATTGCCCCGCGGTGACGCCCTTTTCGTCGGCCAGCTTGCGCAGCGCCTCGACGACGGCCAGGTTGCGGTCGAAGTTGCCCTCGCTGAAGCGGGGGAGCCGGCGGCGCATGTCGTCGGCGGCCAGATCCTTCGTCGAGCCGATCGCGCCGGTGAGGAAGCCGCGCCCCAGCGGCGAGAACGGCACGATGCCGATGCCCAGCTCGCGGCAGGTCGGCACCACCTCGGCCTCGATATCGCGGGTCCACAGCGACCATTCGCTCTGCAGCGCCGTCACCGGATGCACCGCGTGCGCGCGCCGGATGGTGTCCGCCGCCGCCTCGGAGATGCCCAGGTACCGCACCTTGCCCGCGGTCACCAGCTCCGACAGCGCGCCCCAGGTCTCCTCGATCGGGGTGTCCGGGTCCACCCGGTGCTGGTAGTACAGGTCGATGTGGTCGACGCCCAGCCGCCGCAGCGACTCGTCCAGGCACTGCCGGACATACGCCGCGTCACCGCGCGCGCCGGTCGGCCCCTCGGCACCCCAGAGGATGCCGAATTTCGTTGCGAGCACGACCTTGTCGCGCCGATCGGCGATGGCCCGGCCGACCAGTTCCTCGTTGACACCGGCGCCGTACACATCGGCGGTGTCGATCAGCGTCACGCCGAGGTCGATCGCCCGGTGGATGGTGGCGATCGACTCGTCGTCGTTGCGGTCGCCGCTGTACGCGTGACTCATGCCCATGCAACCGAGCCCCTGCGCGCCGACGGTCAGATCACCCAGTGTGCGGGTCGCGATCATGCGGAGAGTCCTCTCAAGTCCGTTTCGATTCTCGTGAGCCTCGCTCACAAGTCACGACGCTACGACCTGGAGTGCACTCCAAGTCAAGTCATGGTCCCGGCATGCTTCGATCCCGTCATCCCGGCATGCTTTTGGCCGGGATCATTCGTCCAGCAGCCCCACGAGCTTGTTCAAAGCCGTTGCCAGCGCGGCCTTCTCGGCGTCGTCGAGATCGTCGAGGGCGTCGGCGAAGCGCTGGATCCGGGCCGAGGTGAGCCCGTTGACCAGCGAATGCGCGGGCTCGGTCGCCCGCAGCAACTGGGCGCGGCCGTCCACCGGATCGGCCGTGCGCTCCAGATACCCCGATTTCTCCAGTGCCGACACGATCCGCGACATCGTCGGCGCGGTCACGCGTTCGGCGGCGGCCAGATCGCCCAGCCGCATGGGCCCGCCGCGGACCAGGGTGGCCAGCGCCGCGGCGGAACCCGGGCTCAGCGAACCGAGATCGCCGGAGCGGCGCAGCAGCCGGGTGATCCGCCCGAGTGCCAGGTACATGTCGGCCGCCTCGGCCAGCTGTTCGGCGCTGCGCGTACGCTCCTGCTGGATCATCTCGTGTTCGCTCCTACTCGGTTCGGCGCACCACGGTCCGGCAACCCGGCGGCGTTTTCTGTTCCCGCAAGTATGCCCTCACGGTCCGCCTCGGCGAGTTCCTCGGTCTCGTCCACGCCGTACCTCCCGCCCGCGAACCAGGACGAGATCGCGCCGATCAGCATCATGACCGCCGCGGCGAGGAACACCACGACCAGGCCGGAATGGAACGGGCCCGAGATCAGGTGCGGGAAGAACTGCTGCCCGGTGAGCACGTCGGCGTGCACGCCCGGCTTGTCGAGGGTGCCGCTGGGGCCGAGCAGCTCCTTCAGCGGGTTGTAGCCCAGGAACGTGGCGAACAGGCTGCCCACCGGCGGCATGTCCGCGATCTGCCCGGCCACGTCGCCGGGCACGCCCTGCGCGCGCAGCCCGGAGTGCATTGCGCCCGGCAGCGTGCCGGACAGGCCGACGATCATGAGCGAGAAGAAGATTCCGATCGACAGCGCCATGCCGCCGTTCATCAGCGTGGCCCGCATGCCGGAGGCGACGCCGCGCTGCGACGCCGGGACCGCGGACATGATCTCGGCGGTATTGGGCGAGGTGAAGATGCCGGTGCCCAGGCCATTGAGCAGGATGACCAGCGCGAACAGCCAGTAGTTGAAGTCGACCGGCAGGATCACCAGCAGCACGAAGGTGATCGCGGCGAGCGCCAGCCCGCCGGTGGCGAACGGCCGGGGCCCGTAGCGGTCGCTCAGCCAGCCCGAGATCGGCCCGGCCACTAGGAATCCCGCGGTCAGCGGCAGCATGTAGATGCCCGCCCACAGCGGCGTGGACTCGAAGTCGAAGCCGTGCAGCGGCAGCCAGATGCCCTGCAACCAGATGATCAGCATGAACTGCATGCCGCCGCGGCCCACCGACGCCATCAGACCGGCCAGGTTGCCCAGGCCGAAGGCCCGATTGCGCAGCAGCGACAGCTGGAACATCGGCTGGGCCACCTTGGTCTCGACGACGCAGAACACCGCCAGCAGCGCGAGGCCGCCGATGACCGCGGCCAGCACCCACGGATTGGTCCAGCCGGTCTTGGCGCTGCCGTGCGGCTGGATGCCGTAGGTGATGCCGGTCAGTAGCGCGGTCAGGCCGAGCGCGAAGGTGAGGGTGCCCGGCAGGTCCAGCGACCCCGGGCTGCGCTGCCCGAAGTCGTGCAGCGACCGGTACGACCACACGGTGCCGAGAATGCCGAACGGCACGCTCACCCAGAACACGGCCTTCCAGTCCCACTCCGCCAGCAGGCCGCCGATCAGCAGCCCCAGGAACGAACCCGCCACGGCCGCAACCTGATTGATGCCCAGCGCCACGCCGCGCTGAGTGGCCGGGAACGCGTCGGTGAGGATGGCGGCGGAGTTGGCCATGAGCATGGCGCCGCCGACGCCCTGCACCACGCGCCACCCGATCAGCCAGATCGCGCCGCCGCCGTGGGAGAGCGGATCGAACGACAGCGCGATCGCCGAGACGGTGAACACGACGAACCCGTAGTTGTAGATGCGCACCCGCCCGTACATGTCGCCGAGCCGCCCGAACATGACGACCAGCACCGCGGAGGTGAGCAGAAAGCCCATGAGCAGCCACAACAGGTAGCTGACATTGCCGGGCGAGAGCGGATTGAGATCGATGCCGCGGAAGATCGCGGGCAGCGAGATGATCACGATCGAGGAGTTGATGGTCACCATCAACATGCCGAGCGTGGTGTTGGACAGCGCCACCCACTTGTAGTGCGGATGATCGCGATCCACGCGAAGCCGGCGACGAATCGTCTGAACGTCGCCGACATCCAGATCGCCGGAGGTCGGTGCGGAACCCAAGAGGTGTCTCCCCTGAACAGCAAAAACGGATAATTCCTCCACTTAATATAGTTGCAGTACGCTAACTAACGAAAGGGGGATTTTCGTGACCCCCGGAACACACAGGCCGACCGCGACGTTGTCGGCGGCATGCGCTTTGCGATCTCGATCCCGCAGATCTTCGACGACGGTGAGTTCGATCCGGATGCGTTCCGCGCGTACGTGCGTCGCATCGAGGAACTCGGGTTCCACAGTGGCTGGACCCAGGAGCAGGCGCTGCGGATCAATCGGATGCCGCAGTTGAGCGCGCTCGAGACCATGACGTACGCGGCGGCGGCGACCGAGCGGCTGCGGCTGGGCTGTTCGGTCTTCGTGTCCACGCTGCACAGCCCGGTGCATCTGGCCCAGGCGGTGAGCTCGCTGGATCAGATGAGCCGCGGCCGGGTGGAGGTCGGCCTCGGCAGCGGCGGCCCCGGGCGCGCGTTCGCGGCGTTCGGCATCGATCCCGAGGGCTATATCTCCCGCTTCACCGAGGGCCTGGAGGTGATGCGGCGGCTGTGGTCGGAGCCGTCGGTCACCTTCGACGGCCGGTTCTGGCAGCTGAGCGACGCGCGTGCGGCGGCCCGGCCGTTCCAGAAGCCCGGCCCGCCGGTGTGGTTCGGCGGCGGCCACCCGAAGGCGCTGCGCCGCGCGGCCCGGCTGGCCGACGGCTTCTTCGGCGCGGGCTCGAGCACGACCGCCGCCTTCGCCGACCAGGTCGCCCTGCTGCGCACCGAACTGGCCGCCGCGGGCCGCGACGCCACCTTCGGCATCGCCAAGCGCGTCTACATCGCCATCGACGAGAACCCCGACCGCGCCCGCCAACGCATCGCCGCCTCCCTGGAAAAGCTCTACGGCACACCGAAACTCGCCGACGTCGCGGTCACCGGCACGGTATCCGACTGTGTCCGCGGCATCCAGGAGGTCATCGACGCGGGCGCCGAACTGCTCCTGTTCACCCCGCTGTTCGACGACCGCGAACACCTGGAACGCATTGCCGCCGAGGTCATTCCGCAACTCAGCGGGGACACTCCGGGTACGGCTGGCCCGGCGTAGCCAGCACCCCGACAACATTCACCTTCCGGTCACCCGCCCGCACCGGGCACACCCGCACCACCGACGGTCCCGGCCCGGTCCGATTTCCGCTGTTGTCGAAGGTGATCGGGCCGCCCGCGCCCGGCACCGACTGGTCCGGGGAGCTGAAGCCGCTGATGGTGGTGTTCACGTCGGCGCGGGAGACGGTCTTGTTCTGGGGCAGGGCGCGCAGGGCGGTGGAGACGGTGGTGACCGCGTCGTGGGCGTTCACCGCCCAGCCGTCGGTGGCGTGCCCGGGGTCGAGTCCCGCGTCGGCGAAGGCGCGCTGGTAGCCGTCGAACGCGGGATTGTTCGGCCCGCCCCGGTCGGCCCCGGCGATCAGGCTGGACAGCAATCGGATTCGGCCGTCGGCGAAGCTGGGCGAGCCCAGCGCCTTCGAGCGCAGATCCTCCAGCACCGGATCGGATTCGGTGGCGCGCAGCCGATCTCCGTCGGAGGTGCTGACCACGGTGACGGTGGCGGCGGCGCACTGCCCGTTGGTGATGGCGTCGTCGAGGCCGTAGAGGAATCGGCTCAGATCCCGGCCGCGCGCCAGATACGCGACCGTGACGTCCTTGGCCACCGCGCACACCCGCTTGGCGGTCTGGGTGACCGTACTCGGTTCGCCCGCATCGAATTTCACCTCCGGCATGTCCGCGCCGAACTGCCGGTGCAGCAGCGGCAGCGCGGTGCAGGTGTAGGGGTCCGAGCCGCCGGTCGGGACCATCACGAAGTCCGGCCGCGTGCCGATCACCGTGCCCAGCGCCCGGATCTGGGCGAACATCCGGAAGGCGATGCGGTAGTAGTAATCTCGCCCGACCCCGGTGCGGTAGGTGCTGGTCGGGTCGCAGCCGTCGTAGCCGGGATTGTCCGCGCGCGAGCCGGTCTGGTCGAAGCCCTCCGCGGTCACCACGTCCGACACCACCGGAATCTTGTGGGCGGCAAGGAGATCGATCACATCGGCGGTGGTCTGGAAGCTGAGCCCGACCCCGGCCACGGCCACCACCTCGCCGCGGTCGGCGAGCTCGCGGGCCACGGCCAGCGCGTCGCCGGAGCCGAAGTAGTCGCCGAGCTGCCCGACCACCAGGTGCATCGGGTGCAGGCAGCCGGTGCCGTTGGCGATGCGCTGCCCGACGGCCATGCCCTCCAGCTCGGGAATGGCGCGGGCGCCGGCGAAGCGGTCGGTCAGGGTGGCCAGCACGCCGACGGTCACCGGCGTGCCCGGGCAGTCCTTGTCGGCCGCGCGATTCTGCCTGTCGATCAGCCGCATCACCGGCCCGATACCGTCGACGCCGAAGTCGTAGGATCCCTCGCTCAACCCGACGCAGCGGTTGCCCGCCCTCCAGGTGGCGGTGCTGATCTGAAAGCCGTCCTTGCAGGTGACCAGGTGCTGGGTGGTCTGCCGCTCCAGCACGCCCACGCCGAGCGCGGCGACCAGCACGACCACCAGGCCGAGCGGAACCCAGTCGGTCCACGGGTGCGGATAGGGGCGCCTCGGATCGGGGACGATGCGGCGCAACCACTGTCGGAACTTCATCGAGGGTTTCCTTCCACGGCCGTCACAGAAACCGTTGGGCCAGCGCGAAATAGTGGTTCGCGCGCAACAGCAGCGGGGCCCGGCCGACGGCCTTCCCGGCCAGATACAGGTAGCTGTGCCCGATCAGCAGGCACAGCTCCTGACGCCGGTCCACATCGGTGAGACAGGGGTCGAGTTCGAAGACGGGCACCGACCCCAGCAGCACCGCGAGATGACCCTCGACCGACTCCGCCGGGTGCTTGCCCCGGATCTCCTCGACGCCGGGCTGGCACGGATCGACGCTGGACACGATCTCGTCGAACAGCGAAAGCCAGCGCTCCGAAGGGGTTTCGAGCAGGTCGCGGGCGAGGTCGTCGAGCACCTGGACGTGATTGTGCAGCAGCCGCTCGTAGTGCAGCCGGGTGGCGCGGTCGTCGGGGTCGGCGGCATCGCGCAGCCTGCGGCACACCCGCTCCCAGCTCGCCTCCGGATCCGCCCGCGCCGCCAGCGCCCGCTGACCGAGGTAGCGGGCGAGCGGATGCAGCCGCCGGGCCTGCGGAGTCGGTCCGCTCCACAGCGATTCGGAGGTGAACACCGGCGCCTCGGGGCTGGACACGTCGGGCAGCAGCGACATCAGTAGTCGCGCCTCGCCGAGGGTGCGGGCCGCGGAGACGGTCACCAGCGCCTGCCGCAGCTCCTCGTGGTCGCGGTGATTGCGGCTCAGGCCGCGGGCGAACACCCGCAGCAGATGCCGCTCGAGCGGGCCGTCGAGCTCCGGCTCGGTGCCGCGCAGCAGGCCGTCGATGTCCCCGGCCAGCTCGGGATGGCGGCCGATGCGGCGCAGGCACTGCGCGGTGGCCTCGGGATGGCCGTGGGTGAGCCGATGCACCGTGCTCGCAACGGCTTCCGCGCGGTACGGGTCGCTGCGCTCGGCGAGCAGCTTCACCTCGCTGACCGACAGGCCGCCCAGCGGGGCCCGGATCCACGGCCGGGTGATCCGTCCCGGCCCTTCGCGCAGCGCGGCGTCGGACCAGTCGGCGGGCGCGGCGGCGCGGGCCAGCGTGCCGGTGAGGAAGCCGGAGGAGGTGGTGATCAGGGTGACCGGATCGGCGGTCGGGCCGCCCGCGTCCGCGATGAGCTGCCGCACCCGCAGCAGCGAGCCGGTGAACGCCGCCGCCGTCGGGCTGTCGCCGTCGTCGATGAGCAGCGCGATATTCGGGGTGTGTTTCGGCATGCGCGCCACGCTGTCTCGCAGATCGGCGAGCAGTGCGGCGGTGAGCATGTCGTCGACGCCGCGCTGAATGTCCGGGTCGAGGCGGCGGGCGTGGATGCTGAGATTGATCAGCGCCCGGTCCGCGTCCTGGTTCAGATTCAGGTCGCGATCCCCGAACCACGCCACGGCGCGCCGATAGCGGCGGCGCAGCCGGGCCCGCACGGCCCAGACCAGCAGGGCGCCAACCGTATTCACCAGCCTCGGCGCGTACGCCCAGCCGAGCGGGAGGTTCAGCCCGGTGGTGAGCTCGCCGAGGCGCTGCGCCAGGTCGTCGACGAAGGTGCGCAAAGTCCTTGGGTCGCAGTGCTTGTCGATCTCGGTGCGCAGCCGCTCGACCTGATCGTCGGGGGCCAGCGCGGAGAAGTCGACCTTGAGCGCGATGTGCGCGACCAGGATGCGGGTGCGGGTCAGCCGATAGCCGGGGATGCGGTCGCCGAGCCGCAGCATGATCGCGGTGAGCAGGGGGCGGATCGGGTGGCGGGAGTGGGCGTCGGGGCCGTCGTCGGGCGGGTAGTCCCGCGGGGAGACCAGTGCCAGATGTGTGCGGTGATGCCATTTCCGGCGTACCTCGCGCAACAGCTCGGTGCGTCCGGAGCCGCCGCAGCCCACCACGACGAACACCGGCCGCGGCCGTTCGAATCCCCCCGCCGCCGGCGGCCCGATCAGTGCATCGATGACGCCGAGCTGATCTGTGCGCCCCACGAACACGCCGTAACTCCCTCCGTGCGTGCCGGACTTTACCGTGATTACCGCCCCCGCGCAGTGATCGTACCGGCAGGAAGAATTTCCGGTAGCTGAGAAATTACCCGTATTGCAAATGGCATATCTCGGACCGGTCGTTTGGTTTACGTTGCGGGGGCTCGAAATGCCGCCGCCCCCACGCGATCGGCGTCGACGATGTGGCCGAGGAAAAGACGTGCGGCCGGAGTCGGCGTGCGGGTGGTGACCGCGTGCCACGGCCGGTCCAGCGGGGTGCCGTCGACGCCGAGTACCTCCAGATTGCCCTCCGACACATCGCCTTCCACGGCGTCGCTGTGAATCAGGGTGACGCCCAACCCTTCCCGCGCCGCCGCCAGCACCGCGCCGTGGCTGCCGAGAGTCAGTGTGGGCGGGCGGATCTGGAGCCGGTCGAGCAGGGCGAGGGTGGTCTCGCGGGTGCCCGAGCCCTGGCCGCGCAGCAACCAGGTGCAGGCCAGCGGATTCGGGCAGCGGCCGGGGGAGCCGACCACCACCAGGCGGCTGGGCCGCCGGGCGCGCACCACCAGCCCGGTGTCGCGCGGCGGGCGGCCCGCGATCACGAGATCCGTTTCGTGGTGCAGCAATTCGATGAACAGCACGTCGCGCGGGTGGATGGACAGCCCGACCTCGATCTCCGGGTAGCGGTCGCGGAAGGACACCAGCAGGCGCAGCAGCACGTACTCCCCGGCGGTGGCGACCACCCCGATGCGCAGCCGCCCGGTCTCCGCGCGGCGCACGGCGGCCTCCGCCTCGTGCATGAGCCCGAGAATGCTGCGGCAGTATTCGGCATACACCCGGCCCGCCTCGGTGAGCGCGATCCCGCGCCCGGCCTTCGCGATCAGCTTGGCGCCCAACTGTTTCTCGATGTGCGCGACGGCGGCGGAGGCGGCGGCCTCGGTGATGTGCAGCTGTGCGGCGGCGCGCCGGATGCTGGTGTGGCGGGCGACGGCGAGGAACGTTTCCATTCGCACCGCACTCACGGTGCCCATCGTTAGACGGTAGCAAACTCAACGATTCGATTGAGCGAGACGAGAAACAATCGAATTGTTCGTCCGCGCGGCGGCCCGCATCCTGAAACTGCACGGCGCACACCGGGGCCCACGGGAGGAACCATGGCCGACGACACGATCCGCGACCGCTGGGATCCGGGGGTGCAGTCCTACGCGTCGATGGGATATTACGACGCCGGATATCGCCCGAAGGATACCGACGTGCTGGCGGTGTTCCGGGTGACGCCGCAGCCCGGCGTGGATCCGATCGAGGCGGCCGCCGCGGTCGCGGGCGAATCCTCCACGGCCACCTGGACCGTGGTGTGGACCGACCGGCTGACCGCGCACGACCGGTATCGCGGCAAGTGCTATCGGGTCGAGGAGGTGCCGGGCCGGGCGGGGGAGTATTTCGCCTGGGTCGCCTACGATCTCGATCTTTTCGAGGAGGGGTCGATCACCAATCTGACCTCCTCGGTGATCGGAAACGTGTTCGGCTTCAAGCCGTTGCGGGCGCTGCGGCTCGAGGACATGCGCATTCCGGTGGCGTATGTGAAGACGTTTCCGGGGCCGCCGCACGGCACCGTCATGGAGCGGGAATATCTCGACAAGTACGGGCGGCCGCTGCTGGGCGCGACGGTGAAACCGAAACTCGGATTGTCGGCGCGGAACTACGGCCGGGTGGTGTACGAGGCGTGCCGGGGCGGGCTGGATTTCACCAAGGACGACGAGAACATCAACTCGCAGCCGTTCATGCGCTGGCGCGATCGCTACCTGTTCGCCATGGAGGGCGTCAATCGCGCGATAGCGGAAACCGGTGAGCTGAAGGGTCATTACCTGAATGTCACCGCGGCGACCATGGAGGACATGTACGAGCGGGCGGAGTTCGCGAAATCGCTCGGCAGCGTGATCGTCATGATGGATCTGACCGTGGGCTACACGGCCATGCAGTCGATGTCGAAGTGGGCGCGGCGCAACGGGATGCTGCTGCATCTGCATCGCGCCGGGCACTCCACCTACACCCGGCAGAAGACGCACGGGGTGAGCTTCCGGGTGCTGGCCAAGTGGTGCCGCCTGATCGGCGTGGACCACCTGCACGCGGGGACGGTGATCGGCAAACTGGAGGGCGACCCGCACACGGTGCGGGGCTTTTACGATACGTTGCGCGACAACCACATTCCGGCCAACCCGCGCAACGGCATCTTCTTCGACCAGGACTGGGCGAGTCTGCCGGGGGTGATGCCGGTGGCGTCCGGCGGCATTCACGCCGGGCAGATGCATCAGCTGCTGGACCTGTTCGGCGACGACGTGGTGTTGCAGTTCGGCGGCGGCACGATCGGGCATCCGATGGGCATCGCCGCCGGGGCCGAGGCCAATCGGGTGGCGCTGGAGGCGGTCGTCAAGGCGCGCAACGAGGGTCGCGATCTGATGAAGGAGGGCCCGGACGCGCTGCGGCACGCCGCGCGGCACTGCCGCCCCCTGGAGGTCGCCCTCGCCACCTGGGGCGATGTCACCTACGACTACACCTCCACCGATGCCCCGGACGCCGTGCCCACGGCGACCCGCTGACCGTCAGGAGCCGAACCCATGTATCTGCGTCAGGGCACGTTCTCGCACCTGCCCGAGCTCACCGATGCCGAGATCGGCGCCCAGGTCCGGTACGCGCTGCTGAACAACTGGCCGGTGTCGATCGAGTACACCGACGACCCGCACCCGCGCAACGTCTACTGGGAGATGTGGGGGCTGCCGCTGTTCGACCTCGACGAGCCCGACGGGGTGCTGGCCGAGATCGATGCCTGCCGGGCCACGTTCCCGCGCCACTACATCCGGGTCGCCGCCTACGACGCGAGCTACGGGCGGCAGACCACGGCGCTGAGCTTCCTGGTGCAGCGCCCGGCCGACGAGCCCGGATTCCGGCTGGCCCGAACCGATTCCGACGACCGGCGCCAGCACTACGCGCTGCACGCGTACGCGACCGACACCCGGCCCGGCGAGCGCTACGGCGGTCGCGCACCGTGAGCGCGGAACAGCCACCGCCGCAGGGCATTCGGGACGGCACGTCCGGGTTCCGCATGCACCGCCCCGGCCACACGGTCCGGCCGGGGCGCGAGCTCGCCGCGGTGACGGCCGACGAGGAGGGCGCGGCGGTCCTGGAAGACGATGCGCTGCTGGATCTTTCGGCGGATCTCGCGGCGCGGCACGTGGCCGCGACGCTGGCCCGGCTGGACGCGGAACTGGTGGGCCTGGCGACGGTGAAGCGGCGGGTGCGCGAGATCGCGGCATGGCTGCTCGTCGAGCGGGCGCGGCAGCGCTTCGGCCTGGAGTCCGCCCGCCCGACCATGCACATGAGCTTCACCGGCGGCCCGGGCACCGGCAAGACCACGGTGGCGCTGCGCATGGCGGAGCTGCTGCACACCCTGGGTTACATTCGTAAACCCAAGGTGCACACCGTGACCCGCGACGATCTGGTGGGCCAGTTCATCGGCCACACCGCGCCCAAGACCAAGGAGGCGCTGGCCAAGGCCGCCGGGGGCGTGCTGTTCATCGACGAGGCGTACTACCTGTTCCGGCCGGAGAACGAGCGCGACTACGGGCAGGAGGTCATCGAGATCCTGTTGCAGGAGATGGAGACCGAGCGCACCAGCCTGGTGGTGATCTTCGCCGGATACCCGGACCGCATGGAGACCTTCTTCTCCGCCAATCCGGGCCTGTCCTCGCGCGTCGCCCACCACATCGAATTCCCCGACTACACCCACGACGAGCTGACGGCCATCGCCGAACTCATGGTGGCGCAGCAGAATTTCCGCTTCGACCCGGCCGCCGCCGCCGCGTTCGGCCGCTACCTCGAATTGCGCATGGCCCGGCCGCGATTCGCCAATGCCCGCAGCGTCCGCAATGCCCTGGACCGCTGCCGGTTGCGGCAGGCGAAGCGGCTGGTCGAGTTGGCGCGGCCGCTGAGCCGGACCGATCTGATCACGCTCACCGCCGACGATGTCTACGGCAGCAGCGTTTTCGCCGCGACCGGACCGCCGCCCGCACCGGGATAACAGGAGCAGCCATGCCCGAGGGATTGAAGACGCTCACCCGGTACACCATCGAGCAGGAGCACCGGCATCCCGGCTCGTCGGGGGAGTTCTCCGCGCTGGTGAACGTGCTCGCCACCGCCACGAAGATCATCGCGAACCGGGTCACGCGCGGGCGGATCGTGGGTTCCCTCGGCGCGCAACCGGGCGACAGTCTCCCCTCGACGCTGCACCGGCGGATGGACGCCATCGCCAACGACATCATGGTGTCGGAGTCGCAGTGGACCGGGCCGCTGGCGGCGCTGCTGTCGGAACAGACGAGCAGTTTCCACCCGGTCCCGTCCGAGTACCGGCGCGGGAAGTATCTGCTGGCGTTCGATCCGCTGGACGGGTCGTCCAATATCGACGTGAACCTGCCCGTCGGAACGATTTTCAGCGTGCTGCGCGCCCCGGAGGACGGGCGGGAACCGGGGGCCGCCGACTTCCTGCAACCGGGAACGCGGCAGGTGTGCGCCGGATTCACGCTCTACGGACCGGCGACCATGCTGGTGCTGACCACCGGCACCGGGGTCGACGGATTCACCCTGGACCGCGAGATCGGGGCGTTCGTGCTCACCCATCCGCGCCTGCGCATCCCGGAGGACACCTCGGGTTTCGCGATCAACGCCGCCAACGAGCGGTTCTGGGAGCGGCCGGTGCGCCGCTACGTGCACGAGTGCCTGGAGGGCGTGGACGGGCCGCGGGGGCGCGATTTCAATATGCGGTGGGTGGCCTCGCTGGTCGCCGACACCTTTCACATCCTGACGCGCGGCGGGGTCTACCTGTATCCGTACGACACCCGGTCGCCGGGGCGGGTGTCGCTGCTGTACGGGGCGAATCCGATCGCGTTCGTCGTCGAGCAGGCGGGCGGCGCGGCCACCACCGGGCGCGAACAGGTGCTCCAGGTACAACCACGTGACCTGCATCAGCGGGTGCCGCTGATCTTCGGCTCCCGTCACGAGGTGGAGCGGATCGAGCATTACCACCGGCATCCCGACGAGGGTCCCCGCTTCGATGCCTCGCTGTTCGGCACGCGGTCGCTGTTTCGCCCTGCGCGCCACTGATTTTCCCCGCAGTCCGTGTGGAGGTGTCATGTCGCTCAAGCATCCCGTGGTGGCGATCACCGGGTCCTCCGGTGCCGGAACCACCAGTGTCACCAGGACGTTTCAGGAGATCTTCCGCCGCGAGGGCATCAATGCGGTGGTGGTGGAGGGGGATTCGTTCCACCGCTTCGACCGCTCGCAGATGCGGCTGGCCATGGCCGAGGCCGAGCAGGATCGAAACCTGCACTTCTCGCACTTCGGGCCGGAGGCGAATCTGCTGGAGGAACTGGAGACGCTGTTTCGCGACTACGGCGACAGCGGCGTCGGCATGGTCCGCCGCTACCTGCACGACGAGATCGAGGCCAAACCCTACGGGCTGGAGCCGGGCACCTTCACGCCGTGGGAGGAGCTGGCGCCCGGCAGCGACCTGCTGTTCTACGAGGGCCTGCACGGCGCGGCGGTGACCGAGGGCGTCGACGTGGCGCGCTATACCGATCTGCTGGTGGGCGTGGTGCCGATCATCAACCTGGAGTGGATTCAGAAGGTGATCCGGGACAAGACCGAACGCGGCTACTCCAGCGAGGCGGTGATCGACACCATCCTGCGGCGGATGCCGGACTACGTGCACTACATCTGCCCGCAGTTCTCGCGAACCTACGTGAATTTCCAACGGGTTCCGACCGTCGATACCTCGAATCCGTTCATCGCCCGCACGATTCCCACCGCCGACGAGAGCTTCGTGGTGATCCGGTTCGCCGACCCGAAGGTGATCGACTTCCCGTATCTGCTGTCCATGCTGCACGATTCGTTCATGTCCCGGCCCAACTGCATCGTGGTGCCGGGCGGGAAGATGGAGCTGGCCATGCAGCTCATCTTCACCCCGCTGATCCTGCGGCTGATGGACAAGCGGCCCCAGCGCACCGCGTGAGCCGTTGCGCCTCAGCGCTTCTCGTTCGGCGCTTCGTGGCGGCGGACCCAGCGGATATCGGCGCGCCAGGTGTAGGCGGCCACGATCGCCGACCCGGCGACCGCCGCGAAAAGCATGTCGCGGCCGTCGATCACGAGGCTGACCAGGCCGCCGATGAACGCGCCGAGCACGAACGAGAGGTACTGCACCGCGTACCCCAGCCAGTCGCGGTGGGTACCGCCCGCGAGGTGGCGCTCGATGCCCTGGGCGAACTTCACCAGCGTGCCGGTGACATAGGTGACCGGAATGGCGGTCTCCCCGTTCTTCACGAACGAGGTGTTCAGCGAGCCCATGCCGAAGGCCACGAACAGAATCGGCGTCAGCCCCAGATCCTTGTCGTGGAAGAAGATGGCGCTGTCCACCAGCGCCCCGACGGCCAGCGCCCCGGTCGTCAGCATGGTCGCCCCGTGCGGATGATTACGCCACCACCGCCGCCGGCACACCGAGGCGGTGACGACACCGGCGAGAAAGCACAGAATCAGGCCGAAGGCGCCCGCGGCGATGGTGAAATCGCCGAGGAACCCGCCCAGCACCGCCCGCTCGGTATTACCCGTCATGAAGGTGACGAAGTAACCGGCCGAATGCGTATAGGCGGACGCGCCGACGAATCCGGCCAGCGTCAACAACACGGACGACAACTGGGTCTCCAGATTCCAGAACGGCTCGGGAGAGTCGAGAGGGTTCGGAGTCACAGCGACAGGCTAGCAATATATGCACAACCCTGCATGGATCCATTCCCTCGAAGATTGTGCTCCCCAACACACCTGAACCAAGGAAAACACACCTCGGCAACCAGATGCTACCGGATTGCCCCCCCACGCCCGCGGCACCCGACAGCCAACTGTCAGCATCGTGTCGGCACGGGCTACGGCGGTCGGCCTCGACCCGGTGGCTCACGTACCATGATCCGGACCAGCCCCTTCTCTTCGAATGAGGCGACCAGTGACCGAATTGCCGGTGTGGGCCGATGACCCGGACGCGTTGAGGATCACCGAGGAGGAGTACGACCGGCTGCCCGATCAGCTGCGCAAGCTGATCGAGGTGATCGATGGCAGCGTAATCCGTTGCCGGAGTGGAAGTGCCGAGCACAGCGATGTGGCGCGTCGGCTGGCGAATCAGCTCGAGGCCGCGAAGCCCGAAGACCCGTGTACGCGGGTGTCGACCGATGTCGACGTTCACTTCACGAAACGGCGGAATCGCGATGGCGCGTTCTCGTTTCGTCGTCCCGACGTGACGATTTACCGCTGCGTCGACCGCGGCGCCAAATTGACCACGGCCGATGCGTTGTTGGTCGTCGAAGTGGTCTCACCCGGTTCGGGTTACACGGATACGGTGGACAAGCTGGCGGAATACGCGTACGAGGGAATTGCGGTCTATCTGATCGTGCATCTGGACAGCGACTTGTACGTCAAGATGATTCAGGAGTATCGGCTGGATTGGGCCAGCCGGGTCTACCGACTGGTCGAAACCCACGAAGACGCTCTCCTGCTCGAGCGTCCGTTCCCGGCGGTGGTCACCTTCGCGAGCATGGACGGGTGAGTTCGGATCGAAACACGGCGGCAGGCCCGGTTCCTCCAGCACGAGCACCGCTACTATAGGGTGTAGTAGAGGTGGGAGGGAGTGAGGCGCAATGGAATACGCACAGTGCTGTGTGGTGGGTGGTGGTCCGGCCGGGATGATGGCGGGGCTTTTGTTGGCGCGGGCCGGGATTCGGGTGACCGTGCTGGAGAAGCATGGGGACTTTCTGCGGGACTTTCGGGGCGATACCGTGCATCCGTCGACGCTGCGGCTGCTGGACGAGATCGGGCTCGGGGAGCGGTTCGCGGCGCTGCCGCAGCGGCGGCTGGCGCGCATGCACATGGTGATCGGCGGAAAGACCGTGCTGGCGGCCGATTTCGGCAGGCTTCCGGGGCGGCACCGGCATATCGCCATGGTGCCGCAGTGGGACTTTCTCGACCTGCTCGCCGAGGCGGGCGCCGACGAGCCGACCTTCACCCTGCGCATGGGCGCCGAATTCACCGGGCTCGTCGAGGAATCCGGGCGCGTCACCGGGGTCGAGTACCGGACGGCCGACGGCGCCGAGCACCGGGTGCGGACCGATCTCGTGCTGGCCTGCGACGGACGCGATTCCGCGGTGCGCGCGGCGGCGGGGCTGCGGCAGCGCATGATCGAGGTGCCGATGGACGTGTGGTGGATCCGGGTGCCCGCGCGGCCCGGCGACCGGCACGACGGCACCGTGTTCGCGCGCTTCGACGCGGGGCGGGCGGCGGTCACGCTCGACCGCGGCGACTACTACCAGACCTCCTTCCTGATCCCCAAGGGCGCCGACGAACGCCTGCGCGCCAACGGAATCGAATGGCTGCGCGCGCAGTTCGCGCAGCTGTTCGGCTGGGATGCGCAGGTGCTGAACGGGATTCGCGACTGGGACGACGTGAAACTGCTCGAGGTCACCATGGGCCGCCTGCCGCGCTGGTACACCGACGGCGTGCTCTGCCTCGGCGACGCCGCGCACACCATGTCCCCGGTCGGCGGCGTCGGGGTGAACCTGGCCGTGCAGGACGCGGTCGCCGCCGCCCGCATCCTCGCCGCACCGCTGCGCCGCGGCCCGGTCCCGGCGCGCACCCTGGCCCGGGTGCAGCGCCGCCGCCTGCTGCCCACCGTCGCGACCCAGCAGTCGCAGCGCGGCGAGCACGCCATGCTGCTGGAGCCCTCGATGGACGGCACGCTGTCGGAGGTTCCGGGGATGCTGCGGGTGATCGACCGGTTTCCGGTGCTCGCCGGGGTGACGGCGTATATCGGGGGCCTGGGATTGCGGCAGGAGCATGCGCCGGAGTTCGCGCGGCGCGCAGGCCGGTAGGCTGCCCGGCATGCAGACCGAGCGGCTCATCGACACCGTGGCATGGGTGCTGATCGAGGACGGCCGAATCCTGTGCGCCCGGCCGCGCGGCAAGGACGTGTTCTACATCCCCGGCGGCAAACGCGAGGGCGACGAGAGCGACCTGCAAACCCTGCTGCGCGAGATCGACGAGGAACTGACCGTCGCCCTCGCTCCCGACACGGCCGTCCACGTCGGCACCTACGAGGCCGAATTACCCGGCCCCACACCGGGTCTGGTCCGCATGAGCTGCTACACCGCCGACTACACCGGAACCATCGCCCCCAGCAGCGAAATCGACGAAACGGCCTGGTTCACCTACGCCGACCGCGACCGCGTACCGCCGGTTGATCAACTGCTGTTCGACGACCTCGTGCGGGTGGGACTGCTGCCCGCGACTCCCGTTCGCGCGCGCTGAGTCGGCGATCCTCAGTCGGGGAGGATCGGCACCGACAGTCCCTCGCCACGGCCCAATAACGCTGCGCGCGTGACGGTTCCGGCGCCGAAGCGATCGCGGAGCTCGTCCAGGGTGGTGTCGAGTGTGGATCGCGGGCGCGGCTCGAACGGCAGGGGCAGTTGCATGGTGGTGGCATCGGCGAGATTGGTCAGGCTCAGCCCGATCAGGGTGAGGCCGCCGCGATCGCGGATGAGCGGCCGGGTCGCGGCCAGCAGGGCGCGGGCGGTGCGCAGAATCGTAGGCCCGTGGTCGGTGGCCTCCGGCAGGGTGTGCGAACGGGTGGCCCGCCCGAAATCATCGAATCGTAAGCGCAGCACCACCGTTCGGCACACGCGCCGCGCGGCCCGCAGCCGGTGGCCGAGCCGATCGGCCAGCCCGTGCACATACGCCTCGATCTCCGCATCCGATCGCGGCCGCCGACCCAGGGCCCGCTGCGCACCGATCGAACGACGCCGACGCCCGGTCTCGACCCGCCGCGGATCGCGAGCGCACGCCAGCGCATGCAGATGACGCCCCGCGCCCGGCCCCAGCATCTCCGCCAGCGACCGCTCCCCGAGCTCGGCCAGCTGACCGATACGGGTGATGCCCCGGGCATGCAGCGCCGCGGCGGTCACTTCGCCGACGCCCCACAGCCTTTCGACCGGCAGCGGATGCAGAAAGTCGAGCTCCCCCTCCGGCGGCACCAGCAGCAGCCCGTCCGGTTTGGCCACCGCGCTGGCCACCTTCGCCAGAAACTTGGTCCGCGCCACACCCACCGAGATCGGCAACCCCGCCTCGGCCCGCACCCGCTCCCGCAGCCGCGCCGCGATCTGCGCGGGCGCCCCCGCGATCCGCCACAACCCACCCACATCGAGAAACGCCTCATCGATCGAGATCCCCTCCACCTCGGGCGTCACATCCCGAAAGATCTCGAACACCACCCGGCTGGCCTGGGCATACGCCGCCATCCGCGGCGGCACCACAATCGCCTGCGGACACAACCGCAACGCCTGCCGCGCATTCATCGGCGTCCGCACCCCGAACGCCTTCGCCTCATAACTGGCCGCGAGCACCACCCCACCCCCCACGATCACCGGCTTCCCCCGCAACCACGGCCGATCCCGCTGCTCGACCGAGGCATAGAACGAGTCGAGATCCGCATGCAGAATCGACGCCTCGGCACGAACGGGGGCGGGCGATCCGGGTGATCTCGGAGGCGACACGAACATATGTTCGCATACGCCCGGTCCGAGTGGCTCAGGTCGTCACCGATCCGAGGTCGCCTTCAGGTGAGCCTGGACGCGCTCGCTGAACTCGGTGAGGGCGGCCAGCGGCCGTACCATCACGGTCATCACGGCGATCCGGTCATCATCGTCGAGTTGCAACAGCGAGATGCTCTGCGCGGGTACGCCGTCGACCTGCCCGCGAAACAGCCCCACACGTGCTTCGGTAGGACCACCATCCCAGACCGCACCACTCATTTCGCCCAGGTACTGGAAATCGTCGAAGGTGTCCATGAAGGCCCGAAACATCGCCCGCCCGGCCTCGGGACCACGAGCAGGTTCGGACGAGGCCGCTGGATACATGACGAAATCCGGTGCCAGCAGTGCGATCGCCGCATCCGGGTCGTGTGCGATAAAGGCGTCGCGAAAACGCGTGACGACATCGACCGGAAGAGAGTCCATCCGCTCCATAACAACCTCCTGATCGGTGGTGGATGATAGGGCCGCTCAGGTAGCTCTGCGTGCGTTTTCACCTACTGTGTCGAGCATCCGGGAGGGACTACGAGCCCCGCTCGCCCAGCAGCATCCTCCCACGTTGAATGTGGGAGGAGTAGATATCAGCTATCAAGGCACCCGCAGTCCCGGGAAACCCTCGCCCACGCCGGTACCGCTCCGCGGGCCGGGTTCACGTCGCGAGCGAACCTGACCATCACCGATACCACCGTCGAGGCAGCCCCGTTCATCGGTTGAGGGCGTGCCGGTCAGATGGGTGCGGGTACGTCGATGGTCAGCTCGTGGGGGTTGGGGTTGGTGCTCACCTGGACGGCGACGCGGCCCGAACCGTTGAGGGTGAAAAAGGCGGCGTTCCAACCGTAATGGCCGTCGTACCGGGTGGTGCGCGTCTCGGTCGTGCTCGCCCCGGTATCCAGATTGCGCATCGTGACCGTCGCGGGGATCGCGCAGTTGTTCGCGTTACCGGCCGAGCCGAGAGGGTTGTCGGGGTCGGGCGTGAAATTCACCGTTACCCGCGCCGAGCTGTCGATGAAATCCGCGAATTCCCGGGCCTGCTGCCCCTGGCTGGCCGACAGCTCGGCGGTGACCTTCCCCGAACACCCCGGTCCGCCATCGATGTGCGCGGGTTCGAAAGATACCGGGTCCGCGGCTGCCGGACCGGCGGAGAGAGCGAACGCGACCATCGGCAGCGCGGATACTGCGACACACTTCAGAACGCCTCGCATAGCGCCTCCTGTCCTTTGCCCGAATGGAGTTCTTTCGAATCATGCGCCCGACGATCTCATTCGTCGAATGCGGGTCGGTGAAATGCTCCCGCCTGCGCGGCGAGTTCCGCGCTGGCGGCTGCGTGATCGGGCAGGTGCGGGTCGGGTGGGGTGCGCAGCAGGACCAACTGGTGGTAGAGCGGTGCGGTGGCGGCGACCAGCAGGGCGCGCGCATCGATGCGGGGTGGCAGTTCACCGCGGTGGATCGCGCGCTCGATGATGATCTCGCTCTGGGTGTATCGGTCCTCCCACAATCGGCGCAGGGCTCGGGCGGCCTCCTCGGAGCGGAACGACACCGCGATCAGCGCCATCGCGATCGAGGGCTCCTCGGTCATGGAATCCTGGATCTCCCGGTTGAGCGCGGCCAGATCGCCGCGCAGCGTGCCGGTGTCGCGGGGCTGCCAGTCGAGGTCGCTCGCCGCGGCGAACAGGTCGCTGATCAGGCCGCCGACATCGCGCCAGCGGCGATACACCGTGGCGCGATGCACGCCCGCGCGGGCGGCGACCGTATCGATGGTGAGGGCGTCGTAACCGTGTTCGGTCAGCTCCGCGCGCACGGCGTCGAGGACCTGGGCGCGCGTGCGGGCGGTTCGGCCGCCGGGCCGGGGTCGCGGCGCGGGGTGCGAGGAATCGCCAAGGGGTGGTGAGGAACTCATCGTCGGCTATCCGGTTGCTCGAAGGGTGCGGGGTGTGACAGCATCCTAATGCAACATTCGTCGCAGTAGCGAGGGGCGCCGATTGAGGTCCCCGCCGAAGGAGTTTCGCCGTGTCACTAGTTCCCGCCGACCCGACCGTGCGCCACCCCATGGCGGGCCAGCCTCGGGTGGTGCTGCTGAAACCCCTGGTCACCTCGCCGCTGATCGAGGTCGGGGAGTTCTCCTATTACGACGACCCGGACGATCCGACCGCGTTCGAAACCCGCAATGTGCTGTACCACTACGGCCCGGAAAAGCTGATCATCGGGAAGTTCTGCGCACTGGCCACCGGGGTGAAGTTCATCATGAACGGCGCCAACCACCGCATGGACGGCCCGTCGACGTTTCCCTTCCCCAGCATGGGCGGCTCGTGGTCGGACCATGTCGACCTGCTCGTCGACCTGCCCAACCGCGGCGACACCGTGGTCGGCAACGACGTGTGGTTGGGCCACGGCGCGACCGTGCTGCCCGGCGTCCGGATCGGCCACGGCGCGATCGTCGCCGCCGGCGCCGTGGTCACCGGCGACGTCCCGGACTACGCCATCGTCGGCGGCAACCCGGCCCGCCTGATCCGAACCCGCTTCGGCGACAACGACATTGCCCGGCTCCTGACCGTGGCCTGGTGGGACTGGCCCCTGGACCACATCACCGCGCACATTCGAACGATCATGTCCGGCACCATCACCGACCTCGAGGCCGCGGCCCCGAATGCGGCCGGGGACATCACGTCTCGTCGGTAGCCCTCGGCCCCAGCGGGAGCAGGGGAATGTGGGCGGTGAGGCAGAACGGATGTCCCGCCGGGTCCAGCAGTACCCGCCAACGGTCCGGTCCGGGCTGCACGTCCGCGCGGCGAGCGCCCAGCCGGAGTGCCTCGCGTTCGCCGACATCCAGATCGGCCACCACGAGGTCGAGGTGAATGTGTTTCGGGGTGGCGCCGCCGGGCCAGGTCGGCGGCCGATAGTCCGGGACCCGGATCATCGACAGCACACCCCGCTCGGCATGGACCACGGCCATGGTTTCCTCGCGATACACGATCTCCCCGCCCGAGTAGCGCCGCCCAGAACGTCGCCAATTCGACCTCGTCGGCACAGTCCAGCGAGATGACTCCCAGTTGTGCGATGGCCACTCGCCGATCATAGGGCGACCGGTAGTCGTGCTGTACAGTTGCCCGCATGACTTGGGGCGTTCTTTACCTGTAGGAGACTCTCGCGGGAGCAGTGCTCGGCGTCGTCGACGTGCGAGCCGCACGGTCGTGCCCGTCTGCTCTCGACTCGGTTGATCATCGTTCTTCCGTTCGAAAGTCGAGTTTCCTCATGTCCCATGACATTTCGCTGTCCGCGGCCGCCCGGTCCCTGGTCGCGCACTCCCGGATCCTGCCCGAGCTGGATGCCGTTACCGACGACGAGCTGGATCTGCTCGGTGCGGTCGTCGCCGATGCGCGGGTCGTCGCCCTGGGGGAGGGCGCGCATTTCGTGGCCGAATTCGGTGTCGCGCGTAGGCGTTTGCTGCGCTATCTGGTCGAGCGGTGCGGTTTCACGGTGCTGGCCTTCGAATTCGGGTTCGCCGAAGCGTGCGCTCTCGACGCGTGGCTGCACGGGCAGGGGCCCGAGACCGCGCTGCGGACAATGATCGGCACCACCAATTCCGGCCTCGACTCCACCATGGCCCGCTGGCTGCGGCACTACAACACCACCGGTGGACATTCGGTGCGGCTGATCGGGGTGGATACACCGGTCTCCGGTGGCACGCTCGCGCCGGTCCTGGAACCGCTGATCGACTACCTGACCACGGTCGATCCCGAGCACGCCGATCTGGCACGCACCGCGCTGGCGATCGGTGCGCGGATCGAGGGCGCCTCGGTGGGCAAGGCGGCGCTGCGCTGGGTCGAGTTGGCCGAGGCCGACCGGACCGCGCTCACCGCGGCGCTGTCCCGGCTCACGGTGCGCATGCGGGCGCTGGAACCGCTGTATGTGGCGCGCAGCGACCGCGCCCGCTACGACCTGGCCGCTCAACAGCTGGCGATCGCCGTGCATACCGACTACATGTTCGCCACCATCCACGGCGTCCTGTTCGGCGGCCCGAGCCTGCCGATGGACGGCTCGGTCCGCGACCGGGTCATGGCCGATACCCTGCTCTGGCACCTCGATCGCCTCGACCCGGACACCCGCGTCGTAGTCATGGCCCACAACAACCACATTCAGAAGAAACCGGTGGAATTCGATGGCCCCCTGGCCTTTTCGATGGGCTGCTACCTCGCCGACACCCTCGGCGACACGTATCGCGCCATCGCCCTCACCCACACCGCCGACACCGTCCCCGACCTGTATCCCGACCCCGACCAGCCGATCGGTTTCACCGTCACCGACACCGCCATGGCCCCGCCCCCGGCGGGCAGCGTCGAGGGCGAACTCATCGCGGCCGGGCTGGGTTCGGTTGTGTCCCTGTGCAATCTGCGCCCCCTACGCAACACCCCGACGAACCTGTCGAGCATCCGCGGCCAGAGCGCCCAGATGCCCACACCGGTCCCCGAAGCATTCGACGCGGTCCTGACCCTCCCCACCATCACCACGAAGGTCGAATTGACCCTCGCCTGACCACAATCGGGTGACCCGATCCGCACGGACACATGCCACCGCTGCGGGTCGGGTCACTACACCGCGTCGACCCGCCGCCGGAGCAGGCAGAATTCATTCCCTTCCGGGTCGGCCAGCACATGCCACGCCGCATCGCCACCCTGCCCGATATCGACCTTCCGCGCCCCCACGCCGAGCAGCCGTTCCAGCTCGGCGTCCTGATCGCGATCGGTGGCGTTCACATCGAGATGCAGCGGCAGTTTCCCCCGCTTCGGCTCGGTGCTACGAACGAACACCAGCGTCGGCTGCGGCCCACCGAACCCGATCCCAGGCGGCCCGATCTCCAGCGCATCCCCCTCCCACCCCACTTCGACATAGCCGAGCACCGCACACCAGAAGTCCGCCAGCCGCTGCGGTTCGGCACAATCGATAACCAATTCCGTGATCCTGCACGCCATCCGCGCGACTCTACGTGCACAACTCTGTCATTTCATCACAGCCACATAGGGTTGCAGGCCGATGGCCATATCCACGCAGGCTGCGAGGAGGATGTCGCGTTCCACCCGGTCGATCGGACGGTTCATCACCAGCCGGGTGCCGAGGATCGGTACCGGCAGTGGTGGGCCGGTGCGGTCCCACCACAGGGTGGTGTCTCGTGCGTCTTCGCCGTTGTACCCCATCGCCCACCCGGCGGGGGTGCGGATGATTTCCAGGCGGCCGGTCTTGTTTCCCGAGCGGTCGAGGAGTAGGAGGCGGAACAGGTCGGGGGTGCGGGGGGTGTCGGGGTGAGGGAGGAAATGGCAGAGGGTGCCTCCGGTGGAGGCTACCGCCGTGGAGGTGTCCGCGCGTAGGACGGTGCCGATGGCGGTGCCGTCGCCTCGGGTGATTACCGTGGGGTCGGTGGGTTTGGACTCGACCCATACGACGGACTTGTCCGCGTAGGTGATTCGGTGCTTGCGGCTGGCGGCGTTGTGGACGGCGGTCGCCAGGGGGGCGCCGGGTCCGCTCCGGAAGGTTATTTCCGGCGCGGTGGATGTCGTGTGCAGAACCCGGCCTTCGATCATGGTCGAGTCGCTTCGCGGGACTGACATCGGTAGATGGTATGACTGTGATCCTCGTCTCATCGGCAATTCGGGCGAATTGAAAAGTCGCGTCGGGGTTCGGTGAGATTCCCTGTCCGGCAGGGTGTCCGGTCGTGGCGTGCAGTGCTGGTGCGGGCGGCCGTCGCCTGCGATGATCGGGCGTGGGCGACGACGGAGGCTCGCGCCGGAGCGAGGGGGAGCGGACAGTGACGACCGAGACGGGCGTGGAGCTGGCGGGTCTGGTCGAGGCCCTGGAATTCGAGCGGGAGCGGTTCGAGACGCCGGGAATGGCCGTGGCCGTGATCCGAGACCGGCGCGTGGTGCTGGCCCGCGGTTTCGGGCTGCGCGATGTGGCGGCGCGGCTGCCCGCGACCGAGCGCACGCTGTTCGCCATCGGCTCCACCACAAAGGCATTCACCGCCACCCTGATCGCCGCGCTGGTCGGTGACGGGCTGCTGGAATGGGATCGGCCGGTGCGGGAGTACCTGCCCTGGTTCCGGCTGCACGACCGGGTGGCCACCGAGCTGATCACCGTGCGCGATCTGCTCTGCCACCGCTCCGGCCTGCCCCGCCACGATCTCGTCTGGTACGCCAACCCGGACATGAGTCGGCGAGAGTTGGTGGAGCGCCTGCGCCATCTGGAGCCGAATCGCAGCTTCCGCGAGGTGTGGCAGTACAACAACCTCATGTTCATCACCGCCGGATACCTGGCCGGTGAATTGCTGGGCAGCAGTTGGGAAGAGGGGGTTCGAGAGCGCCTGCTCGGCCCGCTGAGTATGGCCGACACCTGCTTCTCGCTGACGCAGGCGCGCCGCGCGGCCGACTGGAGCCGCGGCTACCGCGAGCGCGACGAGGGCCCGGAAGAGCTGGCCCCCAAGGACTTTCCCCTCAGCGGTCCGGCGGGCAGCATGTATTCCTCGGTCACCGACCTCGCGCGCTGGATGGAGGTCAATCTCGGCGCGGGGCGCGTCGGCGAGCGGGAGGTGATCGCGCCGAGCGCGCTGCGCACCCTGCACTCCCCGGCCATGGTCGTCGCCGACCAGGAGACGATGTGGCCGGAGCGATTCGGCATCGGATACGGCCTGGGCTGGGCGCTGGAGAGCTACCGCGGACACCGCCTCGTCCACCACGGCGGCGCGATCGAGGGCTACACCGCCAAGGTGGTGTTGGCACCCGAAGCCGGTGCGGGAGCCATCGTCCTCACCAACCATTACGGCACCGCGCTGCCCGATGTGGCCTGCTACCGGATCATGGACGAACTCCTGGGCTCGGCGCCGCTGCCCTGGGGAAAGCGCATGCGCGACTTGCAGGTCGCGGCCCGCAAGGGTGGCCGGGAGGCGACCGAGCGTCGCCGATCGGCGGCCGCCGACGCCCCACCCGCACACCCCGAGTCCGCCTATGCGGGCGAGTATCACCACCCCGGCTACGGCTCGCTCCGGGTCACCGCCGGAGACGACGGCCTGCACGCCCGCCTCGGCGACCTCGATCTGGATATGACCCACCGCCACTTCGAAACCTGGGACGTCACCCTGACCATCCTGGAAACACCGTTCCCGCTCACCTTCACCACCGACGCCGACGGCGAGGTGACCTCCCTCGCCGTCCCCTTCGAACCCTCCGTCGCACCCATCGTCTTCCAGCGCCAACCCCCGGCGGAACTGTCCGACCCCGACCGTCTCGCGACCTTCGTCGGTACCTATGCCATGGGCCCGCTGCGCGCCCGGGTGCGACTCGAGGAAACCCATCTCTCCGTGGAGCTGATCAACGTCCAAACCCTGCCCCTGACGCCCGCCACGGACCGCACCTTCGTAGTGAAAGGCCGCCCGAGCATCCGCATCCAGTTCGTCGTCGACAACGGCCGGGCGGTCGAGATGGAAATCCAGCCCGGGGTAGGCGTTTTCACCCGCGAACCGGAGAACTACCCTGTGTAGTAAATCTTTGGGAGGGATGTGATCCCGGATGACTACACAGCGAGCCCGGCGGGTGGCGGTGCCATCGAGCGCTCCGATCGGTGACGAGATGGTGGACGCCGACTATGCCTCGGCATTCGAGCTCGGTACCCGCGGAACCCGGCAGACACCGGAACGCTGGGCGCGATCGGTGTTCGAGGATGCCCCCGCAGCGATGCGGGTGGTGCTCGTCCTCGGGTGGCGGCTGGTGCTGGGGCTGCGGATGGGGCCCACGGCGACACCCGATTACGTCCTGGGCTGGCACATTACCGAGCAGGGACCGAACGTCGTTGTGCTCGAATCGAATTCACCGTTTCTCGCGGCACAGAACATCGTCGTGACGAACGACTCGACGGTCTCGTGGTCGACCCTGGTGCGATTCGACCGGTGGATCGCCCGCCCGATCTGGGCCGTGGTCGCGCCCTTCCACCACCGCACGATCCCGTATCTGCTCCGCCGCGCCGACCGGGAAGCGTAACTCACCCACCGGGTTCGCCCGCCGCGGCGGCGTAGCGGCGGGCCAGGCGGGCGAAGGCGGCCTTCAGTTCGGGTGGGCCGACGACCTCGATGTCGGCGTCGAATTTGCCGATGGCGGCGGCCAATCCGAGCCAGGACCACGCGCCGAGGACCAGGCGGCAGCGGTCCGCGCCGAGTGCCTCGACGAGGCCGTCGCGGGCGTAGTCGGAGACCACGGAGGCGGGCCGGTCGAGGATGACCTCACCGCGGCAGGCCCACCGGGCGGAATCGCCCTGGAACTTGGTGGTGATGAACGTGGCGACGTCTCCGCCGGGCAGCTCGCGCGGGGTGAAGCGGGGGCCGGTCGGGGTGCGCGGGGCGATCCGGTCGGCGCGGAAGGTGCGCCAGTCCTCCCGATCGAGATCCCAGGCGACGAGATACCAGCGTGAGTCCCAGGTGACGAGATGGTGCGGCTGCACCCGGCGCGGCGGCGCGGCGGGATCGGCTGCGCCGGAACGGGATATCGGCACATAGTCGAACCGCAGCACCGCACGCGCGTGCACGGCCGCGCTGAGAGCCATCAGCACCCGCGGATCGACCGGGGGATCCGGCCGGGCGCGCTCCGGGACGGCGGTGATCCGCAGCGCGTCGACGCGATGCCGCAGCCGCGCGGGCATGACCTGCCGGATCGTGGTGAGCGCGCGCGCCGCCGCCTCCTCGACCCCGGCGCCGGTGGCCGCGACGGTTTGCAGCGCGACGGCGAGGGCGACGGCCTGCTCGTCGTCGAACAGCAGCGGCGGCAGATCGCTGCCCGCGTCGAGCCGATACCCCCCGGCGGGGCCCTTCACGGTCTGGATGGGATAGCCGAGCTCGCGCAGGCGGTCGACATCCCGGCGCACGGTGCGCGGGCTGATCTCCAGCCGATCGGCGAGCAACTGCCCCGGCCAGTCCCGGCGCGTCTGCAACAGCGACAGCAGCGCCAGCAGGCGCGCGGAAGTTTTCGGCACGAATTCGATACTGCCCGAAGAACAGGCCACACCCTGTCCTCTTCCCGCGAGAAGGTGGTCTGGTAGCCGACAACGACCACCGAAAGGGCCCGATCACCGTGACAGCCACGACCACCCCCACCGCGACCCTCGACGCCGAGCGGACCGACCTGCTCGCCGAGCTCGAGGCCGCGCGCGCCGCACTGATCAGGACGACCGACGGACTCACCGACGAGCAGGCGGGCACCCGCCCGACGGTCAGCGCGCTGTGCCTGGGCGGGCTGATCAAGCACGTGGCCTCCATGGAGGAGGGCTGGCTGCGCTTCGCGGTCGAAGGCCCGTCGGCGATGACGCAGGACCTGCCCGACGGCGTCACCTGGGCCGACCTCTTCGCCGGAACCGCCCGCGAGATCCCGCGGTGGATGACCGACCACGAGAACGAGTTCCGCATGCTGCCCGGCGACACCCTGCCCGGGATCCTCGCCCGCTACCGGCAGATCGCCGCCCGGACAACGGAAGTCGTCGCCACCGTCGCCGACCTGTCGGCGACCCACCCGCTGCCGGAAGCGCCCTGGTTCGAGCCGGGCGGGGTCCGCAGCGTGCGCCGGGTGCTGATCCACGTGATCGCCGAAACCGTCCAGCACGCCGGGCACGCCGATATCCTGCGCGAAACGCTGGACGGGCGGACGTCGAACTGAGTCACTCCCACACCGCGGTCTCCGGATCGACGCCGTGCGCCGCGGCATTGGCGAAGACGATGTCGCGCAACCACTCCGTCAGGCCGGGCGCCAACCCGTCGTAGAAGGCGGTGTAGCCCGGATCGGTGACGAACATGCGGGCGAGACAGACCTGCATGGCGTGGGTGCAGTCGAAATGGCGTGCGATCGAGGCGCGGTGCCGCTCGGCGAGCGCGTCGGCGGCCGCGGAACCCGGGGCGACGCCGGTGCGCTTGGCGGCGGCCAGATCGGCGTGGAGCGCGTCGACGTCGGCCGCGACCTGCTTCCAGTCCTGCGGACTCAGGGTCGCGGCCCGCTCGGCGTACTGCGCCCACTGCGGGGTGTCGCCCCAGCGCCGCTCCGCCTCCTCGACCCGGTCGGGCCGCCAGTCGTCGCCGAAGATCTCCACCTGTTGCTCGGGGGTCAGGCGCATTCCGGTGGCGGATGCCGCGAGCATCCGGTCGACGGCCGCCACCATGTCCCGCAGCCGGGAGATGCGCTCGGTCAGCTCGGATCGCTGGCGGCGCAGGTGTTCTCGCGCATCCACGGCCGGATCGTCGAGCAGGCGGGCGATCTCGGACAGCGAAAAGCCGAGCTCGCGATAGACCAGCACCCGATGAATGCGCGCGATGTCCTCGCCCGAATAGATCCGGTACCCGGCCCAGGTGCGGCCGCTCGGGCGGACCAGGCCGATCACGTCCCAGTGATGCAGCGTGCGCACGCTGATCCCGACGAGCGCGGCCGCGCGACCCACGGTCAGGTCATCGTCGATATCGGCGGGGTCGGGCGGGCGCGGGCCTGTGGTCATCGGCCCAGTATCTCCGGTGCCCACCGCCGACTCCGAGACTGGAACGAGTTTCCGCGCCTATTCCCGGCGCATCCGCTGGTCGCTGGTCTTAATCTGAAACGTGTTCTAGTGTTGAGGTGACGAATCGTTCCGCGCCGGATGACCAGAGGAGCCCACCCCGCATGCGTACCGAGATCTGCGAACGACTGGGTATCGACGTCCCGATCTTCGCCTTCACCCACTGCCGCGACGTCGCCGCCGCGGTGAGCAACGCCGGTGGGCTGGGCGTGCTGGGCGCGGTCGGCTTCACCGCCGAGGAACTCGAGGTCGAACTGGCCTGGCTCGACGAGCACGTGCACGGCGTCTACGGCGTGGACCTGGTCATCCCGTCGAAGTACGAGGGCAAGGGCATCGAGGGCCTGAGCCCGCAGCAGCTGGAAACCCGGCTGGCCGAACTGGTTCCGGCGGGGCACCGCGACTTCGCCGAGAAAATCCTTGCCGACCACGGGGTTCCGCACCTGCCCGAGGGCGAGCACCACAATCAGCTGCTCGGCTGGACCGCCACCACCGCCGCGCCGCAGGTGGAAGTCATTCTGCGGCACCCGAAGGCGAAGCTGGTCGCCAACGCCCTGGGCACCCCGCCCGACGACGTGATCGCGAAGGTGCAGGAGTCCGGGCGGCTGATCGGCGCGCTGTGCGGTTCGGTCAAGCACGCGCTCAACCACAAGCGCGCGGGCCTGGATTTCGTTGTCTGCCAGGGCACCGAGGGCGGCGGCCACTGCGGCGAGATCTCCTCGCTGGTGCTGTGGCCGCAGGTGATCGACGCCGTCGGCGATCTGCCGGTGCTGGCCGCGGGCGGCATCGGCAACGGCCGCCAGATCGCGGCCGCGCTGGCCATGGGCGCGGCCGGGGCGTGGACCGGCTCCATCTGGCTCACCGTCGAGGAGGCCAATGTGCCTCCGGCGCAGATGCAGACCTACATCGACGCCACCAGCCACGACACCGTCCGCTCCCGCTCCTGGACCGGCAAGCCCTGCCGCATGCTCCGCAACGACTGGACCGACGCCTGGGAGCAGGCCGACACCCCGGACCCGCTCCCGATGCCGCTGCAGATGATGGTCGCCCTCGACGGCGTCAAGCGCGGCCACCGCTACCCCGAGGCCGCCCGGGCCGTGAACTTCAATCCGGTGGGCCAGGTGGTCGGCATGATGACGAAAATCGAACGCACCGGCGATGTTATGCGGCACCTCATCGAGGACTATCTGGAGGCGTGCGAGCGCCTGAACAAGCTCAACAACGGGTGAGAACGACCGCGCGGTGTGATGCCGGTTACTGAACCGGCTGTCTCGCTTGCTGTTTGCCCGCGCCGGTTGCCAGTGTGATTGCCCGAGATGAGAAGTGCATACGGTGAGCGGTCGCCGCGCGGCCGACAGATGATCCCGCCCTCGGCCGTCGCCCGCCCCGGGGGGTTGCTGTGAAGGTCTCCTGGTCGGCCTTGTCCACCCGCATGCGCCGGGCGATCGCCGTCGGCACGCCCATTGTCTTCGCCGTGCTGATCACGATCGCCTACGCGCTCATCGAGCACCCGGACGGCGACGGATCGTCCGCCCCGTCGACGGCGCCGATCTCCGCCCGGGAGGTGAACGACCTGCTGGCGAAACTGGTTGTCGCGCCGGAGGCGTCGATGGCGGGCTACAGCCGCGAGAAGTTCCCGCACTGGGACCAGAACAAGCCCGAGCACGGATTCGGGCCCGAATTCGCCCAGTACGCCAGGTGCACCACCCGCGATGTGATGATGCTGCGCGACTCCACCGGCACCGTCCGCCTCGACCCGAAAACCTGTGCGCTGACGGTCGGTTCCGACGGCGGCTGGCGCGACCGGTACGGCGTGCTCGACCGCAAGACCGGAAAAGTCGGCCCGTACAAATGGATTACGAACCCCTCCGGCGTGGACGCCGAGCACATCGTGCCCCTGGCCGAGGCGTGGCGGTCCGGCGCCGGTGGCCGCGACGAGGACACCCGGCGGCGCATCGCCAACGACGCGATCAATCTGGTGGCCTCCGAGCCCTCGGCCAACCGCTCCAAGGGTGATCAGGACGTCGCGAACTACCTGCCGCCCGGCAACTTCCGGTGCGCCTATGTCGGGCGGTACGCGCAGATCAAAGTAAAGTATTCGCTGACGGTGGATCCGGCGGAGCGGACCGCGCTGCGCGCCGCGGTCGACGACTGCGTGACACGAGGAGGGTTCCGATAAGCGACATCGTCGAAATCTCCGGCAGGGCAGCCGTCATGACCGAGGAGGAGGGGACGGTGTCCGGGGACCTCGATGTCACCGTCGACGAACAGGGCCGGGGCCTGGTGCGCTACCGCGACACCGACGACTGGCTCACCATCGGCAATCTCGACGGCGATCCGCCGCGCGACTGGGCGACGGTCGCCGACCTCGCGGCCGCCATCGAGGCCGACCGCGGCGCCCGCGACGCGGTCGGCAACATCATCCCCTTCGAGGCGTGACCGCTCAGGCCGACTGCTCGGCCCGCTGCCGCACCGCCGCGGTCATCGCCGCGAACCCCTGCCGCAGCGCCGACCCCAGCATCGCGGTCACCACCGGCCGCAACCAGCCGTCCAGCTCGAAATGCGAGTGATACCGCGACCGCCCGCCGTCGAGCGGGGTGAGGGTGTGCGACCGCAGGCTGTGCAACGCCCCCAGCGGCACCGGCTTCATCGCGTAACTGAATTCCGTTCCGGGCGTATGCGTCCGGATGAATTCCCGCTGCGCCCGCTCCCACCCCCCGAGCCGCACCCGCATATCGATCGGCGCCCCCGGTTCCAGGGTGCTGCGGCAGGAAATACAAAACGGATTCCACTCGCCGTACCGCTCCAGGTCGGTGAGCACCCGCCACACCACCTCGGCGGGCGCGGCGATCTCGACGGTCTCATCGATCACGAAGGCCATGCGGGCACAATACTGAAACCGGTTCCAGGACGGCGGTCCGGGCGGGATACGGTCGTGGTATCGAATCGGTAGTCGTTGAGGTCGAAGGTTTTCTGGGACCAGATGGCGTGCAGGCCCGCGGTGGGGCGCAGGAAGGCGGCGTCACCGTTGTTGTCGATGTAGTAGCTGTTCGAGCCCGCGCAGGTGGGGCTGAAGAACATGGTTCTGCCGACCCGGGCGCGGACGAAGGCCAGGAAGCGCTCCTGCGCGGGGGCGGTGATCTCGACCCTGGTGGCTCCCCGGTTGCGGGCCGCCGTGATCACGCGCAGTGCGTGATCGGCGCACAGATCGAAGCTGGCGAACAGCGACGATCCGGTGACGCCGTAGGGGCCGGGGGCGAGGAAGAGGTTGGGGTAGCCGTGCACGGTGGTGCCCTCGTAGGAGGATTTGCGGTCGAGGTCCCAGCGGTCGTTGAGGGTCACCCCGTCGGTGCCGTAGAGGTCGTAGGGCACGTCGAAGACCTTGAAACCGGTGGCCAGGATCAGGGTGTCGATCTCGCGTTCGGTGCCGTCGACGGCGCGGATGCCGCGCGCGGTGACCCGGTCGATGCCGTCGTGATCAGTTCGACATTGTCGCGCAGGAAGGTCCGGTAGTAGGTATTCGAGAACGACGGGCGTTTACAGCCGAATCCGTAGGTGGGCGTGAGCTTTTCCCGCAGATCCGGGTCCGGCACCTGGGAGCGGAGAAAGGCGCGGGCGAGCCGCTCGATACCGTCGACGATGAACGGTGCGTCCCGATAGTAGACCGCGCCGAGGGTCAGCAGCGCCTCGCTGCCGATGCTGGCCGCCCACCGGATCGACCGCTGGGCAAGGGGCACATGCTCGAGCACGGCCCGGGGGAGACCGTCCATGCGCGGATTTACCTTGGGGAGCACCCAGATCGGGGTGCGCTGGTAGACGTGCAGGGCGGACACTCGGTCGGCGATCGACGGAATCACTTGCAGCGCCGAGGCTCCCGTGCCGATGACCGCGACCCGCCTGCCCGCCAGGTCGTGATCATGGTCCCAGCGCATGGTGTAGACCGTATGGCCCGCGAAGTTGTCGAGGCCGGGGATGGCGGGCCGCTGCGGGGTGATCAGGGAGCCGTGACAGGAGATCAGGAATCGGCCCGTGACCGTCGTGCCGCCGGTCGAGGTGACCCGCCACAGGTGCGCCTGCTCGTCGAACCGCGCGCAGGCCACCTCGCTGTCGAACCGCACATGCGGACGCAGACCGTACTTCTCGGCACAGTGCTTGGCATAGTCGAACAGTTCCGCGCCCGGCGCGAAGGCATGCGACCACCCGGCGTTGGGTTCGAAATGGTAGCTGTAGGTGAACGACGGAATGTCCACGGCGACACCGGGATAGGTATTGTCGCGCCAGGTGCCGCCGACCTCGTGCGCGCGCTCCAGGATCACGAAATCGTCGATTCCGGCCCGCTTCAGCTTGATCGCGGCGGCCATCCCGGAGAACCCGGCGCCGATAATGATCACCTCAGGCATACGTCTCCACCTTTCACGACCTTGTTGCCGCGGTACGGCGCTCGATCTCGCGGATCATCGAGTGCAGCGGACCCGACCCGGCGGCGACCCGGTCCACGACGAGGTTCACGGCGCCGCGCAACAGCGAATATTCCCGCCAGCCCGCCGGGGCGAAGGTGGCGTCGGCCCGGCGGGCGATGCCGTCGGCGATCACCCGGGCGGCCTGTTCGGCGCCGATGCGCCGGTTCAACGGCCACGGCAGCAGTGCGTCCAGCTTTTTGCCGAGCGGATCGTCGTCCATCGGCCGGGCCAGTGGCGTCCGGACAACACCGAAGTAGGCGATGCCCGCGCTCGCGCCGACCGCCGCCAATTCGATGCGCAGCGCCCGGCCGAGTTGTTCGACGCCCGCCTTGCTGATCATGTAGGGCGACAGTCCGGCGGCCGGGGCGAATGCGGCGACCGAGGCCACTATCACGACATGGCCCTTGTTCGCAACGATCTGCTCCAGGGCGGGCCGCACGGTATTGAACGCGCCGGACAGGTTGATATCGAGCACTCGATCGAATTCGCCGGGGTCGACGGTGCGCACCGTGCTCGGCGCCGGTGCGACACCGGCATTGGCCACCACCACGTCGACGCGGCCGAACCGGTCGACCGCGGCGTCGAGGGCGGCGACCATCGCGGCCCGATCGCGGACGTCGGCGGTGACGGCCAAGGCATGGGGTCCGAACGCCTCGGCGGCCTTGGTGATCGGCTCGGTGGCGACATCGATCAGGACGAGATCGGCTCCCCGGGAATGCAATTCGGCGGCCAAGGCGGCGCCGATGCCGCTGGCGGCCCCGGTGACGACCACGGTTCTGCCGCGCACATCCACTGCGGGGCGGCCCGGGAAGGGGAACATGGGCGAGCTCCTTCGCGCGCTCAGAGGTCGAGGACCAGACGATCGTTCGAGCAGCGGGACACGCAGAGCAGCATCGAGTCGGCTCCCGCGAATGCTGTGTCGCCGCCGTGGCGTTCGACCGTGCCGTCGAGGACCGGGGCCCGGCAGCTGCCGCAGAATCCCTGTCGACAGGAATAGGGCACGCCGGGCAGCACCCGTTGCACCGCGGCCAGCGCCGACTCCTCCGCGCCGACCGCCACGGTGATCCCGCTGCGGCGCAGCTCCACCGCGAAGGCGTTGCCCCCGACCACCGGCGGCGGCGAAAAACGCTCGGTGTGCAGCTCGTAGCCGGTTCCCCGGGCGGTGAGGGCGCGGCGAGCGCCGTCGAGAACGGGGGGCGGCCCGCACACGTAGGCGGCCTCGTCCCGGGCCATATCGGCGAACAGCGCCGGAACGTCGGGCACGCCGGACTCGTCGTCGGTGCGGATCTCCACCCGGCCGGAGGCGTACCCGGCCAGTTCGTCCAGGAACGGCATCGATGCGCGGGTGCGCCCCAGATACCGCAGGCGCCAAGGGATTCCGCGCCGATGCGCGGTACGCACCATGGGCAGGATCGGGGTGATGCCGATACCCCCGGCCACGAACAGATACCGTGGTGCCGCGACCATCCGGAATGCGTTGCGCGGCCCGCGAATACGCACCACATCGCCCGCGTGCAGGTGGTCGTGCACCTCACACGATCCGCCGCCGCCATCGGCTATGCGCCGCACCGCGATCCGATATCGGCGGTGGTCTTCGGGATCGCCGCACAGCGAGTACTGCCGCTGCCTTCCCGACGGCAGGAAGACATCCAGATGCGATCCGGGAATCCAGCGCGGCAAGGCCCGGCCGTCCGGTGCGGCCAGCACCACGCCGACCACATCCTCGGCCTCGCCGGTCACCGATTCGATCGTCAGGTATTGGTCGAATCCGGTGCGCCGCACCGGATGTGGCCGCGACAGTCGAGGCGCCAGCGGGTTGTCCGCGACGATCTTCTTGTAGCCGTCGAAGAATCCGAGCAGCAGGCGCATCCCCGGATGCAGTCGCCCCGGATCCGGCACCGGCGTGTCCCCGTGCACCAACTCCTTCATCGCGCGCCGATCAGTGCTGGGCCGCGCGGGCGGCCGGTGAGATCGCCAGATAGTGCAGGGCCTTGTCGAGGCTGCCCATCGAGGACGGATGGAAGCCGGGCCGCAGATACGGAGGGAGCTCGGTGAGGAAGAAGCCGGGGCTGGGTATCAGGCCACGCCGTATTGCGCGGGCGGCCTCGACCGGCCACGGTTTCCACCAGCGATACTCGGGATCTTGCCGATAGAGCAGATCGACGACGGTGAACGTGGTGGCCAGCAGTCCGACGCTGCCGGTGACGACGGTACGGGTCCGGCGAAGGTAGCCGCCGTCCAGGTGCTGGAAGATATCGAACAGCACATTGCGGTGCTCGACCTCCTCGGCGCCGTGCCAGCGCAGCAGATCCAGCATGACCGGATGCATGCCCGCCGCCTCGAGCGCATCGGCGTCGAGGAACCATTGCCCGATGATCGCGGTGTAGTGCTCAAGCCCGGCGTAGAACGCCACCCGCTCGTGGAGCCACTCCCGTTTGGCGCGGCCGGTCAGCCCGTGATCACCGAAGACCACGCGCAGCATGTGCTCGACATGCCGCACGATCGGCTCGACGTCGATGCCCTGCTCGGCCAGCCGCGCGTGGTAGCCGCCGTGTGAATTGGCGTGCATGGACTCCTGCCCGATGAACCCGACCGCCTCCTCCCGCAGGCGCTCGTCGCTGATATAGGGCAGCGCCTCGGCCACGCAGCCCGCCATCATCTGCTCACCCAGCGGAACGATCAGGTGCATCACGTTCCAGAAGTGCGATGCGAACGGCTCGCCCGGGATGTAGTGCAACGGAACGTCGCGCCAATCGAATTCGACGTCGCGGGCGGCGATCGCGTGCGCTTCCTCGGTATGGCCACCATCGAGGACATCGGCCGCCGCGCGGGCGTCGAGCGAGTCACCGTCTACCGGCGCGTGGGATCCAAGGACGATGTGGTGCGGGCCGTGGTGCTGCGTGAGGCGCAACGGATCATCACCGCGGTGAACGACCGTGCGAACGCCACCGGCTCCCTCGCGGATCGGGTAGCGGCCACCTTCGCCGGACTGGTCCTCGGCCTGCGCGACCATCCGCTCTACAACCGGCTGCTCCGACTCGAACCGGACACGACCCTGCCCCGCCTCACCGTCGACGCCGCCACCCCGTTGGCGTGGGCCATCGACGCCGCCGTCACGATCCTCGGGCCCGACCTGCCCGGCGACCTCGACCTGCTCACCGCCCGCGTCGAAATCATCGCCCGCACAATCCATTCGATGGTGCTCACGCCGCGGGGAATGATCGAGCTCGACACCGAGGCGCAGCTCATCGACTTCGCTTATCGGCACATCGCGCCGATCATCACCGCGCCGCTACCGACCGACTAGCCCGAACGGCCGGTAAACCGGTAGCCCGAATTCGACATCTACGGCATACTGACCCTCGGCGACAGGCCCTCCGACCGGCCTGGGCTGCGGTGTCTCCGCAGGCCCGTATCGCCCACGCTCGGTCCGCGATTCGTGCGGCGAGCGCCTCTGTTTTCCCGGTTGTTCTCCGACGCCGGATGTTTCGTGCCTCCCACGATAGGATGGAGTGAAAGACCATGGGTACCAACCGAATTACCGACGGTGTCGAGCGAGCGCTCCTCGAGAACATGCTCGACCGCAACCGCGAAGCGCTCGTCGAGACCGTGCGCGGCCTGTCCGCCGCCGATGCCCGCCGCCGACTCGTCGCGTCGCTGACGACACCGATCTCACTGATCAAGCATGCCGCTGCCGCGGAACGGATCTGGTTCCAACGGTTCTGGGCGGGACTCGACGAATCCGACTGCGACGGATACTCGCGCCGCGACGAGGGCACCTTCGCCGTCGCCGACCACGAATCGCTGACCGACGTCATCGCCGAGTTCGAACGCGCAAGCCAGCGATCACGAATCATCGCCTCCCGCTTCGCCCTCGACGACACCAAGCACAACCCCCGCGAGGGCACCGTCAGCATGCGCTGGACCCTGCTCGCCATGATCGAAGAATTCGCCAGGCACGCAGGCCACGGCGACATCCTCCGCGAACAGATCGACAAGGGCACACTGAAGCCACGATGAACCCGATGCGCGCGTGATCTGCCGACGGGCACCGAGGCTTTCGGTCAAGGGGAGTGGGCCGGGGAGGGTAGTGTCTGATTGATCAGTAGGCGGGTGGCCTTCGACACGCGTGTGTTGTCGCCCGTGATCAATCGGTCCAGCAGCAATCCCCGGATGCCCGAAATCAATACGGTTGCCGTCGATCTCGGGTCGGGCAGCGTCGGGTCCAGGCGATTCAGGGCCTCGGTCAGGGCGTCGACGAGGATGCTCACGGCGTCGTGGGAGTAGTCGCGAAAAGGGCTGCCCGGCACCGACGCCACGCCCAGCACCTGGAACAGCACCCGGGTGCTGGTCACCCAGTCGCTGGTGGTGTTCACACAGAACGACTCGACCAATCGCCGCCGCAGCATATCGATATCGGACACGTCGTCGAAGAGCGCGGCGATATCGGGGCGCTGGGTCTCCAGCGCCGCCACCAGCATCTGCTCCTTGGTGCCGAAGTAGTGGATGAGCATGCGCGAACTGGTGCCCAGGTATTCGGCGAGCGGGCGGAGCGACAGCTCGGTGAGTCCGTATTCGCCGATGTAGGCGATGACTCCGGCGAGCAGTTCGGCGCGGCGGGTGGCGTCAGGGGGTCTGGGCACCGGTTGACTGTAGCGGGCGGTACAGGTATTCATGATCGGCATGGGTGTAACAACTGCTTCACAAACGCGCCGGAACGTGGTCGTCACCGGCATGACCGCCACCACGTGCCTGGCCCCCGACCTGGACGGCACCTGGTCGGGCCTGCTCGCGGGGGAGAGCGGAATCGGGCCGCTCGACGATGATTTCGTCACCGAGTACGACCTGCCGGTCCGCATCGGCGGCAAGCTGAAGCAGCGTCCGGGCGAGCACCTGTCCCGCATCGAACAGCGGCGGCACTCCTACGTGCAGCAGCTGGCGCTGGTGCTGAGCCGTCAGCTGTGGGGGGCGGCGGGCAAGCCCGACGTGGACGGCGAGCGGCTGGGTGTCGCGGTCGGCACCGGACTCGGCGGCGGCGACGCGTTTCTCACCGCGGTCGACGCCATGCGCGCGGGTGGTTATCGCAAGGTGCCGCCGCTGACCGTGCCGATGGTCATGCCCAACGGCCCGGCCGCGCGGGTCGGTCTCGAATTCGGGGCCAAGGCCGGTGTGTACGCGCCGACCTCGGCGTGTTCCTCGGGTGCGGAGGCGATCGCGCACGCGTGGCGGCTCATCGCCACCGGCGAGGCGGATGTGGTGATCGCGGGCGGCGTCGAGGGCTACATCGAGGCGATCCCGATCGCGAGCTTCGCCATGATGCGCGCGACCAGCACCCGTAACGACGAACCCACCCGTGCCTCACGGCCTTTCGACCGCGACCGCGACGGCTTCGTCTTCGGCGAGGCGGGTGCGCTGCTGGTCCTGGAGTCGGAGGAGTTCGCCCTGGCCCGCCGCGCCGAGATCCTGGGCCGGGTGCTGGGGGCGGGCATCACCTCCGACGGCTACCACATCACCGGCACCGAACCCGAGGGCGCGGGCGCGGCGCGGGCCATGCGCAAGGCGATCGAGGCCGCGGGGCTGACCCCCGCCGACATCACCCACATCAACGCGCACGCCACCTCCACGCCCGTCGGCGACGCGTCGGAGGCGAATGCCATTGCGGCCGTGGCCGAACACGCCTCGGTGTACGCGCCGAAGTCGGCGCTGGGGCATTCCATCGGCGCGGTCGGCGCGCTGGAGGCCATCCTCACCCTGTGCACACTGCGCGACCAGATCGTGCCGCCCACACTCAATTTCGACAATCCGGACCCCGGCGTGGACCTCGACATCGTGCACGGACAGGCGCGCCCCCAGTCGATCTCCCACGCCCTGAGCAATTCCTTCGGCTTCGGAGGACACAACGTCACCCTCGCCTTCGGCCGCCCCTGACCCGTTCCTCCCCAGAGTTGTTCAACCATGTGGAATTGCCCCTGTTCACGCCCATCCACCGCAAACTGTGGAAGAAACGTTAGCTGTGGATAAGCCACGAATCCCGGCCCGCACGAACCGATCGGTCTGCGAATGCATCTCGACCACACGGAATGCCCCTGCGGCAGCGCCGGATTCGCCACCTCCGCCCCCTCATGATTCCGGCGTGCTTTTGGCCGGAATCCAGCGCGAGTTCCCGGCCAAAAGCACGCCGGGAACAGAAGGGGCACGCCGGAACAGAAGGGGCACGCCGGAACAGGAAGGGCATGCTGGGAATAGAGGGGCATGCCGGAGTAGGAAGGGCGTGTTGGGGGCAGGGGGCATGCAGGGAACAGGTGGGGCAGGTCGGCTGATGTGGGCTGTGGGGGACGGGTTCGCTACCGTTTGTGTGGTAGGTGCGGTTTCTAGGTGAGGGTTGCGCGGATGAGTGAGAGTTCGATCGCGTGGGTGGATGGCGCGCTGGTCATTCTCGATCAGCGGGTGCTGCCGCACGAGGTGCGGGAGTTGCGGATCACGACCGTTGACCAGGTTATCGACGCGATCAAGACGCTGGCCGTGCGCGGCGCCCCGGCGATCGGGGTGTCGGGGGCGTTCGGGGTGGTACTGGCCGCCTTCGCGCATCCCGGCGACAGCGCGAAGGTCGAGGCGGAGGCCGAACGGATCGCCTCGGCCCGGCCGACCGCGGTGAATCTGGCCTGGGGCGTGCGGCGGGCGCTGACGCGACTGCCCGAGGGCGCCCCGGCCGTGCTGGACGAGGCGCTGGCCATGCTCGAGGAGGACGGCCGGGTGAACCGGGCCGCCGCCACCCACGCCGCCGACCTGATCCAGCGGCTGTGCCCGGACCGCCCGCTGCGCATCCTCACCCACTGCAATACCGGGCGGCTGGCCACCGCCGCCTTCGGCACCGCCCTGGGCGCGGTGCGGGTGCTCGCGGCGCGCGACGCCGTCGAGACGGTCCTGGTCGACGAGACCCGGCCGCTGCTGCAGGGCGCTCGCCTGACCGCCTGGGAGCTGGCCGAGGCCGGGATCCCGCACCGGCTGACCATCGATTCCGCGGCGGCGTGGGCGATGTCGACCGGGCAGGTGGACTGCGTCGTCGTCGGCGCGGACCGCATCACCGCCGACGGTTCGGTGGCCAATAAGATCGGCACCTACGCCCTGGCCATCGCGGCGCACCACCACGGGATTCCGTTCGTCGTCGTCGCACCCGAGTCCACGCGCGATCCGAAGACCGCGACCGGCGGCGAGATCGTGGTGGAGCAGCGGACGGCCGACGAGATCACCCAGCTGCGCGGCGTCGCCACCGCCCCGGCGGGCACCGCGGTCTTCAACCCCGCCTTCGATGTCACCCCGCCGGACCTGGTGACCGCGGTGGTCACCGAGCACGGCATCGTCTCGGGCACGGCGAATGCGGCTGCCGCCGAGGAAGATTCCGGCGCCAGGCGCAATTCTGCACGGAGTGCCGAAAACGGCCGTGGCGAGGCCGCCGAACGCATTGCCGAGACCGCCCGCGGGCTCTACGCGCGCGGCTGGATGCCGGGCACGGCGGGCAATATCTCCGTGCGGGCCGGGGACACCGCGGTCGTCACCGGCAGCGGGCTGTCGAAGGGCGAGCTGACCGCCGCCGATATGGTCACCGTGAATATCGCCGACTCGCAACCGGTTTCGGGGACCAGGCGCCCGTCGGCGGAGACCGCCATCCACACCGCCGTCTACCGCGCGACCGGAGCGGACGCCGTCGTGCACGTGCACCCGCCGCATGCCACCGCCCGGTCCGTGGGCGCGCGAGAGTCGTTGCGGTTCAGCGGCTACGAGCTCATCAAGGGATTGCGGGCGAGCGAAACCATTGACATCCCGGTATTCGCCAATCACGCTGACGTTCCGCGCATCGGTGCCGATATCGAGCGCTATCTGACCGAGCATCCGGATGCGCCGCCGGTGCTGTTCATCGCCGGGCACGGCATCACGGCGTGGGGCGCGGACCTCGCGCAGGCGCGCGACCGCGCCGAATGCCTGGAGGCGATGTGCGAACTGGTGACGCTCACCGGTCGCCGCGAGATCGAGGAGGACCCGAAATGACCCTGCTGCAGGTGATGTCCGATGCCGACGCGGGCGACGTGCGGCTGCGCACCGCCGACGCCGCCGTCATCGGCGCCGAGCTGAACAAGCGCGGCATCGTCTTCGACCGCTGGCCCGCCGCGTCCGACCCGGCCGCGAGCACCGAGGCCATCCTCACCGAATACGACGGCCACATCGGCGAATTGAACGCCGACGGCCGGTACAAACACATCGATGTCGCCCGCATCCACCCCGACGACAGCGATCCGGAATGGCCCGCGAAGGCGAAGGGCGCGCGCGAGAAATTCCTCGCCGAACACCGCCACGCCGAGGACGAGGTGCGCTTCTTCGTCGCGGGCCGCGGCTGCTTCTACCTGCACCTGGACGGCGAGGTGCTGGCGATCGTCTGCGAGGGCGGCGATCTGGTGTCGGTGCCCGCGGGCACGCGGCACTGGTTCGACATGGGCAGCCGCCCCGACTTCCTGGCGGTGCGCTTCTTCGAGGAAGAAGACGGCTGGATCGGCGATTTCACCGGCAACACCATCGGCGAGCGTTTCCCGACGCTGGACGAACTGCTGGTCGCATGATCGCCGCCATCGTCGTCGACATCGAGGGCACCACCAGCCCGACCAGCTCCGTGCGCGAGGACCTCTACGGATACACGCGGGAACGGTTGCCGCAGTGGCTGGCCGAGAATCGAGGCGGCCCGGCCGAGGCGGTGATCGCGGGCACCCGCGAGTTGGCCGGGCGGCCCGACGCCGACCCGGCCGAGGTCGCCGAGATCCTGCGCGGCTGGCTGAATTCCGATGTGAAGGCCGAGCCGCTGAAGACCGCGCAGGGCCTGATCTGCGCCGAGGGCTTCCGCAGCGGCGCCCTGCACGGGGAGTTCTTCCCCGACGCCCCACCGGCGCTGCGCGCCTGGCACGCGGCCGGAATAGCGCTGTACGTGTACTCGTCGGGTTCGGTGCGCAATCAACAGGATTGGTTCGCCCACGCCCGCGACGGCGACCTCGCCGCCCTGATCAGCGGCTGGTTCGACCTCACCACCGCCGGCGCCAAGCGCGAGGCATCGTCCTACGAGAAGATCGCCGGAGCCATCGGCGTCCCCGCGGAGAAGATCCTGTTCCTGTCCGACCACCCGGACGAACTCGACGCCGCCGTCGCCGCGGGCTGGTCCGCGATCGGCGTCACCCGCCCCGGCGAACCGAATTCCCCACGGCCACCGCACAAGTGGATCAGCACGTTCGAAGACGTGAAAGACCTGTAATCGTCATCCCGGCGCTGCCCCCATGATCCCGGCGTGGCCGCCCCCATGATCCCGGCGTAGCTGCCCCATGATCCCGGCGTGCTTTTGGCCGGGATCTCACCGTAGATTCCGGCCAAAAGCACGCCGGAATCATCGGCGAATGTCGTTGCTCTTCAGACGGCCGTAGTGGTCGCCCGCACGATCAAATGCTCCACCAGCGTCATCAGCACCGTCTTGCACGATGCGCGGTCGCGGGCGTCGCAGAGGATGACCGGGACGCGGGCCTCCAGGTCCAATGCGTCGCGGACCTCCTCGTTGGTGTACACCGGTGCGTCGTCGAAGCAGTTGACCGCGACCGCGAAGGTCAGCCCGCGCCGCTCGAAGAAATCGATGGCGGCGAAGGAGTTCTCCAGCCTGCGGGTATCGGCGATGACGATCGCCCCCAGCGCGCCGCGCGCCAATTCGTCCCACAGGAACCAGAACCGGTCCTGACCGGGCGTGCCGAACAGGTACAGCACCAGATTCTCGTCGATCGTGATGCGGCCGAAATCGAGCGCCACCGTGGTGGTCTTCTTGCCCTCGACCCCCGACAGGTCGTCGATCCCGGTGGAGAGCTCGGTGATGAGCTCCTCGGTGCGCAGCGGCGTGATCTCGCTGAGCGAGGACACCATGGTGGTCTTGCCGACGCCGAACCCGCCGGCGATGAGGATCTTGACCGAGGCGGCTAGCGGAGCCGCGGAAGGCGTTTCAGGCACGTGTTCTACAGCTTTCGGATTCCATCGAGTACAGCTCGCAGGACGGTCAGGTCGCCGGGGCCGGCGTCGTCGGTTCGGGCCGGTGCCCGGAAGTTCAAGTGCCCCTCACCGATCAAATCACCCACAAGGATCTTGGTCACGGCGAGGGGCAGAGTCAGGGCGGCGGACACCTCGGCCACCGATTGCGGATATCGGCACAGCCGAACGATTTCCGCGTATTCCGGCTCCGCCCTCCGCAGCGGTGGCGGGGCCTCGACCGTCGCCACCAGGGTCAGCATATCCAGATCGTGTCCCGCCCCCATGGTGCGGCCCCGTGTCACGGCGTACGGGCGGACCAGCGGGCCAGCCGCGTCGTCGAACCACGGTTGACCGAAGTGCGTCATGACAATCGGTGCTCCACCTGTTCCGCGAGTCCGCTACGGGCATCGGTGGACAGGTAGGTGCCGACGCGCTGCACGGTCAGGTTCATCTCGTAGGCGACCATGCCGAGGTTGGCATTCTCGGTGGCCTGCAGCGCGATGCACGCGTTGTCGCCGGCGGCGGTGACGAACAGCACCGCCCGATCGAGCTCGATCACCGCCTGCCGCACCGACCCGCCGTCGAAGCGGCTGCCGGCGCTGCGGGCCAGCCCGTACAGCGTCGCGGACATGGCGCCGAAATGTTCGGCATCCTCCCGGCTCATGGTGGTGGACCGGCCCAGCAGCAGTCCGTCGGTGGAATGCACCACCGCGTACCGCACCCCGGCCAGGCGGTCGACGAGATCGTCGAGCAGCCAGTTGAGATCACCTGCGTTGGAAGAGGTCACCTTCGCCTTCCTGTTCATCCGGTGTGACGGTGGTCGCGGGCTCCGGATTGGCCCGGCGTCCCTGTCGCGTCCCATTCTCTATGGCGGACATCAGATCTCGCGCCTGCTCCGCCGAGCGTGTCCGCTGCGGGCCGGTTTCGGGGGCGGGCCGGTCGGCCAGTCCCGGGGCGAGACTGGCCTGGCGGCGGCGCCGGGGCAGCGGCGGCCGCCCGTTCCCGGGCTCCGGGCGCGCGATCGCGGGGCGCTGCACATCCCCGGTCATGGCCGGGCGGGGCGGCGGCAGCGTCGCCAGCGCGATCGGGGCGGGCGTGGGCGAACCGGCGGGCAGGCTCGGCAGTTCACCGGTCGCCGGGGGCTCCGGGCGGCGGCCGGGCAGCCGATCGGGCAGGTGGTCGGCGACCGGGGTATCGGTGGCGATCAGCGCGGTGGGGATCAGCACGATCGCGCGGATGCCGCCGTAGTCGGATTCCGACAGCCGCACCGAGATGCCGTGCCGGGCGCTGAGCTGCGCGACCACGAACAGGCCGAGCCGGGAGTTGGCGGACAGCTCGGCGACACCGAAATCCGGTGGGTGGCGCAGCATGTCGTTGGCGCGCTCGAGCTCCTCGTCGGGCATGCCCATGCCCTGGTCGCCGATCTCGATCACGACGCCCTTGCCGACCTGGTTACCGGTGATGTCGACCCGCGACTGCGGCGGCGAGAACGAGGTGGCGTTGTCGACCAGTTCGGCGAGCAGGTGGATGAGGTCGGCGACCACCGTGCCGACGATGTGCACCTGCGGCAGCCGCGAGGTGCGCACCCGCGCGTAGTCCAGGGTCTCGCCGACCGAGCTGCGCACCAGCTCCACCAGCGGCACCGGCCGCCGCCACTGCCGCCCCGGCTGCCCGCCGCCGAGGATGATCAGGTTCTCGGCGTTGCGCCGCTCCCGGGTGGCGAGGTGGTCGAGCTTGAAGAAGGTGTCCAGCAGCGTCGGATCCTCCTGCCGGGATTCGGCCTCGTCCAGGATCTCCAGCTGCCGGTGCACCACGATCTGGCTGCGGTGCGCGATATTGAGGAACACCGCGCGCACGCCCTGCCGGGTGCGGGCCTCGGTGACGGCGGCGGCGACGGCCGCGGTGTGGGCGCGGTTGAACGCCTTTGCCACCGAACCGATCTCGTCGTGTCCGAAGTCCAGGTGCGCGGCCTCGGTCTCCGGGTCGACCTTCTCGCCCGCGGTGAGCCGGCGCATGATGTCGGGCAGCCGCACCTCGGCCAGCGCCAGGGTTTCGGTGCGCAGCCGCCGCAGCCGCCCGATGAGCCGGTTGGCCAGCCACAGCGCGACCAGGAACGCGGCCGCCGACAGCACCAGCACACCCAGGCCCGCGAGGATCGAGTTGCGGGCGGTCGTGGAGGCGTCGTCGACGGCGACATGGTCGGCGTGCTGGTTCTGCACCTCCCACAGCTCCAGCATGTGCCGGTTGAGAGTGTCGGCGGCGGTGCGCCATTCGGCGATGCTGATCGGAAGCGACGGGGCCGCACCGGATTTCGCGGGCGCCGGGGGATGGATGACGTAGTCCTCCATCACGCCCAGCTGCTGCCAGCTCGACGAGTCCAGCACCGACTTGACGCGCGCGCCCTGATCGCCGCCGAGATCGCCTGCCAGCTGCGGTATTTCGATGCGGAAGTAGCCGACCAGGTTCCGGTACTCCGCCGACAGCGCGGGCGGCAGGCCGGTGCCGTTGACGGCGGCCGCGGTGAGCGCCGAGGTCCTCGACATCGCCTCCATGGCGCGCAGCACGCGCAGCGCGCCGTCGAGCTCGGTGGCGATGGCGGCGTCGGGTGCGTTGCGGGCCACGATCTGGGTGCCGAGGGCGACGCCCTGCAAGATCCTGGTGTAGGCGGAGTAGGCGTCGGGAATCGAGATGGTGCCGGAGTCGATGCCGCCGCGCAGGGTGGGCAGCTGCTGCTTGAGGGTGTCGAAACTGCCGAGGTCGTAACTCATCTTGGCGCGGCCGACGCTGTTGAGCCGGGCCTCGACCGGGGCCAGCTCGCGCAGGGCGCTGTCCAGGCGCTGGCGGGCCGCGCCCAGGCCGACCGGGTCGGGCTGCTCACCGGCGAGCTGCCACAGCGACAGCAGCCGCTCCTGCTCGACCGACGCGATCATCTCGCGCACTTGGGAGTTGGCGTTCTCCAGGACCGAGGCCCATGCCTTGGCGTCCTGGCCCTCGTTCACCAGATAACCCGTGGCGCCCACACCGATCACGAGCAGAGCCAGGCTCGGAACGAGTGCGATCGCCAGAATGCGGGTCCGGATACCGAGCCTCGCTCTCAACATCGGCACAACTTAACCGCTCAGCAGGGTCCTCGCCGCTCTGGTCCCGTTGAGCGAGACTGCAATTGACAGTCTCGACGGTGTGTGCATCAATCGCAGCAGGTGTCGCCGCGCCGGGCCGCGACGCCCTCGCGCACCGCGAGCGCGGCGACCACGAGCGCGGCCGCCGGGTCGGCCCAGGACCAGCCCAGCAGGCTGTCCAGGAGCAGCCCCAGCAGCACCACCGCGGACAGGTAGGTGCACAGCAGGGTCTGCTTGGAATCCGCGACCGCCGACCGGGAGCCGAGCTCGCGCCCGGCCCGGCGCTGCGCCCGCGACAGCACCGGCATGACGACCAGACTCGTTGCGGCCAGGCCGATTCCGACGGGGGAGCGGCCGGGGGTCTCGCCGGTGATCAGCCCGTGCACGGCCTCGGCGGTGACGTAGGCGGCCAGGGCGAAGAACGAGAAGGAGATGGCGCGCAGCGTGATTCGCTCGCGCGCCGCGGGATCGGTCCCGGCGAACTGCCAGGCGACGGCGGCGGCCGAGGACACCTCGATGAGCGAATCGAGCCCGAAACCCACCAGGGCCGTGGACGATACCCGCGCGCCCTCGGCCAGGCCGACCAGCGCCTCCGCCACGTTGTAGGCGATGGTCGCCGCCACCAGCAGCCGAATCCGGCGGGCGAGCACCGCGCGCCGCGAATCGTGCTGCCGCGGCGGCATTCCCAGCTCGACCATCAGCAGCACCCGTCCGCCGCGGTGGGGCAGCAGGCCGGGTCGACGGCCAGCACCAGGCCCAGCAGGTCGGCCAGCGCGTGCCCGATCCGGCGGTCCGCCAGCTCGTAGCGGCTGCGCCGCCCCTGCGGCACCGCCACCACCAGCCCGCAGCCGCGCAGGCAGGCCAGATGATTGGACAGGATCTGGCGCGAGACCCCGATCTGCTCGGCCAACTCGGACGGGTAGCCGGGCGCCTCGCGCAGGGCCAGCAGGATGCGGGTCCGGGTGGGGTCGGACAGCGCATGGCCGAAGCGGGACAGCGCGTCGCTGTGCAGGGTGGGTGCCACGCGACAGATAGTACAGCAGAATCTGTATACAGAAAATACTGAACTGTAAATGCTCGGTTCGGGTGCGGGCCGACCGGTGACGGCCGGGGGTAGATTGTGTGTATCGCTGGGTTACTCATAAGTAGGAGGCCGTCATGCCCGTGCCGGAAGCCGGTGTTTTCGAGCGTCTGCGAGGTTTCGCGGCCGTGGACAGCGCCCGTGAGCACGACAGCCGGGCGATCTCGGAGGTCTTCACGGGCCGTCCGCTGGGCACGGTCCCGATCGGCACGGCCGAGGATGTGACGGCCGCGTTCGCCCGGGCGCGGGCGGCGCAGGCGGACTGGGCGGCGCGGCCGGTGGCGGAGCGGTCGGCGATCTTCGCCCGCTATCGCGATCTGGTGGTGGCCGAGCGCGAATACCTCATGGACATCATTCAGGCGGAGACCGGTAAGGCGCGCTGGGCGGCCCAGGAGGAGGTGATGGGCCTGATGTTCGCGGCCCGCTACTTCGCCCGGGTCGCGCCGCAACTGCTCGCGCCGCGCGGTGTGCCCGGCGCGTTCGCGATCCTGAACCGGGCGTCGGTGCGGACCCAGCCCAAGGGTGTGGTCGGGGTGATCGCGCCGTGGAACTACCCGATGCTGCTGTCCATAGGCGATTCGATTCCGGCGCTGCTGGCCGGGAACGCGGTGGTGGTGAAGCCGGACAGCCAGACCCCGTATTCGTCGCTGGTGCACGTGGATCTGCTGCAGCGGGCGGGGTTGCCGCGGGATCTGCTGCAGGTGGTGCCCGGACCCGGGTCGAAGGTGGGCACCGCGATCGTGGACGCCTGCGACTATCTGATGTTCACCGGATCCTCGGACACCGGCCGCGTCCTCGCGCAGCAGTGCGGGCGGCGGCTGATCGGATTCTCCGCGGAACTCGGCGGCAAGAATCCGATGATCGTCACCCGCGGCGCGGATCTGGACAAGGCCGCGAAAGCCGCTGTGCGGGCATGTTTCTCCAATGCCGGGCAGCTGTGTATCTCGATCGAGCGGCTGTATGTCGAACGGGCGGTGGCCGAGGAGTTCACGACCAAGTTCGTCGCCGCGGTGCAGGCGGCGAAACTCGGTGCGGCCTACGATCATTCGGCCGATATCGGCAGCCTGATCTCCGAGGCGCAGGTGGAGACGGTGGCCAAGCACGTCGCCGACGCCACCTCCAAGGGCGCCAAGGTGCTCGCGGGCGGGCATGCGCGTCCCGACATCGGTCCGCTGTTCTTCGAGCCGACCGTGCTGGCCGAGGTCACCGACGAGATGGAGTGCGGCCGCAACGAGACCTTCGGCCCGCTGGTGTCGATCTATCCGGTCGCCGACGTGGAGGAGGCGATCGCCCGCGCCAACGACACCGAGTACGGCCTCAACGCCAGCGTCTGGGCGGCGACCAAATCCGACGGCGAACGCATCGCCGCGCGCCTACACGCCGGAACCGTCTGCGTCGACGAGGGATACGCCCCCGCCTGGGGCAGCACCAGCGCACCGATGGGCGGCATGGGCATCTCCGGCGTCGGCCGCCGCCACGGCCCCGACGGGTTGCTCAAGTTCACCGAGCCGCAGACCGTGGTCGTCACCCGGTTCCTGAACCTGGACGCGCCCTTCGGTTTTTCGCAGCAGCGCTGGCAGCAGGTGCTGATGCTGGTCGCCCGCGGCCAGCGGTTCCTCCCGGGACGCTGATCGTCGGGCGTCGGCGCCGCGGTGCGAGATGCGCTGCGGCGCAGCACCGGAAGCGGCTACCGCCCGATGCCGGGCTCGAAGGCGAGCTGTTTGCTCAACGTCGTCCGCACCGGTGACCGCTCGACCCGTTCCATGACTGCGGCCCGATGGCGCTCGTACTCCGGGTCGAGATCGAGCTCGTACCGGAAGGTGGTCGTGACATCCGCCCGATCGAGCTCGACCCGCACCCGAACCTCCGCCTCCGGCGCCCCCGCCTCGACCAGTGCCATCCGCGCCGAAATGGTCATACACGAGGCCAACGCCGCCTCCAGCAACTCGTGCGGCCGCATCCCCGCACTCCCGCCGACACCGTTCTTCTCGGTATCGGCGGCCCCTTCGTTCTCCCCGGCCCGCAATTGCACCTGCCACGGCGTCGAAATCGACGTCGCCTCAACCATTCTGCCCACCTCGTTTCGCCGGTAACGGAACGAGTCTACGGAAACCGGCTACAGAATGAGATTCGCGTCTTACGTTCTGAGACTCGGGAGGAATGGCCGGTGCATGAGTTGTTCCCAGAGGTCACGCCGAACCGCGTCCCAGAGCGCCGATAGCTCCGGCAGTTGCTCACGGGCGCGGGCCAAATCGGGAAGGCGGCCGGGCGCGAAGGACACCAGCGGTATCCCGTCGGCGCTGCTGGAAATGGAGATGATCGTGATCCGGCACCGTCTCAGCTGCCACACCACCTGCATCCCGTCCAGCTCGGTCCGATGAACCTCATCCGGGAACACAGCCGCCTACCTCCGACCGAAAAACATGACAGTAAAACCGACCACCAGTTTCCTCCTGCCAATCGCCGACGGAAATCCTTGAACCCCAGCCTGATTGCAGGGCCCCCACAGCTTGCGCTCCTCGCCCGCCCATCGACAGCGTTGCGCTGTTGACAGCTGTTGCCAACTTTCTCAACACCGGTCGCAACTGCATTACCGTGCGCAAAGGTGGTAGGGGTGGAGGATCGGCGGGCGTTCGGCGGTTCAGCCGTCTCGGTGGCGGGCCCAGTTGTCGGCGTTGGCTTTTGCCTCGCCGACGGTGCGGGCCGAGGATTCTCGCAGGAGGGTGCCGTCGGGGCGGGCTATGCGCCAGGAGCAGGTGGTGGGGGTGGTGGCCCGGACCCGGGCCTGGATTTCGTCGCGGTCTTTCGACAGCCACCATTCTCGTTCGTCGCCCTGGAGCAGCCAGCCGTCGGTGGCGTCTTCGGGGCGGATGGGGCCGTAGGGGGCTTTCGTGTGGCGGGCCACCGCGCCGGATCCGGCGTAGGTGTGCATGTCGTCGACCGTGACGACGGTGAAATCGGCGAGTTCGCCGGGGATTTCGGGGCGGTCGAAGTGGAGGAGGTTGGGAGTGAGGACCGCCTCGGCGCCGAGGCGATCCACCGCGGTGCGCAGCCGCAGCACCGGGCGATCGGTCCACGCGCCGACCGCCAGGATCTTGGCGAGGTGGTAGCCCGATCGTTGCGCGACGGTGCGCAGGCGCTCCTCGTCCCACTGTCTGCGCACGCCGGAGACATCGCGGTGCAGGAAGCCGACGGCCACCCGATCCCGGGATCCACTCTCGTTCACGCTGCGCCTCTTCCCGATTCATCGCCTGGAAGCACCCGCCGCCGGGGAGCCGTGGGTGTAGGGCTCACCGCGCCGCGGGGGGTACCCGACGGCGGGGCTGCTCACAGCATGCGGTGCGGGGGCGGTCGGCGGTAGCGTTCCGCTGTTGACAACTGTTGCCAATTCGCCGATTCGGCTCGGCAACACCTCGGCATCAGCGACCGAACAGCCGATCCACCCAGCTGGAGACGTCATCGTAGGAGGCGGCGAGCACGCCGCGGTGGTCGGCGCCGGGATAGGTGCGGTACGCCACCGGCTGTCCGGTCAGTTGCTGCTGGGCGACCATGGCGTCGGTGGTCAGCGGGAACACGGTGGTGTCCGCGCGGCCCTGCACCACCAGCAGCGGCCGCGTGAAAGTCAGTGGGCTGGGGTCGTTGTCGTCGAGCACCCGGGTCAGGTCGGCGGTGTCGGCGGGCGTGGTGAACACCTCGCCCGGACGCAGGCCGCCCCACGAATCCGGCTCGCGCAGCTGGCCGATGCATCGGTCGTCGGCCTGGGAGAGCAGCGAAAGCGCCTCGGGCGTCAGGAATTTCGCCGGATCGATGGGCGTGACGGTCTGCGCGCCGCGAACGAACAGCGGCACGAACGCGGCCGAGCCGGGGGCGACCGACCCCGCGACTCGCGCGCTGCCGACATCGGTGGCCAGCGTGAGCGCCCGGATGGCCAGGCCCAGATGGGAGGCGGGCGCCATCGCCACCGCGCCCAGCAGCTGTAGTCGCGGGGCCCACCGCTGGGCGCGGGCGTCGGCGAAGACGGCGGCCTGCCCGCCCTGCGAATGCCCCATCACCACCCAGCGGGTGCCGATGGCGTCGTCCACCTCGCGGGCGGCCAGCGCCATATCCGCCACCGCGCGCTGCTCGGCCTCGCCGATCAGATACCCGTGCGGGCCGCCGGTGCCCAGGCCCTGATAGTCGCTCTGCGCCACCGCATATCCGGCGGCGATCCACCTCGCCTGGACGGCGCGCACCTGCTCGGTGTAGTCGTGCGCGGGATAGTCGGGGCCGGTGTCGCGGGAGGGGGCGCACACGTCGGCGACGCCGGTGGTGCCGTGCGCCCAGGAGATCAGCGGCCAGCCGCCCGCGGGGGCCGTGCCCAGCGGCACGGCCACCGTGCCCGACACCGCCACCGTCCGGCCACTCAGGTCCACCGACCGGTACCGCACGAGGTAGTTGCGCGCGCCGGGCACCCCCGGATCGCCGGTGATCGGCCGCACCGAGATCACCGAGCCGTGCTCACCGGGCGCGAGTTCGGCTGCGGGGGAGTCGGTTTCGAGACGGGAGGCGGATTCGTCGGCACGGGCCGGGACCGCGGCCACCGACACGGCCAGCGCCAGCGCAATACCGGCGATCGGCCCGAACGTCCTCTTCGACCTCACTGTCACCTCCTCGGGCTCGCCATCCATGCCGGAACTTGCACCGTACAGCCACATGGAAACCGCCCGCACGATTGCCGCGGCGACACGGAACCGCCACCTGCCATGTGCCGGACACCAGGCAGGTCTGCGGGTCTGCCTGGTATCCGGCACATGACAGGTGGCGCGCGATCCGCCTACCCGGACAGCTGTGCCCCCGTGGGCGGCGGCGCGGACTCCAGCTGCTCGGTCTCCGCGTCGGTCAGCAGCCGCGACCGGATGAGGAATCGCACCCCTTCCGGAGCCTCCAGCGAGAACCCGCTGCCCCGCCCGGGGACCACGTCCACCGTCAGATGCGTGTGCCGCCAGTACTCGAACTGGTCGGCGCTCATCCAGAACGGCGTGTCCCCGGCCAGGCGGCCCAGCAGCACGTCGGACCCGCCGACGCGGAATTCGTTGCGCGGGTAGCACATCGGGGAGCTGCCGTCGCAGCAGCCGCCGGACTGGTGGAACATCACCGGCCCGTGCCGCTCGACGAGCTCGCCGAGCAGCACGGCCGCGGCCGCGGTGATATCGATGCGGGTGGGCGGCTCGGGCATCAGAACAGTCCGGTCGGGCTGGTCGAGTAGCTGACCAGCAGGTTCTTGGTGTGCTGGTAGTGCTCGAGCATCATCTTGTGGTTCTCGCGCCCGATGCCGGACTTCTTGTAGCCGCCGAACGCCGCGTGCGCGGGATAGGCGTGGAAGCAGTTGGTCCACACCCGGCCCGCCTGAATCGCCCGCCCGAGCCGGTACGCGGTGTTCATGTCCCGCGTCCACACGCCCGCGCCGAGACCGTAGAGCGTGTCGTTGGCGATGCCGATCGCCTCGGGCACCGACTCGAACTTGGTCACCGACACCACCGGGCCGAAGATCTCCTCCTGGAACACGCGCATGTCGTTGCGTCCCTCGAAGATGGTCGGCTCGATGTAGTACCCGTTGGGCAGGCCCTCCACCTTGCGCATCTCGCCGCCGGTGAGCACCCGCGCGCCCTCCTGGCGGCCGATATCGATATAGGACAGGATCTTCTCGTACTGGTCGTTGCTGGCCTGCGCGCCGAGCATCACGCTGTCGTCGAGCGGGTTGCCGCCCTTGATCTTCCGGGTGCGCTCCACGCAGCGGGCCAGGAAGTCGTCGTAGATGGACGCGTGGATCAGCGCCCGCGACGGACAGGTGCACACCTCGCCCTGATTGAGCGCGAACATGGTGAAGCCCTCGACCGCCTTCTCGAGGTAATCATCGTCGGCGGCCGTCACATCGGAGAGGAAGATGTTGGGGCTCTTGCCGCCCAGCTCCAGGGTGACCGGAATGATGTTCTCGCTGGCGTACTGCATGATCAGCCGCCCGGTGGTGGTCTCACCGGTGAACGCCACCTTCGCCACCCGCGGGCTGGAGGCCAACGGCTTGCCCGCCTCCACGCCGAATCCGTTGACCACGTTCACCACACCCGCCGGGAGCAGATCCGCGATCAGCCCCATCACCAGCAGGATCGACGCCGGGGTCTGTTCGGCGGGCTTGATCACCACGCAGTTGCCCGCGGCCAGTGCGGGGGCCAGCTTCCAGGTGGCCATCAGGATCGGGAAGTTCCACGGAATGATCTGGCCGACGACGCCGAGCGGTTCGTGGAAGTGATAGGCCACGGTGTCGGCGTCGATTTCGGAGATCCCGCCCTCCTGCGCGCGGATCGCGCCCGCGAAGTAGCGGAAATGGTCGATGGCCAACGGAATATCCGCCGCCAGCGTCTCGCGCACCGGTTTGCCGTTCTCCCACGTCTCGGCGACCGCGAGGCTCTCCAGATTGGCCTCCATCCGGTCCGCGATCCGGTTGAGGATATTGGCGCGCTCGGTGGGCGAGGTGGCCGCCCAGCCCGGGGCGGCGGCGTGCGCGGCATCCAGGGCCAGCTCGATATCGGCGGCGCCGGAGCGGGCGACCTCGCAGAAGGTTTCCCCGTCGACGGGAGACGGATTCTCGAAATAGCGTCCCTCGACGGGCGGCTTCCACTCCCCGCCGATGAAATTATCGTAGCGCCGGGCGAATTGAACGATACTGCCGTCGGTGCCGGGCTTGGCGTAGATCATGACACGCGCTCCTCGTGCTCCTGTGGGGTGACGGCCGTCACTATGGACCGAGGGGGTTGGCACGAGGTTGGCGGCTCATCGTAAGGCCGTATGCAGGCGAGCGGTCACCAAGGCGCGCCGTGGATCGCCGGGGGCGAGCAGGCGCAGGGCGTGCTCGTGGATCTGGATGTCGTCGGGGCAGCGGGCGCCGAATTCGACCGCGTGCGTGGCGGATTCGCTGCCGAGGACGGCGGTGCGCAGGCCGACGGTCAGGTGGTCGCGCCACTGCACGATGCCGGGTGTTTCCGAATCGGGGAGCAGCGGGCCGCGATACAGCCGCAGGGCGCGGGCCAGGTCGCCGACCCGCAGCGCGTCGAGCAGATCCACCGCGTCGCAGGAGATGGGGCGGGCGAGGGTATAGCGGCGGCTGGTGATCTCGCCGCCGGTGGCGTGGCGCAAATGCGAGACGTCGGCCTTGAGCGTGGTCGCCGACACCGGGCGGTCGCCGTAGACGGCGGCCTGTAGTTGCTGCGGGGTGTAGCCGCCGGGCTCGAGCGCGAGCAGGGCCAGGATCTCCAGCTGCCGGGGCCGCAGCCGCACCGGACGGCCCGACCGCAACAGCGTTGCGCCGCCCAGACATTCGAGCCGGATCGAATCGGGTTCGGGCGGCGGGTCGGCGGGCAGCCGCGACTCGATCGCCGACACCAGCGCCCGCACCGTGGACATGGCCAGCGGATGCGACCGGTCCCAGGTCGTCGACAGATCCAGCACCCCGAGCTGGCGTCCGTCGCGGGCGCGGATCGGCGCGCAGTAGCAGACCCAGCTGTGCAGGGCCGCGACCAGATGCTCGGCGGAGAACACCATGCTCGGCTCGCCGGAACGCAGCGCCAGCGACAGCGCGTTGGTGCCCATATGGGTTTCGTCCCAGCGGCCGCCGGGGGCGAAGTTGACCCGTTCGGCGCGGCGGCGCATCACCCGGCCGCCGTAGGACCACAGGATGGTGCCGTGCTCGTCGGTGACCGCGGCGACGAAACCGGAATCGTCGGTGATGCCGCGCAATTCGTCGGCCAGCTCCAGCACCGGCCCGCGCAGCGGGGATCGCGCCCAGCGCGAGGCGATCTCGGCGTCGTCGGCGGGGGCGGCGACACAGCCGGGATCGACGGTCACCACCGATCGCTGCCAGGACTGCACGACCTCGGTGCGCAGCACCGAGCGGTCGGCGGGGGTGGCGGCGGGCAGGTCCGACCAGCGGGCCCATTCTTCTTCCAGCGCGGCCCGTCGCTCGGACAGGGAGCGCATCTGCGGCATAGCGAAAACCTCGTCCTCCATAGCGTCCGTGACGTCCTCCATGATTGCGCACTCACAGGTTCGCGGAGGGTGAACGATGGTGTTTTTCCGGCCGGTCGGGCTGGTAGACAGGAGCAATGAGTGCTCCTTTCCGGTTCGGCGTGAACATGATCGCGACCGAGTCCAAGGCCGAGTGGATCGAGAAGTGCCGTCGGGCAGAGGAACTCGGCTACGACGTGATCGGCGTGGCCGACCACCTGGGCGTGCCCGCGCCGATTCCGGCCATGCTGGCCGCCGCCGATGCCACCGAGCGGGTGCTGATCAATTCGTTCGTGCTCAACGTGCCCTTCTACAACCCGGTGCTGCTGGCCCGCGATATCGCCACCATCGACCAGCTCAGCGGCGGCCGGGTCGAACTCGGCCTCGGCGCGGGCTATGTGCAGGCCGAATTCGACACCGCCGGAATCCCGTTCCCGAGCGCGGGCCGCCGCGTCGATCAGGTGGCCGAGGCGGCGGCGACGCTGCGGCGGCTGTTCGCCGACCCCGAATACAAGCCCAAGCCCGCCCGGCCGGGCGGGCCGCCGCTGCTGATCGCGGGCTGGGGCGACCGGCTGCTGCGCGTGGCGGCCGAACACGCCGACATCATCGCCTTCACCGGCGGTACCACCTCCGACAGCGGCCGCATCGCCGTCGCCCTGCCGGAACAGGCCGACGAGCGCGTCGCCTACGTCCGCGGTCAGCTCGGAAACCGCGGCGACAGCGTGGAATTCAATATCCTCGTGCAGGCGCTGGCGCTGCCGGGCGAGCGGGCGAAGGTGCTGGAGTGGATCACCGCGCACCTGCCCGAGGGCGCCGCCGATCGGCTGGAGGAGATCCCGACGCTGCTCGTGGGCACCTACGAGGAGATGGCCGAGGAATTGCGTGCCCGTCGTAAGCGCTACGGCTTCGGCTACATCACGGTGCTGGAAACGAATATGGAGAAATTCGCTCCGTTGATTCCGCTGCTCCGCTGAGTATTCGGATTTTTGCGACACGCCGGATACATACCTCGATCCGGAGCGGGATTGATGGTTGTCTGCTGATACTGCGCGCAGATGATCTCTCGATCACAATCCACGACCGAAGGAGAAGTATCTTGGCGCGTGTATGCAGGAATATCATCGGCTTCGTGCTGGCGGCGGCCGCCGCGGTCGCCGCCAGCACGGCGGTGGTCGTCGTGGGCGTCGATCACCAGCCGAGCGTGGTCCGGTTGGCGGGCAACGGCATCGGCACGGGCTCGAGCGGAAACCCGCTGGGTGACGACAACGGGACCGGCGGCAAGCAGGAGGAAAAGCAAGGCGATTCCCGGCAGGGCGGCAATTCGCAGGATTGCCAGCAGAATTCGCTGAACAAGCCGAGCAACGGCGGTAATGCGACGACCGGGACGGGAGCGGATGGAAACTCCGAGAACGGCTCCGGTACCGAGACTCGTAACAACGAGTGCGAGGCGCAGAACCAGGCCGGTGGCGGAAAGACCGGCGACGGGAAGACCAAGTAGGGGCTTCTCACCGAGAGTTGATGTGTCCGGCGGCGGGTGAATACCGCCGCCGGACCCCGGCCAAAAGCGCGCCGGGGCCAATGCTATTTATTGAGGAAAATCCCTGCCACGTCGGCGTTCCGGATCGGTGTCGCGGCATTGCGCTGATTCGAGCACAGGAAGCCCACCGCGGCCATGGTGGCGTCGACGACGGTGCCCGCGGGCTCGTGATCGTTGCCGGACTGCTGCTTGACGAATTTGGTGATCGTCATGCGCTGGGTGTCCTGGTCCTGCTTGACGTAATCGCTGCACGGGGTGTCGCCGCCCTTGTTCAGGGCGCGCTGGACGTCGGTGCACCCGCTGAGAAGCACTGCGGCGACGGCCGATCCGGCGAGACAGGCGGCGGGCCAGCGCAGCGATTTCATCGTGGGTTCTCCTCGTTCCGGGCCGGGACCGTCCCGGCGGCTTCGCTGCCCAGCCTAGAGGCTGCCCGTGGGTGCACGGCAACATCGAGGCTCGCCCAGAGCATTTCGGTATTAATGTGATTTGCGTCACACCACGCGGGGCGTAATCGCGGTGCGCTCTGGCATCGTGGTCCCCATGCCAGACCTCTCCACCGCGACGATTCGAGTCCGCGGCGCCCGCGAGCACAATCTCCGCAACATCTCACTCGACATTCCCAAGAACAAGATCACGGTGTTCACCGGTGTCTCCGGGTCGGGCAAGTCCTCCCTCGTGTTCGACACCATCGCCGTGGAATCGCAGCGCCAGCTGTACGCGACGTTCCCGGCGTTCATCCTGAACTTCCTGCCCCGCTACGAGCGCCCGCACGCCGAGGCCATCGACAATCTGACCGCCCCGGTCATCATCGATCAGCAGCCCGTGGGCGGCGGTCCGCGCTCGACGGTCGGCACCATGACCGACATCTACTCGATGGTCCGCGCGCTGTTCGCCCGCTTCGGCGCGCCGTCGACGGGACTGGTCTACGACTACTCGTTCAACACCCCGCAGGGCATGTGCCCGGAGTGCGACGGCCTCGGGGTGACGGTGCGGGCCGACCCGGACAAGCTCGTGGACCGGTCGCGGTCGCTCAACGAGGGCGCGATCCTGTTGCCCGGCTACGCCGTCGGCGTCGGCGAATGGCAGATGTACGGGGCCTCCGGCCGATTCGACCCGGACAAGGCGCTGGCCGACTACAGCGACGAGGAATGGCACGACCTGCTCTACGGCAGCGGCGGCAAGGTGGAGCTGGCCTACAGCAAGGGCACCTGGAAGGCGAATTACGAAGGGCTGGCGGTCAAATTCACCCGGTCCAAGGTCAAGCGCGACACCAGCGCGCTGTCGGAGAAGACCCGCGAGCAGATCCAGCGCTTCCTCACCCAGGACATCTGCCCGGCCTGCGACGGGGCGCGGCTCAATGCCACCGCGCTGGCCACCAGGCTCAACGGCCGCACCATCGCCGACTGGACCCGGCTGGAGATCACCGATCTGATGGCGGTGCTCGACGAGGTGAACGACCCGGCCGCGCGCGGCCTGGCCGAGGCGACGCGGGTGGCGCTGGCCCGGGTCGCCGATATCGGCCTCGGCTATCTGAGCCTGGACCGCGCCACCTCGACCCTGTCGGGCGGGGAGGGGCAGCGGCTGAAGATGATCAAGCACCTGGGGTCGGCGCTGATCGGTGTGACCTACATCTTCGACGAACCGAGCGTGGGCCTGCACCCGCGCGATGTGGGACGGCTCAACCGCATGCTGGAGGCATTGCGGGACAAGGGCAATACCGTGCTGGTGGTGGAGCACGATCCCGATGTCATCGAGATCGCCGACCATATCGTGGATGTCGGCCCGCGGGCGGGTGCGCACGGCGGCGAGGTCGTGTTCACCGGCACCTTCGCCGAACTGCGCGCGGCCGACACGCTCACCGGGCGGGGGCTGCGGCGCGCGTTCCGGGTGAAGGACGCCTTCCGGCGGCCCGGGGGAGCGCTGCCGATCGTGGGCGCGAGGGCACACAATCTGAAGGACGTCACGGTCGACGTGCCGACCGGGGTGCTCACCGTCGTCACCGGGGTGGCGGGGTCGGGCAAATCGAGCCTGATCCGCGACGAGTTCATGGCCCGCTATCCGGAGTCGATCCACGTCGACCAGTCCGCGATCGGCGCGTCGTCGCGGTCCACGCCCGCAACGTATCTCGGGCTGATGGACCCGATCCGCAAGCTGTTCGCCAAGGCCACCGGGCAACCGGCGGCGCTGTTCAGCTTCAACTCGGCGGGCGCGTGCCCGGAGTGCGGGGGCCGGGGCGTGCTCATCACCGAGGTCGCCTACATGGACCCGGTCACCACCCACTGCGAATCCTGTGACGGCCGCCGCTTCTGCGAGCAGGTGCTGGCACATCGGTTGCGCGGCAGCTCGATCGCCGAGGTGCTGGCCATGTCCGCCGAACAGGCCGTCGACTTCTTCCCGGAGAAGGCGCTGCGGGCCCGGCTGCGGACGATGATCGAGGTCGGGCTGCCGTATCTGAGCCTGGGCCAGGCGATGAGCACGCTGTCGGGTGGTGAGCGCCAGCGCATCAAGCTCGCCACCCAGTTGCAGCGCACCGGCAGCGTGTACGTGCTCGACGAGCCGACCACCGGCCTGCACATGTCGGACGTGGATACCCTGCTGGCGCTGCTGGATTCGCTGGTGGACCGCGGCAATACCGTGCTGGTGATCGAGCACGACCTGAACGTGGTGGGGCACGCGGACTGGGTGATCGACCTCGGCCCCGACGGCGGCAAGAACGGCGGCGAGATCGTGTTCACCGGAACCCCGGCCGATCTGCTGCACGATCCCGTCTCGCTGACGGGCGAGTATCTGCGCAAGCACGAGGCGGCGCGACGATCGCCGGACCGGTAGCCTGCGGCGCGTGAGTCTGTCGCAGTTGCCGGAGTCGGTGTCGTCGTTCACGGATCGTCTGAACCTGGTGTCGCAGCAGCCACCGCTGTGGGTCGTGCTGGTGACCGCGGCGGTGGCGCTGGTGCTGGTGGTGTATCCGCCGCTGTGGCGGTGGCTGCGGACGGTGGTGACCATCGCGCACGAGGCCGGGCACGCGCTGGTGGCGGTGCTCACCGGGCGCACCCTGACCGGCGTCCGATTGCATTCGGACACCTCGGGAGTGACGGTCTCGCGCGGAAAGCCGTACGGGCTCGGCATGATTCTCACCACCATGGCCGGGTATCCCGCGCCGTCGGCGCTGGGCTTCGGCTGCGCCGCGCTGCTCGGTGCGGGACGGCTCACCCTCATGCTGTGGGTGGTGGTGGCGGCGCTGCTGGTGCTGCTGCTGTGGATTCGCAATCTGTTCGGCCTGCTGGCCGTGGTGTGCTCCGGTGCGGTGGTGTTCGCCGTCTCGTGGTTCGGAACCAGTGTGCAGCAGGGCGTGTTCGGCTACGGCGTCGCCTGGTTCCTGCTGTTCGGCGGCCTGCGCGCGGTCGCGGAGTTACAGCGGGTGCAGGTGCGCGGCGACGGTTCGGACGCCGACCAATTGGCCTATCTCACCCGGATTCCCGCGCTGCTGTGGGTGCTGGTGTTCGGCGGAACGGCGCTCGCCGCGGTCGTTTTCGGCGGCCGCATGCTGCTCGGCTTCTGGCCGTCGCTCGGGCACGCCTGACGCGAGCGTGCTCAGGCGAGCACTCCGGCGGCGCAGGCGCGCCAGACCCGGGCCTCGCTCGGATTGCCCCGGCGGTCCAGGACTTCCGCCAGCCCGGCCATGGCGCGGGTGTCGCCGTGGTCGGCGGCGGCGCGCCACCAGCGCTCGGCCTCGTACAGCTCGCCGCGGCGGAAACGCACCACGCCCAGGTCGTAGGCGGCGCCTGCGTGGCCGAAGCCCGCGGCCTGGGTCCACAGTGCGCACGCCTGCTCGACGTCGCCGCGGCCGTGCATGGCCACGCCGAGGTCGTAGAGCGCGCCGCCGTAGCGGCTCTCGTCGGTGGCCGCGGACGCGACGGACACCTCCACCACCAGTTCGGTGAAATCCGGTGCGCCGACGCCGGAACTGCAATGCAGCAGTGCGTGCCCGTGCGCGGCGCGGTCGATGAGCACGCCGTAGTTGCCGGTCCACGATTCGGTGATACCGGCGATGTTCATCCACACCGGCGTCACGGTGAACGCGGCCTCCGATGCGGCGGCGCTCACCTGGAGGGTGATGCCGTCGGCCATGGCGTCGATCCACACGTCCACCCCGCGCAACCGGCGATCCTCCAGCAGCACATGCCCGCCCAGCACCGACAGCCCGAGGCCCAGGCCCAGCAGTTCCGGGGGCGGGTCGGCGGCGAGTAGTCGCAGGGTGACGAGCGTCGGATCCGTGCCCAGAGATTCGGAATACATCGGATACACCACGGCGCCGTGCCATTCGATGGGGTCGGCGCTGTCGTACCGGTCGGCCAGGGACAGCGCATCCTGTGCGCCGTTCGGGTACGGCCGGGTCATCGGTCCCGCCTTTCGCCGGAGCAAGTGGGAGGGTGATTCGGCCCATACGCTAGTACTCACGACCGCGAAAAATGCGGGAAGCGGACGGAATTTCCCCCGGCTCACAACGAAATTCCCGCAGACCGTGCCGGTTTGCGTGAAATGCGCACTTGCGCTTGCCGGAGAATTACGGTGGCGGTCGAATCCGTCCGGCCGCGCGAGCTTTCGGCTCCGCTCGCGCGGCCCGCGCGATCAGTCCTCGCTGCCGGACCGATCGCCGAGGTAGTCCAGCAGCGCGGGGTCACCCGACTCGATCCGGTCGACCTCGGCGCCGCCGGTGCACTCGTACAGCCCGACGGTGACCCGACCGCCCCGGCGGCTCAGCACCCGCCAGATCGCGCCCGACTCCGCCCATCGGCGGAGCACGGTCACCGGATCGTCGGTCATGACGGCCTCCTCAGCGCAGTGCCGGGATCACTTCCCGCTCGAACAGTTCGATCCCCGAGACGTCGTAGGCCGACTCCGGGAAGTAGTGGATCGCGTAGCCGAGGCCCAGATCGCGGACCTTCGAAAGGTTCTCGACGATCTGCTCGGGGGTGCCGACGGCCGGGGACGACCGGAACAGTTCGGTGACCCAGGACTCGGCCTTGTCCGCGCCGAGGGCCGGGGCCAGCCGGGCGACGAGGGCCGCGAGCCGGTCGCGCACCTCGGCCTCGGTCGCGCCGACGACGGTATTGAAGTTCGAGCTGCGCACGATCGCGTCGAAATCGGTGCCGACCTCGGCGCAGTGCGCGCGCAGGATCTCCGACTTGCGGGTGAAACCCTCCGGATCGCCGGTGAAGTTCGTGTACTGCGCGTACCGGGCCGCGATGCGCAGCGTCTTCTTCTCACCGCCGCCCGCGACCCACACCGGAATCCCGCCCTCCTGCACCGGCAGCGGCCGCACCAGGGCGCCGTCGATTTGATAGTGCTGACCGGCGAGGGTGACCGTGCCCGCGGTCCACGCCTGCCGGAAGATCTGCACACCCTCGTCCAGGCGGGCCAGCCGCTCGCCCGCGGACGGGAAACCGTAACCGTAGGCGAGCCATTCGTGCTCGTACCAGCCGCCGCCGATCCCCATCTCCACCCGGCCGCCGGACACATGGTCGACGGTCGCCGCCACCTTCGCCAGGTACACCGGATTGCGGTACCCCATCGCGGTGCACATCTGCCCCAGCCGAATCCGCGAGGTGCTCGCCGCGAACGCCGACATCAATGTCCACGCCTCGTGCGTCGCCTCCTCGGTGGGCACCGGCACCGTGTGGAAGTGGTCGTACACCCACAGCGACTCCCAGTCCGCGTTCCGATCGGCACGCCGGGCCAGATCGAGCATGACCCCCCACTGTTGCGCGGGATCGATCCCGACCAGATCGCACCGCCAGCCCTGCGGAACAAATATCCCGAAGCGCACCAGTTCTCCTTCGCCCGTCAATACATACCGACCGCGACGGATCTCATCGCGGCCCCCTCCCACTGTGGTCGGTGTCGATCCCCGGGGCAAGCGCGGGCCGCGTTCCCCGAGCCGCCCTGTCGTCCGGGTGAACGGACATCGACCGATCGGTGTGATCCTCCCGATGCTCGAGCGGAACCGCTATGGCCACGTCACCCCACCGGAGCCTTTGCGGCAGACGATATTTCGGCATTTCGGCTGGTCGGCGCCCGTACTCCCTTCCACCCGCGAATGTTTCACTTCGGGTCGCACGGCACCGGCGCGACCGTTATGCTCTTCCGGATGCCGAAACGGCTTGTCGGTCCGAGTATTTGACGAGCCGCAGTTTCAGGGGGAGAGCCGCCGTGTGCGTCCCGAACCCGTGGCGAAAAACGCAAGTGGAAAGTGCAGTGGTGCAGCGATCGATTCCGCCCGACGGCGACCTCCGCGATCCCGATCGTCCTCGCCCGCCGTGGTCGACGCTGCTGGCCACCGCGCTGATCGGCGCGGTGCTGGTCGCGGGCTCGGTGTTGTTGTCCCCCACCACATTCCGGCTGCCCATGGCGATCGGCGCGGGGGCGGCGGCGCTGGTGTTGTGCATCGCGATCACCGCCGCGGTCCGCGCGCACGCCCTCGAACGGTGGCAGCGCCAGCGCGCGATAGCGGCCCAGCGCAACGCCGACGCGGTGGTCGGCGAGGCGACGGCGCGCGTGGACGCCGCGTACGAGGACGCCCGGCAGTACGCGGCGCGAGCGGAGGCCAGCGAGAAGCGCCGCGCCGCCGCGATGTCGTCGTTCGCCGCCGCGGCGGCCCGCATCCAGGCCATGACCAACAGCATGCTCGCCGAGCTGCGCGAGGCCGAGGAGCGGCACGCCGAGGACCCCGACGTGCTGGCGGAACTGCTCCGCCTGGATCACCGCACCGCGCAGGCGGGACGGCTGGCCGACAGCATCTCGGTGCTCAGCGGCGCGCGGTCGGGACGCCGCTGGGCCAAGCCGATCGGCATGGAATCGATCCTGCGCGGCGCGATGGGCCGGGTCGCGGGCTATCGGCGAATCCGGTTGCGCGCCATCGTGCCCGGCATCGCCGTCGCCGGGCACGGCGCCGAGGGCGTGATGCACGTGCTGGCCGAACTGCTCGACAACGCCTGCAACTTCTCCCCGCCGCACACCGAGGTGCACGTCTACGCCTCCGAGGTACCCGCCGGGGTGGTGGTCCACATCGAGGACAGCGGCCTGATCATGAGCGAATCGACGCTGCGCCGCGCCGAACAGGCGGTCTCGGGCAGGGCCACCGGCACCGGCGTGGACCTGTCCGCCCTGACCGGCACCCGGCTCGGGCTGGCCGTCGTCGGGCACCTGGCCCGCAAACACGCGCTGACCGTGTCCTATCGGCCCTCGGCCATCGGCGGCACCGCGGTGGTCGTCGTGGTGCCGCGCGATCTGATCGTCCGCCTGGACTACCCGCGCCCGGCCGCCGCACCGAAACCCGCGGCCCTGCCGCAATCCACAGCCCTGTCGGAACCTAGTGCCCGCGTAGAACTTTCGCCCCCCGAACCCGAGAACGCGTCGGGCCGGGCCGCCGACTCCGCGACCGCACTGCCGCGGCGGCAGCGCGGCAGCACCCTGTCCGCCACCCACCCCGAGGGCCTGTCCGGCGGTCCGGCCCCTGCGGCCCCGCCGCGCCCGGTGACACCCACGGCGCTGGGCGCGTTCCAGCGCGCGGTGTCCGGACGCGACACCGATACCGCCGCACCCGCATTCCCCTCGACCGCGATGGAGACCGACTGATGACCACGCCGGGAGCCGAACTGGGCTGGCTGCTGGAGAAACTGGTGGGCGACACCCCCGGCGGCAGGCATGCCGTGCTGCTGTCCACCGACGGCCTGAAGATGTGCCACACCGGCAGCCTCACCGTCGATCAGGCCGATCAGCTGTCCGCCATCGCCGCCGGCGTGCAGAGCCTGTCGCACGCGGCGTCGGAACACTTCGGCCAGGGGCGGCCCGGTGTGCGGCAGTCCATGACCGAGTTCTATGGCGGCCTGCTGTTCATCGTCGAAGCCGGATACGGGGCGCACCTCGCGGTGATCGGCGCCGAGGACGCCGACGCGGGCCTGGTCGGGCACAATATGCACGCGCTGGTCGAACAGCTCGGCGAACATCTCTCGGCCGCACCGCGTGTCGGGGGAACGGCCAGGCTGTGACCAGACCCGGCCGCGACGACGACCCCGACCGGCTCTACACCGTCACCGGCGGGCGCAGCCGACCCGACACCGACGCCTTCGACGTGGTCACCCTCGTGGTCGCCGAGAGCGGCCCGGCCCCGGGAATGCAGTCCGAGCACGCGGCGATCCTGACCCTGTGCCGGGCGCCGACCGCCGTCGTGGAGATCGCGGCCGAGCTGCGGCTGCCGGTCGGGATCACCATCATCCTGCTGTCGGATCTGCTGCTGTCGGGCAAGATCACCGCCCGGCATCCGCGGCCCGGCGCGAAAACCCCTGACGGGCACTGGTATTCGACGCCCGATACCGCCATCCTGGAAAAGGTGCTCAGTGGACTCCGCAAGCTATGAACCACCCGCCCGGGCCGACGCCCCGCTCCGGAGCACCGCGCAGCACGGTCTCAAGATCGTCATCGTCGGTGGCTTCGGCGTCGGGAAGACGACCCTGGTGCACTCCGTCAGCGAGATCCGCCCGCTCGATACCGAGGCCGTCATGACCAATGCCGGTCAGTGGGTGGACGATTCGCGCAGCGTGCCCGAGAAGTCGACCACCACGGTCGCCTTCGACTTCGGCCGCATCACCATCGACGAGAGCCTGGTGCTGTACCTGTTCGGCGCGCCCGGCCAGCAACGGTTCTGGTTCCTGTGGGACCGGCTGTTCACCGGCGCGCTGGGCGCGATCGTGCTGGTCGACCCGCGCCGCATCGACGAATGCTGGTACGCCGTGGACCGGCTCGAGTACGAGCGCATGCCGTTCGTGGTGGCGTGCAACGACTTCGGCGGCACCCCGCGCGGGCACGCCGAACTGCGCCACGCCCTGGACCTGGACCCGCACATCCCGCTCGTCGAGTGCGACGCCCGCCGCCGCGACTCGGGCAAACAGGTGCTGATCACCCTGGTCGAACACCTCTACAGCACCGCCCAGCGCCAGCACGCCACCCCGGAGACCGCCTCATGACCAGCCCCTACGCCACCCCGGCCACCGGCGGCTGCCCGGTCGCCGCCGGCCCGGTCCCGTTGAGCGGCCCGCGATTCCACACCGACCCGCAGCGCCTCTACACCCAGATCCGCGGCGAACACGGCCCGGTGGTGCCGGTGGAGCTGCCCGGCGGATTCCCGGCCTGGCTGGTCATCGGCTACCGCGAACTACACCAGGTGACCAGCGACCCCGGCACCTTCCCCCGCGATGTGGGCCTGTGGAACCAGTGGCCGCACATCCCGCCCGACTGGCCGCTGCTGCCGATGGTGGGCCGACCGAACATGCCCTCCATCTACTTCACCGCCGGGGCGGAGCATCATCGGCATCTGGCGATGGTCGAACCCGCGCTCGAAAGCGTGGATCCCTTCCAGGTGGGGTCGGTGTGCGAGCAGCTGGCCGACCGGCTGATCGACCGGTTCTGCGGCCGCGGCGGCGCCGATATCATCGCCGAATTCGCCTCTCCGCTACCGGTATTGGCGCTGGCGCGGATCGTCGGCTTCCCCGACGAGGAGGGGCCGCGGATCGCCGCGACCATGCAGGCGCTGGCCGACGGCGGCGCCGACGCCCAGGAGGCGTACGGCCGCTTCGCCCAGCACATGCAGTCGCTGGTGGCCGCCAAGCAGGCCCGGCCCGGCGACGATGTCGCCTCCCGCATGCTCGCCTACCCGGCGGCGTTCACCGACGAGGAGTACGCCCTGGATCTGATGGCGATCACCGCGGCCGGGCACCTGCCGACCGCGGACTGGATCGGCAATTCGGTGCGGTTGATGCTCACCGACACCCGATTCGCCGCCGCGCTCGGCGGCGCGCGCCGCAGCGTTCGCGAGGCCATGAACGAGGTGCTGTGGGAGGACACCCCGACCCAGATCCTCGCCGGACGCTGGGCCGCCCGCGATACCCGCCTGGGCGACAGGGCGATTCGCGCCGGGGACATGCTGCTGCTCGGGCTGGCGGGCGCCAATGCCGACCCGCACGTGCGCCAGCACCTCACCGACGCCCCCGGCGACGCCGCCTACAGCGGCAACTCGGCGCACTTCGCGTTCAGCTACGGCGAATACCGCTGCCCGTTCCCCGCCCAGCAGCTCGCCGAGATCATCGCGGCCACCGGCATCGAGGTCCTGCTCGATCGGCTGCCCGACATCGACCTGGCGGTGCCTGCGCAGACCCTGGTCCGCCGCCCCTCGGCGTTCCTGCGCGGAATGACTTCTCTGCCGGTCCGTTTCACCCCTGTGCGCGCAGTCGGAGGTACCCCGTGAGCAAACCCCTCGTCGTCGACCCCCTGGTCTCGGATCTGCACGGCGAAACCGAACGCCTGCGCACCGGCAGCCCCCTGGCCCGCATCGACCTGCTCGGCGTGCCCGCGTGGACGGTCACCCGGCACGCCCCGGCCCGGCAGCTGCTGCTGGACACCCGCCTGGTCAAGGACATCAACGCCTGGTCGCTGTGGCAGTCGGGCGCGGTGACCCGGCAGTGGCCGCTGATCGGCATGATCGACGCGGGCCGGTCCATGTTCACCGTCGACGGCACCGAGCACCGCCGCCTGCGCGCCAAGACCAATCAGGCGCTCTCGCCGCGTCGGCTCACCGAGATCCGGCCCGTCGTCGAGGCCCTCACCGCCGAGCTGCTCGACGACCTGGCCGCGGCCGGAACCGGCGGCGCGGCAGTCGATTTGAAGCAGGTGTTCGCCTACCCGCTGCCGATGCGGGTGATCAGCGAGCTGATGGGCGTCGACCGCGCCGACCACCCGATGCTGCTCGCCGATTACAAGGCGTTCTTCTCGGTGCTGACCCCGCAGGACGAACGGCTGCGCGTCATCGACGAGCTGGACGCGTACTTCACCGCGCTGGTGCGCGCCAAGACCGCGCACCCGACCGACGACCTCACCTCCGACTTCATTCACTCCACCGAGGGCGGGACACCGCTGACCGAGGAGGAAGCGGTCGGCAATCTCAAGGCGCTCGTCGCGGCCGGGCACGAAACCACCATCGCGCTGATCCTCAATACCGTGCGCGCCCTGCTCACCCACCCCGACCAGCTCGCGGCCATCCGGCGCGGCGACTACGAGTGGGGCGCGGCGATCGAGGAAACCCTGCGCTGGGATCCGCCGCTCACCCACCTGCTGATGCGGTTCGCGACCGAGGATATTCCGGTGGGCGACACCGTGATCGAGAAGGGGGAGGGGGTGGTGATGTCCTACCGCGCCATCGGCCGCGACACCGCGGCGCACGGCGAGGACGCCAATTCCTTCGATATCACCCGCCCCACCGCGCGCCGCCACATCACCTTCGGTCACGGCCCGCACATCTGCCCCGGCGCGGCGCTGTCCCGCCTCGAGGCGGGGGTCGCGGTGCCCGCCCTGTTCGATCGTTTTCCCGATCTCCGCTTCGCGGTGCCGGTCGAGCAGATCCGCAACCTGCCGGTCATGACGCAGAACGACCTCGACGCCTTCCCGGTGCACCTCGGCTGAGGCCGTCAGTCCGGTACGGGCGGAAAGAATTCCAGCGCCTCGTCCAGCGGCTTGCGGCGCAGGTCCGGGACCTCGCAGTCGGCGGCGGGGTAGCCGATCGGGAAGAGGATGTACGGGCGCTCGGTGCCGGGGCGGTCGAGGATGTCGGTCAGGAAGCCCATGGGGTTGGGCGTGTGGGTCAGCGTCGACAGGCCCATGGTGTGCAGGGCGGTGATGAACAGGCCGCAGGCGATGCCGACGCTCTCGTTGACGTAGTAGTTCTTGCGCAGCGAGCCGTCGGGGAGCGGGGTGCTCTTCTCCGCGAACACCACCACGATCCACGGCACGATATCGAGATAGGACTTGTTGCTGGTGGTTTCGAGCGGGGCGAGCGCATCGCGCCACGGCTCGGGCAACCGGCCGCCCTCGTAGTTGAGGCGCTCCTCGCGCTCGGCGGCCTCGCGAATGCGGTGCTTGATCTCGGGGTCGCTGGTCGCCACGAACTTCCACGGCTGATGGTGCGCGCCCGAGGGCGCGGTATTGGCGGTGGCGACGGCCAGCTCGATCATCTCGCGCGGCACCGGATCCGGCGCGAAGAACCGCACGCTGCGGCGCGCGTCCACGAGATCGTGAAACTGCCGCCCCCGCCGAATCCCCTCGGCCTGATCGAGGCGCGGCGGTAAATACGGCACGAACGGATGAGTATGGGCCCGAAGGGGTTCCGCCCGATCGGCGGTCTGATTGCTCATGCAAGCCAGGGTAGTGAGGTGATCATGATCGGTGTAGGGGTTTGGGGGTGGATCCGGCTCGACCTTGTTCCCGGCATGCTTTTGGCCGGGATCCACCCACCGCCCTCTACTTCCAATCCACCTGCGGCGACCGATAGAAATTGATCCCCAAGGCCGCCCAGATCGGTCCCTGCTTGGCGAGCCGGTCCCGATAGCTGTCCCAGTTGTGGGTCGACTGCGGCGACCATCCGATCTCGGCGAGCCCGGCCAGGCGCGGGAACGCCTGATACTCGATATCCGCACTGGTGCGCAGGGTTTCCGACCAGATCGGGGCCTCGACACCGGCGATCTGATTCTCCGACACACCCTGGAGGAATGTGGCCGGATCCCAGTCGTAGGAGTCCTTGACCTCCACGTATCCGGCCCAGTGCAGGCCCAGCGGATCGTCGGGGGTGTACTTCATATCCAGGTACGCCTTGTTGGCGGGCGCCATCAGGATCTTGTTGCCGCGCGCGGCCGCCGCCGCGACATCGGCATTGGTGTTGGCGGTGTCCCAGTATTCCGGGATGGCGTCGGTCGGCGGCTGCGCGGCGACGATATTGTGCCAGCCCTGAATCTTCTTGTCGTACTGCGATAGCAGCGGCATCACCTTCTGGTAGAAGGTGTTGTAGTCCTGCGGCGTCGTCGATTTCGCCTCGTCACCGCCGATGTCCAGGTACGGGCCGGGGGTGAGCGCCGCCAGCTCCCGGATGACATCCTCCACGAACTTGTAGGTGGTCGGGCTGCCGATGCACAGCGAGCTGTAGCCCACCTCGATATCGGTGCGCGGCGGCACCGGTTTGCCGTCGCAGTTCAATTCGCCGTAGGACGCCTGCGCGGCATTGGTGTGGCCGGGCATATCGACCTCGGGAACCACCGTGATGTGCCGGGAGGCAGCGTAATTCACGATATCGGTGTACTGGTCCTGGGTGTAGTAGCCGCCCGGATCGCCGTTCACCGCGGTCTGTCCGCCGATCTCGGCCAGCTTGGGCCAGCTCTTGATCTCGATGCGCCAGCCCTGATCGTCGGTCAGGTGCAGGTGCAGCGTATTGACCTTGTACATGGCGATCTGGTCGATGTATCGCTTGACCTGGTCGGGCGTGAAGAAGTGCCGGGCCACGTCGAGCATCGCGCCCCGGCGGCCGAAGCGCGGATAATCCAGCACCTTGCCACCGGCCACGACCCAATCCTGGTGCTGCACCGTGGTCTTGTTGATCGCCGCCGGGAACAGCTGGCGCAGCGACTGCACCCCGTGGAACAGCCCGTCGGTGGTATCGGCCTGCACCGTAATGCCGTCCCGGGCGACCTGGAGCTGATAGCCCTCATCGCCCACACGCCGGTCGGGAGCATCGCCCAATTCCAGCGTGATACCGGGCTTGGCGGTGTCGTACCGGTCCACGACGGGTATCGGGAATCCGGTCGCGGGCCGCAGCAGCCCCGCGAGATAGTTGCCCACATCCTGGGCCTGGTACTCGGCGCGAATGACACTGTCCGGGGTGAGCGTGTAGTTCGCCCCCGGATCGGCATCGGCCTGCACCGGAACCGGAATGATATCGGCCACGCTGCGTTCGGTGGGGGGTGTATCGGCACCCGCCGACCCGGCAAGCCCGGGCAACCCGAGCACACACAAGCCGACGACGGCGCCGAATACCAAGGGGGATAGTCGCTTCCGCAAAGCGCACCTCCGTGGAGCGGGAGGATGGTTGGAAGAAGAGCGTATCGCGCCGAGGCGGCGGAAATGTCCGAATTCGTTCGGGTACTTGTTGATTCGGCGCTGAGCACATTGTGTAAAGTCGAGCAGAACCGTGCGCGGGGCGCATATGCGCAGCAAACCGTTCGAGTGCGCTTTCTGCGAGAGGGCTTGGGCAGCAGAAGTATTCGGTGTCCTGGCGCCGATTCTCCGATGCGCCGCCTGCCCGAAGATCGAAACAATGCTCGCGCAGTTGATCGATATTTCCGCGCCGAGGACTTGAAAAAAACCCAGCTACACCCCGACCGCGGCCTCGCCGCGGAAATCACGCGGTCCGCTCAGGCGGACGTCAGATGATTCAGGGTGGTCTCGACGAGGTGGCGCGCATAGTCCGGCGGCAGCGGGTTCGGGCGGAATTGGATGCGGTACATCATCGGTGCGACGACGAGATCGATAACGGTTTCGACATCGGGAACCCGTTCACCGCGGCCGATCGCACGCGACAGGATCTGCTCGATCTGACCGGCCGCGTACTCGGAGCAGGCTCCGGCATTGCCGCTGTCGGGTGCGCCGAGGAGGGCGTCGCGGATATAGGCCCGGCCCGGGTCGGCGGACATCTCCTCCAGGAATTGCTCGGCCCATGCGGTCAGGTCGGTGGGCAGGCTGCCGTGGTCGGCGGGGGCGGATTCGGGGCGGAGGCGTTCGACTGCGACGTCGGACAACAGTTCCCGCAGGTCGCCCCATCGGCGATAGATGGTCGACGGTGTGACACCGGCCCGCTCCGCGATGAGCGGCACGGTCAGCGCGTCGCGTCCGCGTTCGGCCTCCAGTTCCCGGACGGCCGCGTGCACCGCCTGCTGCACCCGCGCGCTGCGGCCACCCGGGCGGGCCATGGGTTTGGGGCTCATGGGGACATGTTAACGCAAAGTACTTGCTTTAAGCGACGGCGGGCCGTACCGTGGCTTAAGGCAAATTATTCGCGTTAGTGTATGGAGGTTGTCATGCCGATCCCGACCCGCCCCCGCACCGGTACCGCCTGGCGTCTGGGTGGCCTCACCGTCCATCGCGTAGACGAGGCGCTGCTGCCCCCGCCCACCGGTTTCTGGCTGCTCCCGGCTGCCACGGCGGATGTCGTCGCGGGTCAGCGGTGGCTTCATCCGGACTTCGCCGATGCCGAAGGGGCGCTGCGCCTTTCGAGCCATACCTTCGCGATCGAGACGTCCGGTCTGCGCGTCCTGGTCGACACCGGCATCGGCAACGGCAAGACGCGAGCCAACCCGGCGTGGCACAACCTCCGCAGCGACTACCTCGAGCGCCTGTCGGCGATCGGATTCGCCCCCGAGTCGGTCGATCTGGTGATCATGACCCACCTGCACGCCGACCACGTCGGATGGAACACGCACGCGGTCGCCGACACCTGGGTGCCCACATTTCCGAACGCCCGCTACGTAACATCACGCGCCGAACGCGAGTTCTGGGCGGGTTACGACATGGACGCACCGCGCAAACAGATGTTCCGGGACTCGGTCCACCCCATCGAGGACGCGGGACTGCTCGACCTGATCGACGTTCCTTCGGCGGGCATCGACATCGCCCCCGGGCTGCGACTGCTCCCCACGCCCGGGCACACACCGGGCCAGGTCGCGGTGTAGGTCGGCGACGGCGGCGCCGAGGCGCTGATCACCGGCGACTGCGTCCACCACCCGATCCAACTCGCCCACCCCGACATTGTCAGCTGCATCGATATCGACCCCGCTCGCGCGGTGGCCACCCGGCACGCCCTACTGGAGTCCCTCGCAGACACCGAAACCCTGCTACTCGGCAGCCACTTCCCGTCGCCCACGGCAGGCCGTGTGATCCGCGCCGAGGGCTCCTATCGTCTTATCCCTGCGGACGCCGAAAACTCTTCCGTCGCTGGATAAAGCGAAGGCGTCGTTTGCTCCGGTGCCAGCGCTTGACCTGGGCGAGGTCTCACCCGGTGAGGCCCGCGTCGCGTGCCAAAAGCGCTGCCTGGACTCGGTTTCCGACCTCGAGGGCGGTGAGGACGCGGCTCACGTGGGCCTTGACCGTGCTCTCGCGCATGCCCAGCGCCCGGGCGATCTCGGCATTGGTGGCGCCGTCGCCGACCAGGGCCAGCACCTCGCGTTCGCGGGGTGTGAGGCGTTCGAGTCGGGTGCGCGCCGCGGATGCGCCGGGGCCGCCGCCGCGGTGGAAGCGGTCGATCACTCGCCGGGCGGCCGCCGGATGCAGCATGGCCGACCCGGCGGCGACCAGATGGACCGCACGCAGGATCTCGGCGGGATCGGTGTCCTTGAGCAGGAAACCGTCCGCTCCCGCCGCAAGCGCGTCGTAGACGTATTCGTCGAGATCGAAGGTGGTGAGTGCAATGACCCGTGGCGGATGCGGCAGCGCCCGCAGGCGCGCGGTGGCCGCGATGCCGTCCATGCGCGGCATCCGAATATCCACCAGGGCGATATCGATACGATGCGCGGTGGCCTTCTCGACGGCCTGGAGCCCGTCCCCGGCCTGCGCCGCGACCTCGAGACCCGGATCGCCATCGATGAGATCCGCCAGCCCGAGCCGAACCAACGCATCGTCGTCGACAATAAGGACCCGAATCACGAAGGGCCGCCGCCGGTTTCATCGCCCGTCGTTCCGGCCTGTTCCCCATCCGTCATTCCGGCATGCTTTTGGCCGGAATCCTGCGGAAGATAGGCGCGAAGGACCCAGGTCTCCCGACCGTCCGGCCCGGCCTCCAGCCGCCCACCGAGCGCCTCGACACGCTCTCGCAGGCCCACGAGACCGAATCCCGGAGGGGCCGAGGGAATCCGCATGGGGGAGGGGGCGATGTGATCCGCAGCAGTGTTGCTCACCTCCACGACCGTAGCGGGTGGACCGTAACCGATCCGCACATGCGCCCGAATGTCGGTGCCGTGTTTGCGAACATTGGACAGGCCCTCCTGGACGATCCGGAAGACGGCGAGGCGGTGGGCGGCCGGAGCATCGTCCGCGCAGCCCGTGACCTCGGTCGTGACATGCTGGCCCGCAGTCCGGGCCTGCGCGATCAGGTCATCGATATCGCGCAGTACCGGCGCGGGAGGCGCTGCGGGAGCATGGGTTTCGGGGTCACGGAGGGCGCCGAGGACATCGCGCAGATCGGTGAGGGCGGCGGTAGCGGCGGTGCGAAGCAGCATCAGGCGGTCGGCGAGCGGGTCGGGGAGGGTCTCGGCGCGGGTCGCCAGCACGCCCGCGTGCAGGGCGACCAGGCTCAGCCGATGGGCGAGCACATCGTGCATTTCCGCGGCAATGGCGGTTCGCTCGGCCTGGCGGGCCGCGCATTCGCGGAGCTCGCGCTCGACCCGCAGGTGCTCGACCTGCTCGGCCAGCGATTCGATGAGCCGCCGCCGGCTACCCGCCCACAGCCCGCCCACCACCGCCAGCATCGGGAACAGCATCGAGCCGTACTGCTGGGTGGCGGCCAGGGGCATGGTCGGATGCGTCACCGCATTGGCGGCCAGCGCCACCGCCACCGCCCCGACCGCGAGCGCGATCCGCCCGGCCACAGCGGCGTCGAACAGCGCTACCAGCAATGGCAGACTCATCGGCCAGCCCCACACACCCGTCGCGGCAACGGTTGCCGCCAGCGCCACCGGCCGATAGCGGCGCAGCAACAGCGTGGCGCCGCACAGCAGCGCGATAGCCGATCGCAGCGACAGGTACCCGACGGAGTCGGAGAACGCGGCATTGTGCACGGCGGTCACGGTCACCACGACGACCACGACGAGGCGTCCGTATCGGGCCCTGATCCGGTGCAGCATGCTGATCATCGGCCGATCCTAGGTGGGCCGGGCCCGGTCCGCCGCCGACTTTCGCCACCCGCGACCCCCTACTTTCGTCGGAGCCGACCGTAGCGTCGCGGCGGATTTGCTGGGGCGCAATGCTTCCTAGCGTTTCCGGCATGATCGCAACCAAGAGTTCCAGCAGCGGCCGGTCGTTCACGCGCGGCACCGGGCGGCGTATGTTCCTGCTCGAAGCGTTCCGCGACTTTCGGACCACCGGGGCTGTCGCGCCGAGCAGCCGGGCGCTGGCCTGGGCCCTGACCGAACCGGTGCGGGCGAGTCGACAACCGGTGACCGTGCTCGAGGTCGGCGCGGGCACCGGCCCGATCACCCGGGAACTGCTGACGCTCCTGGGGCCGGACGATCAACTCGACGTCGTGGAGGCCAACGCGTGTTTCGTGGAGCGACTTCGCGGGCTGGTGGGCGCGCACGCCGATGCGGACGACCGGATTCGAGTGCTGCACAAGCGCGCCGAGGAGATACCGGGCGAGTGCTGTTACGACGCCATCATTTCCGGCCTACCGTTCACGAATTTCCCACCCGCACAGGTTGATACGATTATGAGCCGATACCTGGAGCTGCTGCGCCCCGGTGGTGCGCTGACCTATTTCGCCTATCGGGGAACGAGTGTCGCGCGACGGCTGGTGTCGTCTCGGGCCGAGACCGCGCGCCATCGGGAGGTGGAGCGAATCCTGGACGATTATCAGAACCGATACGGCACCGGAGTCGTCACGGTATGGGGCAACCTACCCCCGGCCTGGGCCCGCTCGCTGCGCCGTCCGGGGGATTCACCGGTGCCGCCCCGGTTTTCGGCCGCACATCGGGAGGAGTGACGGACCTCGGCGCAGCCCGCCCACCTGCGCCGGGAATCCGGGCGACCGTCGGTTACCCTGACACGGGCCTGTTCTGGAAGGAAGGTGCGCGACAAGTGACTGCTGACCCGGCATCGATATCGACGGCGGCACCTACCTGGCTCCATCGCATTGTCGAGACCATCCGTACCGAAACGGGGAGCTTCGAGATCTCCGACTGCCACACCGCACCATCCCTGCGGGTCGTGCACGACTGGTACACAAGGGCGCTCGGTCCGATGTTGATCGAGGCAAGCGCCACCCGCGGTGGATCCTCGGCGCAAGAAGCCGTGCAGGCCATGCACATTCGCGCCCTGGCAGGGGAGGCCCTCACCGAGGACGCCTGGTACACAGCCCTGGAACCCGCACTCCGCGAGATCTTCGAACACGCCTACCCGTACACGCGGGCCTACACCACCGCCGCCACGGCCGCGAGCGCATACGCCGCCTCCCACGGCTACCCCGACGACGAGGCCCGCCGATACGGCGACAGCTACGCCGAACTCAACACCACGGCCAACGCCCGAGTCCACGCCACCGCCAATGCGAAGGCCCACGCCCGAGCGCTCGCCCGCGCTTTCAGCGCGGGAAGCACCACCGCCTACACCGAAACCTATCCCTCCGCCCGCCTCCGCGCCGCAGTCCGATCCGCCACCGCCGATGACCCGACCCGAGCGCCCGCCATCTGGTCCCACCTCGCCGAAACTTTGGGGGAATCCCTCACCCGAGCCTCGTCATAAGCCATCCCGCAGTCTGGTCACTCGGAAGCGTTCAGATCGAAGAACCGAGCGATCACATCGGCCGCGACGAGCCCGCCCCCGACCGTGGTATTCGGCAGCAGCCGACGCCAGCGCGGGCCCGGAATCTCATGCCCGCCACCGATTATCGTGTAGCCGGTCACCGGCGGACATCCATTCTGCCGATAATCTGTCCGCGCGGCCCAGCCGCTACCGGTACGAACCCACTCGACGGTCGGCACCGCCTCGATCCCATTGCGGGCGGCGAACCATTCGAGCGTGTCGGGCACCGATTCGTGCGGTCCCTTCCCGAACCAGGCCCGCCGCTGCCGCGGCGAGACCCGAAACCCGACCGTCCCACCACCCCACGGCGCGAGAGTATCGGCGGTACCGTGAAAGGCGAGTACCGGCAAGGGAATCGGCGGCAGATCGCTGCACACCCGATTGCTCGGTGCGGGAAGGGTAGTCGAAATCAAGGCCACGCCCGCCAGCAAATCGGGTGCATCACACACCATCCGAATCGCCATCTGCCCACCGAGCGAGAAGCCGACCGCGAAAACCCGCCGCGGATCCAACGACCACTCGCCGACAAGGCGTTCACTCAACACCCGCAGAAACCCGACATCGTCAACACTTTTGACCCGCCGAGAAAACATCACCGCCTTCCGCGCCGAATTCCATTCCCGGTCCACACCATCGGGATAGACGACGACGGCCCCGCCCTCAGCGAACCGATCGAACGTCCCGCCCGCACACCGCCGCGTCGACTCGAAGCTGTCGCGAAGCCCATGCAACACCACAACCATCGGCGCCCCCGCCCGCACAACCCGCGGCCGCACAACCGTATAGGTCCGCCGCTGCCGATGGCCGAGAACTCCCTCGGTAACAACAAGATCCCGCCGACGCGCCCGCATCCCGACAACCTACCGGCCTGGCCGGATGCAGGTGGTTGCGGTGCGAGCGTGGTCGACAGTGAACTCCGCAAAGGGGGGCGAACCTCGGAGGTGTTGTGCACCTTGATGATTGAGATCCCGGATGGGTGGTGGAGCCCCCAGGTTGCCTCTATGCCGTCCACCTCGGTCCGATATGTCGTGCTCCGACGACGTACCGCGCACAACGTGATCCCGACCCAGGCATTATGGTCGTATGACCGACAGTGGAGGGTCTCAGCTCGGGCTGGCTGTGACCGGTTTCGACCCGAAGAATCTGATGGCCTTGGCCGATCAATATCATGCGCGGATGGTGCGGCCGCTGGAGAGTGGTTCGGTCGCCGGGCATTTGGTGAAGCCCTATGTGATCGAGGCGCCGGGGCGGCGGGTGGTCGACCACGATGTGCGGGCCGCGCTGCGGGTCGCGGGTGATCATTTGTCGTCGGGGCATCTGCGGGGTTCGGTCGGTCTTGCCGTATTGCTCGTCCATGCCGGCGCCGACGGTGATTACGTTCTGGTGCATACCTGGATCGAGGCGTACATGTCCGACCTCGCTGTATTCATCGGCCCGCCCGGTGATCCCGCGCAGCTGCGGCCCGGGCGATCGGGTCTGGCCCCGTGCGTGTGGGAGGCGGCGGTCCTGGCGCACGAACGAAATGCCTTCACCCGACACGTCCTGGACGGCCAGGGCACGCTGGACGAGCGGCTGACGGCATGGCGCTGCGATGTGCTCGAGGGCGAGGTTCGCTGAGAGTTGTTGTCGGCGGCCCTCGGTAATGTCGGGGTGGTGTCGAGTTCGCGTATCGAGGACATAGTCGGCGGCAAGGTTGCCTGGACCGAGGTGGATCTGCTCGATGTCGACGACAGCTCGGCACGGCCGTTACGGGGCGCGTTGGAGGAGCTCGGAGTTCGGGTCAACTACCACCCGATCGGGCAGCCCCGCCATGTGATCGCCGTGCTGGGCGGCGATCGCCCCATCGCTCCGTACGTGATCGTCGCCTGCCACGGTGACAACGGTCGGATCCTGCTACCCGCGCTCGGCGGACCGATCGCCGACCAGCAGCCCTTCACCGGCAGGCTCGGCCCCAAGCGGGTCCGCAAACACCTGCGCCTCCCCGACAGCGCCGTGATCTGCACCGGGTGCGAAACCGGGAAACCCGCACTGGCGCAAGCATTTCTGGACGCCGGAGCCAGCAGCTATTTCGCACCCGACAACGCACCGGACGGCCCCACGGCACTGCTGGCCACCCTGCTGCTGTTCTACGAACTGACGGCAGGCCGCCACCTGCGAGACGCCGCCTACCGCGTCCGCGCCTACGACGACAACCTCGCCACGTGGCGACTGTGGGAGCGGTGACACCTCACCGGGTATTGGTCTGCTCCCAGAAGCGATAGACCTCGACGGCGTCGTCGTGCTCGGCGTAGCGCATCGGGAGGCGGCGCTGCCGCCAGGGCGGTCGTCGGTGTAGTGCGGGTTTCCTTGCACTCAGAAAGGTTTGGTGGGCAGGTACTTTCCGTCGAGTGTGATCACCGCACGCTCACCACCCTCCGGATCGGCGACCTTCTTGACATCGAGCTTGAAGTTGATGGCGCTGATGATCCCGTCGCCGAACTGCTCGTGCACCAATGCCTTCAGCGTGGTGCCGTAGACCTGAAGCATCTCGTAGAACCGGTAGATGGTCGGATCGGTCGGAATGCCGCCGGGGATCGAGCCGCGAGTGGGAATGGTTTGCAACAGCAGCACGGCCTCCTCGTCGAGCTCCAGCAGCTCACCCACCGCCCGCGCGGCGGACTCCGGCAGGGCATGCTGGCCGAGCACGGCCGCGGTCACGAACGCGACCGACAGCCCGGTGCTATCGGCAATCTGCTGCCAGGACAGGTCCTTTCGAGTCTTGGCGGCCACCGCGGTCGCGGCGAGCGCCTGGCGGGCGGCGGGGTCGAACTGAGCGTGGATCATCAGCGGATTTCCTTTCGATGGCGGGCGACTGCGGCGATATCGGCGGGCAGTTCCTCGACCGCGCCGGTGGGGATGTCGAAGACCCAGCCGTGCAGGGTCAGGCTGTGGTCGGCCAGCCGCCGCGCGACCGACGGATGGGTGGCGAGGTTGGTCAGCTGCGCCACGACATTGCGCCGAATCAGTTGTCCCACTGCATTATCGGCGACGCGAGCGCGGGCGGCGTCGGCATGATGCAGCCACTCGGCGACCATCGGCACCGCGGTCAGATCGTGGCCCTGCGCGAGGGCGGTCATCGCCCCGCACGCCGAATGCCCGCACACCACGATTCGCGCCACCTCGAGCACGGCCACGGCATATTCGATACTCGCCGCCACCGCGTCCGCACCGGAACCGTAGGCGGGCACCAGATTTCCGGCGGTACGGATCACGAACAGCTCGCCGGGTTCGCTACTGGTGATCAACTCCGGGACGACGCGCGCATCCGAGCACCCGATGAACAACGTATCCGGCGTGTGCGTCGCGGCCAGGTGTGCGAACAGATCCGATTTCGCCGTAAACACCTCGCGCCGGAACTGTGCGATGCCCTCGGCCAGGTCGTGCATGGTCGCTGTCCTTTCCTCGCAGACCGTCGCGGTCTGACGAATCAACCATGCATCACCAGCAGGTATAGAGTCCAAGACGTAGTTCGGATCGCATCCATTGGACTCGCCTATAGTTGTCTCCGTGCTGCCGGAACTCCGTCACCTCCGCTACCTGCAGGCCGTCGTCGAGCACGGGAACTTCACCCGTGCCGCCGAAGACCTGCACATCTCGCAACCGACCCTGTCCCAGCAGATCCGCCAGCTCGAGCGCGCGCTGGGCGCGCAACTACTCGACCGCGGCGGGCGGTCGGTCCGCCTCACCGACGCCGGGCGCGCCTACCTCGAGCACGCCGCGCGAGCATTGCGCGAACTCGCGGCCGGGGAGCGCGCCGTCCACGATGTCAATGATCTGTCCCGGGGTCACCTGCGGCTGGCCGTCACCCCCACCTTCACCGCCTACCTCGTCGGCCCCCTCACCGCCGAACTTCGCCGCCGCTACCCTGGCATCACCGTCACCGTCCGCGAAACCAGCCAGGAACGCCTCGAATCCGCGCTCTTGGCAGACGAATTGGACCTCGGCATCGCCTTCGACGCCCCGCACTCGCACGGCATCACCGCCACCACTCTGTTCGCCGAAACCCTGCGCCTGGTCGTCGGTACCGGCGCACCCCTCGCCCTCGACCCCACCCGACCAATCCCCGCCCGCACCCTCGAACACCACCCCCTCGCCCTGCTCACCCCCGACTTCATCACCCGCACCCACATCGACGCCCACTTCGCCGACCACCGCATCACGCCGCGAATCGCCCTGGAAGCCAACTCGATCCAGGCCCTCATCGAAATCGTCCAACGCACCCCACTGGCCACCGTCCTGCCCGACGTCATCACCCACAACCACCCCGCCCTCATCCCTCTCGAACTCGATCCACCCCTGCCCACCAGGACCGCCGCCCTCCTCACCCGCACCGGCGCGTACCGCACCGCCGCCACCCGCGCCTGCACCCAACTCACCCTCGACCTCGCCCGAGCCATCTACCCACCGGTCGGATAACGGAATCTCTCGACGAACGTGGTCTCCGTACCTATGACTCGAAAATTGATTGGCACCCTTCTCGGCGCTTCAAATATGTGAGATACCGAATTAACTGAAGTCCTTCCGTACTGCGGCATTGCCTTAGTAGGCTGAAAAGATGGCGACCATCAGATCGGCACGTTCGACCGATTCCGAAGCGCTCTCCGAGCTGGCGCGCACAGCCTATGCACATTATGTCGACCGTATAGGTAGGGAACCGGCGCCTATGATGGAAGACTACGGGTACCTCATCAGCCTGGGGAATGTCTGGGTAGCCGAACAATGCGGTAGCATTGTGGGCCTGCTGGTTCTCGAGGTCGAGCCCGACCATCTGCTACTCAACAATGTCGCAGTGTCACCGGAAGTGCAGGGCACCGGCATTGGCGCACAGTTACTAGCCTTCGCTGAGATGCATGCACGTGAACACGACCTCTCCGAAATCCGGCTCTACACCAACGAAGCAATGACTGAAAATATAGACTACTATCCACGCCACGGCTATGTCGAAACGCATCGCGCCACAGAGGAGGGGTACAGTCGCGTATTCTTCGCCAAACAGCTTTGATGCAGCAGCCAGCACTCCAGCTGAATTTACTGTAACTAGGCCGCCATCAAATGCACAATCACCCCCGGGGCACCGGCGTGTTCTGCCGGGCCGCGATCCACCAGCGGCCGTTTACCTTGGTCAGGACGTAGAGGGCGACCATGGCCGGTTCGATATCGATGGGCTCGCCGTCGGCGGTGATCGCTCGGGTGGCCTGGTAGCGCGCGACATCCTGGACTATCAGGTCGGCGTCGTTGGTGTTGTACGCGGTCTCGACGGTCGCGATGACGGCCTCGATCGCTGCCCGATCCTGGCCGTGATCGACGCTGTTGTCCTCGATGATCGGTGATCGCGTGCTCGGAACCGGATCCTTCGGCGGTGGTGGCGACGACCACGGACTGCTCCGGCGAGCGAGCCACCGTGAGGATGTGCTGGGTCACCGTCACCGTGCCCACCAGCGGATGACGAAACTCGTACTCGTCGGCCTCGCACGGCGCGACCCGATGATCGCTCCACAGCACCGTGAACTCCGGGCTCTTCATGGACAGCTCGCCGATGAGCGCGGCCAGCCGCCCGTCGTCGGGATGCCGCCCGGCGACGACGCAGAGATTGCCGACCACGGCGCGGGCCTTGCGATGCCAGTCCACATACAGGTCGCGAATGTGGGAGTCCAGGAACAGCATTCGCGCCAGATTCGGGCGATCCGCGCGACGGCCGGGTGCGGTCGCGTCGATGTGCCCGGCCAGCAGCGCATGCCCCAGCGCGTTCCAGGCCAGAACGTCGGTCCGTCGGCCGAGGACCATCGCGGGCGCGCTGCCGAACGAGCGCATCAGCGAGCTGAGCCGTTCCGGTGGCGGCGTGCGCCGCGTACGGGGACGCTGGGCGGTGAGCTGCCGCAGGTGCGCGCGCTGCGCGGCCTCCACGGCCTGCTCGGCCCCGCCGAACCTCCCGCCGCGCTTGCCGCCTGCATGCACCGGGGCGTGGGTGGATTTCGCCCGCAGCGGCGATCCGGCCTGGGCACCGTCGCACGCCCAGCGCTTCACGGGTGCACGACTTGGTTACTGACGCTTGGTAATGTCAGTGACTGACGAGAGGGGCATTGTGCTTGATTCTCTGACCATCCAGTCGACAGCGCCGTACGAGGGCTACCCCTACGAATGGGTCACGGCCACTGCGGAGTTCGCCGTCGATCCCACCGTCTCGGCCAATGCTCGCATCGTCGATCTCGATCGGGCCCCGCGCGGCGCCGGCGGGCGCGTCCGATTCGACGCCGACGTCCGTCTGCTGCGCCCCGTTACCGGCGGCAACGGCCGCGCACTGCTCGTGCTGCCGAATCGCGGTATGACCCTGGGTCTTCCGTTCGAATCGCAGTCCGCGCCGCCGTTCGACCTGGCCGCCGTGCCGTCCCCGGGCGACGGTTTCCTGTTGCGCCGCGGCTGGACCATCGCCTGGTGCGGCTGGCAGTGGGACATCCTGCGATCGACGGGAGCGCTGGGACTGACCGCACCGGTCGCGGACGTGCAGCCCGGCTGGATGCGGGTGGAGTTCCGGCCGGATGTCGACCAGGCCGAGCACGCGCTGAGCGACTCCGGGCCGCTGGCCGACTTCACCGAGTACCCGACCGCCGACGTGCACGACCCCGACGCCACCCTCACCGTCCGCACCACACCCATGGGACCGGCGCAGCCGATACCCCGGTCCGCGTGGCGGTTCACCGGCCCGACCGGCTTCGCGGTCGACGGCGGCTTCCGGGCCTTCCACTGGTACCGGCTGGTGTACCGATCGGCGTTTGCGCCCGTCGTCGGAACCGGGCTGCTGGCGGTGCGGGACTTCGGTGCGCACCTGCGTGGCGAGCACGAGTACGTGTTCGCCTCCGGGGTGTCGCAGTGCGGAAGGGCGTTGCGGCAGTTACTGTTCGAGGGCCTCAATGTCGACGAAGCGGGCGCGCAGGTGTTCGACGGCGTGTTCAGCCAGATCGCCAGCGCACGGCGGGGAGAGTTCAATCAGCGCTTCGGGCAACCGTCGCTGACCCATCCGTTGACTCCCGCCTACGGTGTGCCCCTGGACACCACGGCGCTGCTGGCGCGCCAGCGCGCGCTCGGCGGCACCCCGAAGATCATGTTCGTCAACAGCTCCTGGGAGTATTGGCGCGGCGACGCCGCACTGATCCACCAGGACCCCCGCACCGGAGCCGACCTCCCCGAGGACCCCGACGCCCGCGCCCACCTGATCTCCGGCACCGACCACATCGGCCCGGCCCCGGAACTGAAGAAGCTCATGCCGATCGCCAACCCCGCGCACGACCTGGACCCCACCCTCGTCCTGCGCGCGCTGTTCACCCAACTCGAACAGTGGGTCTGCGACGGCCGCGCCCCCGAACCCAGCCAGGTCCCCCGCCGAGCCGACGGCACCGCCACCACCCGCGCCCACGTTCTCGCCCGAATCCGCACCCTCTTCCCCGCCGCCGCCCTACCCGCCCCCGAGCACCTACCGTGGACCCCGGTCATCGACCCCGAAAATACCCACTGGCCACTGGAACTCGGCGACCCCCTCATCGCCCTCGTCTCGAACATCGACGACCACGGCAACGAAACCGCAGGCATCCGCCTCCCCACCCTCGCCGCAGAAACAGCCGCCTACACCGGCTGGAACCCCCGCGTCCACATCGACGGCCTGCCCGACGTCCTCTACGAACTACTGGGCAGCCGCCTCCCGACCACCACCCCACCAAACCACACCGCAATCCGCACCGCCGCCCAAAACCTGGTCGACCACCGCTTCCTACTCCCGGAAGACCTCGACCAAGCCATCACCAACGCCACCGCCCCGGCCCCGGCCTCCCGAACTCCGTGATCCTGCACCGCAACCTATCTCGGACTGCCGCGAGCGACTGAGGTGACGCGATGTCGTTACAGCCCCGTCACTCCGGCACGCTTTTGGCCGGAATCTACTGGTACGCAGCGGGTTACGATGGATCCCGTCCAAAAGCACCCCGGGATGACGGGGCGGAAGCATGCCGGGATGGTGGGGCGGTCACATCTCATACGCACTCCTCAGCGGTGGGTCAATCCCTGCGTGCGCCTTCCGGCCATACCACCGTCACCGGTATCCCTCGATGCTGTGCTACGGCCACCACATCGGCGGTGCCGCCGTACCCGCGCGCTGGTTTACCGTCCCACACCGCGAACAGTTCGTCGGCTGCCTCGAGCATGCGTTCGCTACCCGCCTGGTGTGCCTGCGAGGTTGATTCGTCGTAGTCCAGCTGGATCACATCCGACGCGGCGGCCACGAGTTCGTCATAGGTGGCGTGGTGCTCGGCCGGAAGTCCGTCGCGGTATTGGCGCGCGGGAATGATTGCGATAAGCATTCCGCCGCAATCGAGAACTGCGCGGGCGAACAGGGCGTCGGCACCATCGGCGATGCAACTCAGCCCAATGAGATTGGTGTCGCGCTTGGCCAGTTCGGCCCGCAGAGCTTTGTCGATCAGTACTGTCGTGCCCTTCGACAGGCCCCGGTGTCCCGTAATAGCAATGCGGGTCATCGTCCGTCCCGTTTGTACAGAGTGGCCAGGGCAGTGTCCAACGGCCTCGCCTCGGCGGTCCGTGTCGGCAGGCTTGCCCGGAATGCTCGGGCTACCCGCGTGATTCGCTCACTGCGCAACTTCAGCCCGACGCGCAGTGCCTCGGCCGCCAACGCGCATCCGCCCCCGATATCGCCACTACGAGCTAGGACATGGGCGTGCTCGACTTGGGCGAGTGCGCGGGGCTTGTCGGCACCAAGCGCCGGAGTTGCGGCGTCGAACGCGCTGCGGGCGGCTCGATGGTCGCCAAGCCTGCCGAGTGTGCTGGCCTGATACCGGGCAGCTTTGGCACCGTCGAACGCGAATACCCACGGCCACTGCGGTTCGCCTCGTTGTCGGTTGGCGAGCCGCTCGGCGTGGCCGAGCGCGGACAGGGCGGCCTTGCGGTCACCGGTCGCTGCGTATGCGACGGCCAGTAGGGACGATAACCATGCTGTCGCACTGTCCGGCGCGTCCTGTCCCATCTGGGCTGACGCGGTATGCAGTAGTGCGAGTCCGGCGCGGGCGTCGCCCGTTTCGACGGCGTAGTGGCCGAGGCTGGCGGTCATGTAGGAAACCAACAGCGGATGATGTGTGCGCTCAGCGTAGGTAATGGCGTCGCTGTATCGCTGGCGCGCGGCTGCGTCGTCGCCGCGATCGGCGGCCAGCCACGCAGCGAGCCCGGCCACCTCCGACAGGGTGCGATAGCCGCTGGCGGTGCGGAGACGGTCGCGCACGACGCTGGACACGAGACTCAGATGCGCCTCGACGGCTGGCGAGAGGCGATCGGACGGCACCGACGACTCCATGCGGCGGTAGCTCGCGGTCGGTCCCGCCATCGTGTCCAGTAGCTCGGTTTCGGTCGGTGCCGCATTCGTCAGCACGGCCGCGCTCATCATGAGCGTGGTCTTCAGGAATTGCTTTCGGTTCACGTCCTCGTCATCCGTTGACTGCCGATCCTTGGTGAACCCCAGCTCGGCGTCCGTGGCTACGTTCAACACCGCGCGAAGGGCCGCCCGGTAATGCTTTCGCGGCCACGTCGTTTCGCCCCGTTCCCATTTGCCGACGTGTCGTTCATCGACGGCTCCGCGCCTGCTTGTGGCGCGAAATACGTGGTCGTTGACGGCGTCGGCCAGTTCCTGGCGCGTCATCGGCCGCCCAGGCGTTCCAGGCGACTCCACACGTGACCGGGCCTCGATCAGCAGCTCGTTGCGCTCTGCCACGGCGTAGAGCCCTCTCTTCTGGACCTGGTCTCACCATAGTGACCCATGGGTTGTGCGTCGGCATTCTTCCCACTACGTTCCCATTGCTTTCCCAACGAGACGCAGTCGATCACGTGCCCGAATCCGGCGAGTGTTAGGGCGTGGGCCTCGCCTCCGGGTTGATGCACCGGACCACCCGATTCCCGGCACCTCGGTGGCGAGCGCCCATCCCTTCGGCGGAACCAAGGAGCGTACCGGGATGGGAAACGGCAATGGCCGCAGAATCCGCAGTGCTGGGCGTGCTCGCGCCCGGCGGACTGCTCTCGGCGAATCAGATCACCGTACAGGCCCAGCTGACCAGCTGGTCAGTCCGGCGTGCGATCAGGCAGCTATCGGCGCGGGGCCTGATCGTGCATGCGCCGTATCAGGCTCGCTGGTCGATAACGCAACGGGGACAACATGTTTGGGCTGTAAAGCAGCGGAGGTTTGCGAAATGAGCGGCGGGGACAGTGTTCGGCTCGGCCCGATCGGGCCCGAACACGTCGGCGACGGCTGGCAGCTCGAGGGCGACGCGCAGGGCGAGTGGTTCCTGTGCAAGCCGATCGGCACCGGGGTCGTGCGGATCTTCGCGACCGCGTCCGCGTGCGGTGTGGGGCTGTGCCTGCCCGATGGCCGGATGGTGCGGGGCATGTCGGCCCGGGACGTGGACGACGCGAAGACGTTGGCCGACAGCCTGATTCGCGAGGTCAACTGATGACCTCGTGGGATCGGACCGGGATGGCGGTAGCGGTCGGGTTACCGGCGCTGGTGGCGCTGTGGGCGTGCTTGTGGCCCGTCGCGGCACCCCGGCGCAAGCACGGACGGCGGCGTCGCCGATGACACGATTCGCCTACGTCCGCACACGATTCGGCGGCAAGCGGCGCGACTTCGAACTCCCCAGAGACGCCGACGCGTTCCAGGAATGGGTCAGGGAGCGCCGGGCGAGTGCAACGAGCCTGGCGATCTTCGACCGGCACCGCGATATCGTTCTCGCCTACCTGTCCCGGATAGCGGCGGTCGACGACCAGAACCTGTACCAGCTGATCACCTGGTCCGACTCCGGCGCACCTGTCTCGGTGGAGCATCACCCGCTGCACGGCGCGCTACGTTACTTGCAGTCGCCGGATCACGGTCAGCCCGCACCCTGATCCGACCGTCAGTCCTTGCTGGGGTTTCTGGGCATGGCGTGGGAGGCGGTCCTCCGAGACCGCCTCGCGGGTTCTGTCGTCCTGGGCGAACAGACCCACCGCATGGCCCGTTCCCGGGGTGCCGGAAACCCTCGGGGTCGGACGACCATCCGACAGGACGAGGAAATCTTTCAGCTACGCAGGGCCGGTAGCTGTTCGGCGATCTGTTCCAAGTCGGTGAGGGGTTGGTCTGGGGCGATGAAGAGGATGATTTCGGTGAAGCCTGATTCGAGCCAGGGTGTGATGGATGCGGCTACTCGTTTCGGGTCCGGCTTGAGTTGGACCGAGCGGCGGATCTGGTGGGGGTCGCGGCCGACGTCTGCGCACCAGCGGTCCAGGACGCCGGAGAGGCGGGCGCCCTCCTGGGGGCCTGCCTTGTCGACGATGTTCCAGACGTCCGCGTGCTCGGCGACGAGCTTGAGCATGCGCTTCTCGCCCGTGCCGCCCAGCCAGATCGGGGGTCTCGGCTGCTGAAATGGCTTGGGGGAGTGGACGGCTGCGGTGAGGTGGTAGTGGTTGCCGTGGAAGGTCGAGTAGACCTCGGGGGACCACAGTGCGGTGATGACGCGCAGGGCCTCGTCGAGTTTTTCGATGCGTTCGCGGGGTGGTTCCAGCGGGAGGGCGAACATGGTGTGCTCGTATTCGCCCCAGCCGGTGCCGATTCCGAACTCCAAGCGGCCGTGTGAGAGGTGATCGACGGTGGTGGCGATCTTCGCAAGTATGCCGGGGTGGCGGAACGAATTCGCCGTCACCATGCAGCCGAGGCGCGCGTGCCGGGTCTCCGATGCCATCGTCGCCAGCAATGTCCAGCCGTCGAATACATCGATGGCGGGCTCGGGTGTGGCGATGGCGGCATTGCCCGCCCCGGCGAGATGGTCGTACACCCACAGGTGATCGAAACCCGACTCGTCGGCCAGCCGCCAGAAGGCGCGCAATGCCGCGATCGACGTACCCTGCGGCACCAGCTTGGCGCCGATCCGGATGGGATGGCTCATGCCTCGGACACTACATCGATGCCCGACCGCGTCAGCCCTTCAGCGGCCCGCCGTTGATGGCGACGCGCTGCCCGTAGCGGGTGTGCGGGTAGTAGTCGTAGGTCGCGTGGTGCTGGACGCAGCGGTTGTCCCAGAAGACCAAGGTATTCGGGGTCCAGTGGACGCGGCACGACAGCAGGGCCCGATTGGGGACCATCCGGAACAACATGTCCAGCAGGGCGCGGCTCTCGTCGGCGGACAGCTGCGGGATGGATTCGGTGTAGGCGGGGTTCACGTAGAGGATCTTGCGGTCGGTCTCGGGATGGCGGACCACCAGCGGATGTTCGGTGCGGGGGATGACGTAGCCCTCCGGCGGGGTGTGGCCGCGCCACGCGATGTGGCCGTCGTGGATGGCGGTGAGCCCGTCGAGGAATTGGCGCATGGCCGGGGACAGCATGTCGTAGGCGAGATGCATATTGGCGAACAGCGTGTCGCCGCCGCTGCCCGCCTCCGGGATCCGGGTGATGTAGAGCATGGAGCCGAGCGAGGGCTCGGCGTCGTCGGTGCCGTCGGCATGCCAGCCGTTGCCCGCCACATTGGCGGCCTCGGCGCTGGTGCTGATCTCGAGAACATACGGATCACCCTGCGGGGGCGGCGGATTCACCGGCCGCAGCTCGCCGAAGTGCCCGGCGAAGCGCTTGTGATCCTCCTGCGAGATGATCTGATCCCGGAACACCAGCACGTGATGATCCAGGAACGCGGTCCTGATCTCATCGAGCTGCTCGTCCGAAAGCCGCTGCGACAGATCGACACCGGAGACCTCCGCCCCGATAATCGGTGTCAGCGTGCGGACCTCGATGGTGCGATAGTCGCGCGGTGTGCGGGTGGTGAGGCGCTCGATGGCCTCGAGTTCGTACTGCTCCACAGATTTTCCTCCTGATTCGAATGATGATTCGCTACAGCCCGCGATCGAGCAGATCGGCCAGCACGATGCGGCCCCAGGCGAGATTGCCGTGAATCTCGTCGTCGACCTCACACAGGTCGGGCCGCTGGAAGCCGCTCGCATCGGTAATGCGCTCGCGCAGATCGACGATCTCGATATCGAGCCCGAGCAAGGCCCGCCGCACGCAATCCTGCGCGGCGAGAAAGATTTCCGGGTTCGACTGCCCGGGCACCCGCTGCGGCGGCAGGACCGCGAGCACCCGCAGACCCAGCCCCCGGGCGTGCCCGTAGAAGGCGAGCGCATCGCGAACCACCGTGGTGACGATCGCCTCGAACAGCGAACTGTCCAGGAACCCGTCCTCGAAACCATTGCCGCGCACCCGATACGGCTCCCAGTTCTCCCGGGTGGCGACGAAATGCGCGGCGAAGCCGAAGGTAACCACCAGCGGCACAGTCAGTTCCGCGATCGTCGAAATACCCAGCTCGTCGAGGAACTTACGGTAGTACTGCTCGGTTTCCGCGTCGGAGAAGACGACATCGTCCGCGCGCGCGGTGAAGAAGTCGTCGGTGAACTCGCGCGCCGCCCCGATCGGCCCGCCGCGGAACGGGATTCGCGCCGCCTGCGCCGCCTTGCCGATCGGCCCGGCGTGCGAGTCGCCGAGCAGCAGGAACCTAGCGGGGGCCGTAGTAGTCGAGTACGGCGTCCTCACAGACGTCTCCTCCCGTGGTCGGTGTGCCGGACGCGGTGCGGGCCGGACCGGTCGCGACGGCCTGCCCGGTGAGCGCGGACAGGAAGTGGCGCAGGACGAATTCGACGCCCTCGGGCGTCACCTCTCGCAGATTCGGCGCATAGAATCCGCTGCGGAACGGCGCGCCGGTAATGAGCTCGTAGGAGGGGAAGTAGTCGACATCGTCGCACTCCTGGGCGAATTGGCCCGCGACGCCGCGCAGCACGGACTTGCTGTAGCCGTTGGCGACCAGGATGTGATCGTCGGTGGCGGTCGCGGTGAGCGGCACCGGGGAGACGGTCAGCACGAACCGCAGCTCCGGATTGGCGGCGCGGGCGATATCGAGCGCCGCGGTCAGGTCGCGGTGCACCTCGGCGAATGTGTAGTTGTGGAAGGCGTGTCGCTGCGGATCGAAGGTGCCGCGCACGGTGCCCGGGCAGGCCGGATACGTGGTCCCGTCGGCGGTGTCGAGCCATGCCTCGGTGAGGCCGAGGGTGAAGATGAACCAGCGCGCCTCGATCACCGCATCCCGGATCGCCGCCAGCGTGACCGACCGTGCCTCGAAAAGCTCTGCCGCACTGGAAAACCCGTCGGGCTCGATGGCGGGCCGATACGGGTCGTAGCACCGGCCGTCGTGCTCCCACACCTCGGTCGGCGCGTCCGCGCGGTCGAACGCCCACGACAACCACTGCCGCAGCACGGCCGCGGTGTAGATATTGCCGGTGCGGAAGGAGAATTCGCCGAAGCGGCGGGCCTTGCGTTCCTCCGGCGTGAGCCCCGGCGGCGCGGGCTCGGCATTGAACCAGTTGCGGCCGTGATCGATGAGCGGGCGGCCGAGCCGGGCCGCGAAGCAGGATCCGGCGGTAATGATCGGATCGTCCTGGCCGAGACCGAATTTCGGCGTCCACAGGGCGTCCACCGTGCGCGGATCCGCCTCGGCGACGGCGGGCCGCCAGAATGCCCGCGCCGGTCGGTGCTGATACGGGTTCACGAATCCGCCTCTCCGAGCGTCGCGTTCACGGCCGCGGCCACCGCGCTCACCTGCGGCGGGCGCACGATGCCGTAGTGCGTGGTATCGAGCCGATGCCAGACCGCGGACTCCGGCAGATGCGGCCCCCAATCCGCCTGCTGCGCATCGAGATTCCCATGGTCGGGCAGGTCCGGAAGCGGCCGCTCGGCCAGCCAGACCCGGCTCGGCGTGCGGGTGAGCCGCGGCAGCCGGTGATCGATCATGCTGCGCAGGTTGGCCTCACAGCAGCGGGCCAGGCGTTCGGCGTAGCCGTGCGCGCCGGAATCGCCGGACTGGCCGAGCTCGTGCGCGAAGACCGCCTCGAGCTGGGCCCGGTCGTAGTCGCGGAACCGCGCGCCCGCGCCCGGCGGCGGCGGATCGATGAGATGCAGTGCCCGCGCGGGCTGTCCGGCGGCCTCGGATTCCGCGGCCATCCCGAGCGCCACCCACGCGCCGAACGACCATCCGGCCAGCTGCCAGCGCCAGGTCTCGACGGGGAATCGGGCCTGCAGCGCCGCGTGATACAGCCGCGCCCGCTCGGTCAGGGTCCATCCGGGCGGCGCGGTGTCCCGCAGCGCGGGATCGGCGATGAGACAAACGGTCAACTCGGCAGCCAGTCCCGACACCAGCGGCCGGTACGCCTGGATATCGCCGCCGACCGGATGGATCAGGCACAGCACCTCGCGGCCGGTACCCTCCTGCCACACCTGCACCGACACGTCCTCCGCGCCGACGGCACCCGCGGCGGCGTCGGTCACCCGGGCCAGAATCTCCGCCAGCGACACCCGATGGCTCAGGCGCGACAGCTCCAGATCGATCCCGAGATGCTGCTTCACCGCATCGATGACATCGAGCATGGTGAGCGAATCCGCGCCCAGATCGTAGAGCGAGGCATCCGGGTCCAGTTCCTCGAGACCCAATGCGTCACAGAGGAATTCGGTGAGCAGCCGGGCGGCCGAGGGCAGGTCCGCGTTCGCCTCGGCGACGGTGTCGCGGGTGGGCGCGTAGAACCTGTGCGCCTCGGCCAGGGGAGTGGTCGACACCAGCAGCTGCGGCAGTTGCGCCGTGAGCGCCCGCGCGAAAACCCGCTGCCCCTCGGCGACCGTGAGGCCGACGGACAGATGGTCCCGGTGCCGGGCGTCGCCGCGCAGGGCGCGAACGGCCATCCCGGTCTCCGACCAGATGTCCCAGTCGATTCCGATGCGGACCGTGGCCTCGCCGGGTCGGGCGCGATGGTGGGCGAAGCCGTCGAGCAGACCATTGGCGGCGGCGTAGTCGAGCTGGCCGATGCCGCCGAAGCGGGCGGACATGGAGGAACAGTAGACCGCGATCGCCGGGCGGTAGTGGTCGATGATTTGTTCCATGAGCAGTGCGCCCAGGAGTTTCACGGCACTCGCCTGCTTGGCCGTGACCGAGTCGCGCCGAGCGATCAACCCACCGGCAGCTACTCCAGCCGCATGAGTCACGGTGTGTAGGACAGTAATTCGCTCTCGTAGCCGCGACATGATCTCAGCCGGTGCGGTTTCGGTGAGATCTGCGGAGATGATCCGCACGCGATTTGCCCACGGGGTCAATTCGTCCGGGAGTTGCGCCCGGCGCGCCAGCAGGACCACGTCACCGTCGGTGTGCTCGAGCAACCAGGTCGCTATGCCCACACCGATTCCGCCGGTGCCGCCGAGGATTACATGCGCGCCCTCGCCTCGGGGACGTTCGGTTTCGGCGACGGTCACCGGTGTGGTGCTCTGCTCCCACCAGTAGTCCCGGTGCAGGGCAGCCTGTTTCGGCGCATCATCGGCGGCCAGCAGTCCCGCGAGTACGGCTGCATGGGCCGCGAGATTGCCGTCGGGCAGATCGACCCAATGACCCGGCACCCCGACCTCCTGGGGACCGACGGCGGAAATACCCGACAGCAGCGCCGATTCCGGCCGCCGCACCAACCCGTCGACCGGCTGCGCACCCGCCGACAGCCACCAGGCCCGAAACCGCGCCGCCACAGGACTATCCGCCACGGCCCGCAGCACGGCCGCCGGAGTATCCACGCACGCCCGATACGCCCGATCCAACGTGTCCGCCCCGACCGCCCCGGTCACCGCGAGGGGCAGAGTATGCAACCAGTCGATCCCGTCCGTTTCACCGAGATGGTCGAAAAGCCTTCGCAGCGAGGCACTATCGGCAGGATCCACCTCGAACAGATCGGCCGCCACGCGCGAATACGCCACCGCCGAACGCACCTCGATCACCCGTCGGTGACCTGCCGAGAACGCCGTGCGCGCCGCCACGTCGACCGGCGTGTCGGTCATAACAACCAGCACTCGATCCTCGTGCCGCCCATCGACGGCACCCGCCCGCCGTAACCGAACCCACGTCGGCTGATGTAGCCACTCGGCTTCGGCCAATCGCTCCGGCAAATCCGTCGACCCGACAAAGCCGTCCTGGCACGGTGTCTCCGACATCCCGGCGCACTGTGCCTCTGTCGTGACGGCGCGCTTCGCCCCCGTCATCCCGGCCTGCTTCTCCGCCGTTATTCCGGCGTGCTTCGCTTCCGTTGTCCCAGTGTGCTTCGCTTCCGTTGTCCCGGCGTGCCTCGCCTCAGTTATCCCGGCGTGCCTCGCCTCAGTTATCCCGGCGTGCCTCGCCTCAGTTATCCCGGCGTGCCTCGCCTCAGTTATCCCGGCATGTCTCGCCTCAGTTATCCCGGCATGCTTTTGGCCGGGATCCGACTGTAGATTCCGGCCAAAAGCGTGCCGGAATGACGAAGTGTCGGAGGCGTGCCGGAATGACGAAGTGTCGGAGGCGTGCCGGAATGACGGAGTCTCGGACGCGTGCCGGAATGACGGAGTCTCGGACGCGTGTCGGAGTGAGGGATTATGGGACGCAGACCGCGATGACGACGTGTGGGACGCGGACTGGGATGATGTGGTGCGGGATGTCGTACGCTGGAAGCTGTAGTCGGCCAAGTCGAATGTGGGCGGCGGGAAATCCCAGGGTGCTGGCGCGGGGCCGTCCGGCCAATCGATGCGTGCTCCGGATATCCAGGCGTTTACGAGTTCGCTCGGTGCATCGACGGACGACACCACTGTCGCAACGGATTCCGCAGCAGCTACAGCCGTATCGTGCACCGTGGCCCCAGCTGCGCTACCCAGCCACACCACCGCCGCGTCGGCGTCCGCGCAGACCGCTGCCATGCGGTACCGCCGTGCCGGTCGCCCTGCCTGGAGATGCCGCAGCACCTGTGTGTACCGGTCCGGATGGGCGGCAAGGTAATTCGCGATGCGGGCGGCATCGGCGCGTAGCGCGGCCTCGCTGCTGCTCGATAGCAGCAGGCACGCGGGGGAATTCGACGGGAATGAAGGATCGGAGGTCGAAGCCTCCACGATCACGTGGGCATTGGCGCCGCCGATGCCGAAGCTGCTGACACCTGCCACACGATCGCGGTCGGACGGCCACGGCACTGCGGTGGTCGGCACCGAGAAGGCCGTGAAATCCTGTGCCAGTTGTGGATTCGGGGCGCGGAAGTCGATGGTCGGGGGGATGATGCCGTGTCGGACCGCTAGGACGGCGCGGATGAATCCGATCACGCCCGCGGCCGCGCCCAGATGCCCGAGTTGGCTCTTGACCGAGGACAGGGCGCAGTTGTCGCCGTCGCCGAGCTCCAATGCCTGCCGCAGCGCGCCGACCTCGACGGGATCGCCGAGCCGGGTGCCGGTGCCGTGCGCCTCCACATATCCGATGTCGGTGCCGCGACGTCCGCTGCGGCGCAGGGCGGTTCGAACGACCTCCCGCTGGCCCGCGAGGGACGGGGCGCTGTACCCGAGTTTGGCGGAGCCGTCGTTATTGACCGCCGAGCCGGTGACGACCGCGTACACGGTGTCCCCGTCGCGGCGGGCGGCCCGCAGCGGTTTGAGCACCACCACGCCCACACCGCTGCCGCCGACGGTGCCGCTGGCGTCGTCGCTGAACGGGCGGCAGTGCCCGTCCACCGAGAAGATGTGCTGCGGGCGGTACCGGTAGCCGTCGGTGAGCGTGGTATCGACGAGCACGCCCCCGGCCAGCATCACCTCCGCATCGCCCTGCCGCAGCAGTCCGGCCGCGAGATGCACGGCCACCAGCGAACTCGCGCACGCGGCCTGCGTGGTGAACGCGGGCCCGGTGAGCCCCAGATGGTAGGCGGCCTTGGTGGCGAGGAAGTCCTTGTCGTGGTGCTGCGCCAGCTGGAAACCGTCCGGCAGCAGCGCCGGATCGGCCTCCCGCAGCATGGTCTGGAAGTACGTATTCTCCCCGCACCCGGCCACCAGCCCGATCCGCCGCGCCGCCGGATCGGCGATTCCGGCATGGGCGAGCGCCTGGACGCAACTCATGAGCAAATGCCGCTGCTGGGGGTCCATGAGCGCGGCATCGCGCCGATTGATCCCGAAATGCCCCGGATCGAAGGCCAGCAGGCCGTCCATCTGGCTGCGGGCTCCCACCACACCCTCCGGCGCGGCAAAGTATTCGATCCCGCTGCGCCCGGTGCGTACCAGCTCCCAGAACGCTCCGAGATCGGTCGCGCCCGGCACCCGCACCGCCATACCGATAACCGCGATCGGTTCCGTCGCCGCCGACGCGACCGTCTCCGCGTCCGCCTGCTTTGTGCGGCTTGCCGGGACTGCCGTCCGCGCATGCGCGGGAGCCCGGTCCCTCGTCTGCCGGTCCACGAATGCGGCGAGGGCGGGGATGGTGACGTGCTCGAAAAGATCGGCGACGGTGAACCGCAGCGTCGGATCGGCCGTGCACCGCAGGTGGAAACGCATGAGGCCCAGGCTCGTTGCGCCTGCCTGGAAGAAGGTCTGACCCGGGGCGATGGGTGCACCGGTGGCGGCCTGGAAGATTCCGGCGAGGGTGGCCTCGGTCGCCGACCAGGTGGCCGGGTCGGTAGTGCTGCGACTCAATTCGCGGCCCGGGGCGCGTAATGCGTTGCGGCGGTCGAGTTTCCCACTGGGAGTGCGGGGGAGTTCGGCGAGGAGCCGGAACCGGTCGATGCGCACGTGGGCCGGAAGTAGGTCCGCCACATGCGCGGTGAGGTCCTCGACGGTCGGTTCCGGGGTGCGGCACCGGAGGCAGGCCACCAGCGCCGTGCCGTCCTGGACGACGAGGGCGTGGACGATGGCGGGGTGGCGGAGCAGCGCCGCCTCGATCTGGCCGAGTTCCACCCGGTGACCGCTCAGCTTGATCTGCTGATCGTCGCGACCGGCATAGTGCACCAGGCCGTCGGCATCGACCCGGGCGCGATCGCCGCTGCGGTAGCACAGGCCGATTCCGGGAAGTTCCTCGAAACGCGGTGCGGCAGAGGCGGGATCGCCCAGATAGCAGCGATTGACCATGGCGCCACCGAGCAGCAGTCGGCCCTCGACCCCCGGGGGCACCGGGAGGTCGGCGCTGTCGACCACCCGCAGCACCGCCTGCGCGATCGGGTGCCCGATGGCGGGCCGATCGGGCCAGCGCAGGGGATCGCCGTCCAGGCACAGGCTGCTCACCACATGGGTTTCGGTGGGTCCGTAGTGATTGAACAGGCGAGCGCCCGGCAGCCCGGCGAACCAGTGCCGGATGGCGTCGGTACACACCAGTTGCTCACCGGCGGTGATTACCTCGCGTAATCGCCCCGGGTAGCGGCCGAGTCGCACGCCGTGCTCGGCGAGCAGCTGTAATGCCACGTAGGGCAGGAAGATTCGCTCGATGCCCGCGCCGTCGAGCTGGTCGAGCAGGGCCGGAATGTCTCGTCGCCACTCGGGCCGCACCAGATGCAGTGTGCCGCCGCCGCACAGGGTCGTGAAGATCTCCTGGAACGACACGTCGAACGACAGCATCGAGAACTGCTGTGTCACCGCGGGTGTCGACAGGCCGCCCACGGTCGACTGCCATTGCAGCAGATTGCAGAGGGTGCTGTCGGGAACCTGCACACCCTTCGGCGTGCCGGTGGAACCGGAGGTGAACAGGGTGTACATCGGGCGGGTCGCCGTCGTGGGAAACGATGCGACAGAGCGATATTCCTCGTCGCCGGTGCGCCCGAGAACATCCGTCACGAGGTGGCGCGGGATCCCGGTCGAATCGACCGTATCGAATGCCGCCGCCCGGTCGGGTGCGAGCAGGACACACAGCGGTCGCACCTGCGCGAGGATCTGCCGAAGCAGCGCAGGGGGATACGAGGGATCCAGCGGTACGGCCGTCACCCCCAGGCGAGCCAGTGCCAGCAGCGAGACCACGTGCTCGATCGACGGTTCGAAATACAGTGCCACACGGCAGGGTTCGCCCTGGTCGGGTAGCGCGTATGCCGAACGTAGTGTGTGAGCCGAACATGCTGCGGCGGTGTCGAGTTCGGCGTAGGTCACGTCGCGGTCGTGCGACCGCAGTGCGACGGCCGCCGGGGTCAGCGCCACCTGCCAGGCGAAACCCTCGGCGACCGTGGTGAAGGTCGGCTCCGCCGCCGGTCCTCGGCTGGTATCCGGCAGCGCGGCGCGATACGGCCGGGCCAGGGTGGCGGGAGTGGCGATACCGCCGTCGCACAGCAGGTCCAGGCCGTGCCGGAACAGCTCGGCCAGTGCCGCCACCCGTTCCGCGTCGAAGTAGTCTTCCGCGTACTCCCAGAGGCAGTCGAAACCCTCGGCGTGCTCGATCACCGACACGGTCATGGGCGTCTTGGCCTCGGCCGGGGCCCACCACAGTGGCCGGGCCGTCGTCCCGGCCAGCGCCAGCGCGCCGAAGTCGGTGTTCTCCAGCACGAAGAGCACATCGAACGGGGATGTCCCCGTGGGCGATTCACGGTCGGCCAGCACATCCGCCAGCGCCACGTCCTGCCGATCCAGCACCGCGCGGGTATCGGCTCCCAGTCGCGCCACCTGATCCCGCATTGTCGCCAGGGGCTCGACGGTGACGGGCAGCAGCACGGTGTTGGCGAACATGCCGACGCTGGCCTCGAACTCGTGAATCGGCCGATTCGCCACGGGCGCGGCAATTCTCGGCCGCGTATGCCCGGTGACCGCGTAGAGGCTCCAGCCGAAGACCGCGAGCAACACCTGGAATCGGGTCAGGCCCGTGTCGGCGCACACCCGATCCAGCCGAGCCCGGCGCGTGACGTCCAGCGCGGTGTGCAGCATCCGTCCGGCGGAGAACGGCCGCTCGTGGATGGGTCGCAGCGACTCCGGCTCATCGAAACGCGCGTAGTGGTCGCGCAATTCGCGAACCTGGGTGCGATAGGCGTCGGTGGCGAACCAGTCGGACTGCCATCCGGCGTAATCCAGGGGTGTGCGGGCGTCCGCAGGTTCGCTCTCGCCCGAGTACGCCTGCGACAGATCACGGAACAGCACGCTCAGCGACCAGCCGTCGACGGCGATATGGTGCAGCCGCAACAGCAGGGTGCCGCCATTGTCGTGGGCTAACCAGCAGGCGTGCAGCATTCGCGGCTGCCGCAGATCGAAGGCGACGGCGAAGAACCGGTCCGCGAAGGCGCGGCGGGCCGCCTCGTCGCGCGCGGCGCCGGGATCGGCCTCGATCCACGGATCGTAGGGCTCGCCGACAACCTGCCGTGGCCCGTCCGCCGTGGACTCGAACGCGGTGCGCAGCGCCGGATGCCGTATCACGAGCGCGCACAAGGCATGTCGCAACCGCACGGCGTCCACCGCGCCGTCGATGCGGAACGCCAGGGGCACATTGTAGGCGCGCGAGCCGGGCCTCCACTGCTGCTGGAACCACAGCCGCTGCTGTTCACTGGTCAGCGGCGCGGAGGCGGCCGCGGCGGGCGCGGGCGCGTCCGGGTAGGCGAATCCACCGGCGCTGCGCGCCTCGGCGATGGCGGCGGCCAACTCGCGGAAGGTGCTGTGCAGCACCGAGTGCCGCGAGATCTCGCACCCCCAGCGGCGGTGCACGGCGAACCGCAGCCGTAATGCCTGCAGCGAATCGCCGCCGCAGGCGATCCAGCTATCGCCCGGCCGCGGCGGGTCGATACCTAGCGTCTGCGCCGCCAGGTCGAGCACCTCGCGTTCCCAATCGGTGACGGCCTCCGCCGCGCCGGTCCGCCGCCACGGTTCGTCCGTGCGCTCCGCGAGGGCGATATGGTCGATCTTCCCATTGGCGGTGAGCGGCAACGCATCCAGACGATAGAGGCGATGCGGGCGCATATAGGTCGGGAGCCGATCGGCGATATGCCGCTCGAACTCGTCGTAGGACAACCCCGCATCGGCCACCAGGTACCCGAGCAGCCGATGCGGCCCGTGCTCGCCCTCGCGGCGGGTGCACACGTATGCCTGCCGCACCGCCGGATGCGCCGCGAGCTGCCGCTCCACCTCGCCGGGCTCGATCCGGAAACCACGCACCTTCACCTGCCGGTCCGTGCGGCCGAGGTACTCGACGGCTCCGTCGGCATTCGTGCGCACCAGATCGCCTGTGCGGTAATAGCGTTCGCCGTCGAGCCACGGCAACCGGACGAATCGGCGCTCGGTCTCCTCGGGCAGGTTGCGGTATCCGGCGGCGAGGCCGTCGCCCGCGACATACAGCTCACCCACCTCGCCGGGCTCGGCCAGGCGTTCGGTACCGGGCACCACGATCGCCGTCGTCGTCGCGGGTAGCGGTCGGCCGATGGGCACCACGTCCCCGGCGAAATCGCGCGGAATCGGGTGGGAGAGCGCGAAAGTCGTCGTCTCGGTGGGACCGTACCCGTTGTGCAGGACGGTGTTCGAGTCGGGATTGGCGCGATACCAGCGGCGAATCACGGCCGCATTCAGCTGTTCTCCGCCGATCAGCACCTGCGCGGCCCCGGCGAAACAGTCGGGCACGGCGTCGACGACCGCATTGAACAGCGCCGCCGTCATCCACAGCGTATCGATCCGCTCGCGCAGCAGCGCGGCCGCCAGCCGGTGCGGCGTCGCCACGGTCTCCTCGTCCAGGATCACGCAGCAGCCGCCGGTCAGCAGCGGTACCCAGACTTCGAAACTCATGGCATCGAAGGCGGGATTGGACAGGCAGGCGTAGCGCGCGCCCTCGGCCAGGTCGATGTACCCCGGCCGCGCCAGGCGCAGGATGCCCGCATCGCGGACCTCGACACCCTTGGGTTGGCCGGTCGTGCCCGAGGTATAGAACAGGAACGATGCCTGCGCCGGGGGAGCGGGTGGCCGCGGGTCGGCTGGTTCGTGCTCGAACAGCGTGCCGACCGGTACCGGGTGGACGCCGTCGGGCACCGCGTCCAGCTCGTCCGGGCCATGGACGAGCGCCACGGCATCCGAATCGGTGAGGATGTGCGCCCGGCGGTGGGCCGGGCTCTGGGTATCCAGCGGCACCACCTGCGCGCCGATTCGCAGAATGCCGAGCATGGTGGCGATGAGCCGCCAGCCGCGTGGCAACGCGACCGCCACCGCATCGCCGGGGCGGATCCCGGTGCGGGACAGGCTCTCCGCCGCCGCGGCGGCGAAGGCATCGAGCGCGGCATAGCTGAGCCGCTGATCTCCCTCGACGACCGCGAGGGTTTCGGGGGTGCGCTGGGCGCGGCCGTGTACGGCCCCGGCCACACCGGCGACGGTGGGCCGTTCGGTGTCGGACGACATTAGGACTCCAGGACGATCGATGCGGGCGACGCCGCGGCGGACAGCAGTGCCAGCTCGGCCGAGATCAGCTCGGCCACCCGGGGCAACTGGTCGGCCTCCAACATGTCCCAGTGGCCACACGACACCGGTTCGATCGCCAGGTCCCCGGTGGCGCGCTCGCGCCAGAAGTCCGCTCCCGCAGCGATATCCGCCGGATCGGCCTCGTCACCGACGGCCTGGACGAACACCGTCCGCGTCGGTGACGGCGGCGGCTCGTAGGCGCGCGCGGTCATCCGATTGTGGTTGTAGATCCGGTAGTAGCGGTCGACCTGCGCGTCGTCGATCCCCGGATACATGCCGTTGAACCGGATCAGTTTCTCCCGGAACTCCTCGGCCGCAACGGGTTCGATCGCGTCCGGCGCGACGGAGCCGACGGTGTCGAGTAGCACTACACCGACCCGCTCGTGCCCGGCGAGGGCCAGGCGTCGTCCCATCTCGTGGGCGACCAAGCCGCCGTAGGACAGCCCGCACAGCACGATCGTCTCGTCCCGGCCGGGTTCGATCAGCCGCAGGTACTCCTCGGCCATCGCCTCCACCGAGAGCAGCGGCGTCTCACCGGGATTCAGGCCCGGCGATTGGATGCCCACGACCCCGACGTCGTCCGGCAGCCCCGCGGCGAGCGGCAGATAGCAGAAGGCGGTACCGCCCGCCGGATGCACACAGACCACGCGCTGATCGCCACTACCGGAACGCAATTCGATGACGCTGCCCGGCGCGTTGGACCCGCCGCCGGTGCGCAGCAGCGCCGCCAGCGCCTCGATGGTCGGATGCAGCATCAACTGCTGCACCGGTATCGCCCGCCCGAATTCGGATTCGATCGCATGCGCCACCTTGATGGCGGATATCGACGTGCCACCGATGTCGAAGAAATTGTCGGTGATCCCGATTCCCGGGTGCAGCAGCGTATTCCGCCAGATCCGGTAGAGCCCCAGCTCGATGTGATCGCGGGGGCTGGCCGCATTCACCACCTCGGTCACCGAGGCATGCGCCAGCTCGAGCAGGGCGGCGCGGTCGAGCTTTCCGCTCCGATTCAGCGGCAGGTGCTCGGTTTCCACGAAGACGGCCGGAATCATATAGTCCGGCAACCGCTTCGACAGCTCGGCCCGCCACTCGTGGGCCGATCGCGGCGCGCCGGAACGGGCGAGACCGGCCACCAGGCGCGGCTCACCGGACGGAGACCGATCGACGAGAACCGCCGCCTCCCGAACCCCCGGCAACCGCACGAGCGCCGCCTGCACCTCGCCCGGTTCGATGCGGAACCCGCGCAACTTGATCTGATCATCGCGCCGGCCCAGATACTCGGCCGTACCGTCCGGCAGCCACCGCGCGAGATCCCCGGTCCGATACATCCGCTCGCCCGTCACCATCGGATCGGCCACGAACCGATCGGCGGTCGAATCCGGCCGCCGCAGATACCCTCGCGCCAAACCCTTGCCAGCCAAATAGATCTCGCCCACCACCCCGGCGGGCACCGGCCGCAGCCGCGCATCCAGCAGATACAACCGGGTACCCGGCACCGGCCGCCCGATCGGCGCGGCCCGCTCACGAGGAGCCGGATCCGTCAGCGCGGTCCCGTACACGGTCGCCTCGGTCGGACCATACCCGTAACACACCCGAAGACCGGGCACCTCGACCCGTAACCGAGCCAACGCCGTCTCCGGCAGCGACTCCACGCCGGTCAGCAACTGCCGCAGCACCAGTCCGGCCAGCCGAGCCCGCGGATCCTCATCGATCCACCGCACATACGCGGGCGGCAGAAACGCACTCTCGATCCGACACTCGACCATCCACCGCAGCAGCGCCGCAGGATCCCCCCGCAACCGCTCCGGCACCAGATGCAACACCGCCCCGGTAGTGAGCGGCAGCAAAATCTCGTGCACGGCCCCGTCGAACCCGATACTCGACCACGCCGAAGCCGGAGCGCCGGGCAGTGCCCCGAACCGCATCACCCACTGATCGAGCAGATTCAGCACGCTCCCATGCGGCACCGCAACACCTTTGGGCCTCCCGGTCGAACCGGAGGTGTAGATGACATACGCCAAATCCGCAGGCCCGACCGGGATCTCCGGATCGTCGTCGCACTCGGCCTCGACAGCCGCCACCGCAACCCATTCCACACGCGCTGGTCCAGCGCCAGCGAGCGTGCGTACCGCTGTGCTGTCACTGGCATCTGCGCTGCAATGCCCCTTCGCCCTCCCCGCGTGGTCGCTCGTGTTCCCGGTGTGGTCGCTCGTGTTCCCGGTGTGGTCGCTCGTGTTCCCGGTGTGGTCGCTCGTGATCGCGGCACGCTCCCTTGCGATCGCGGCGTGCCCCCTCGTGATCCCGGCGTGCTTTTGGCCGGGATCCCTCGTAACCTGCTGCGTGCCAGGAGATTCCGGCCAAAAGCATGCCGGAATCACGGGGGTTGTGCGTTCCGTTGGTGGTAGTTCGCTGTCGGTGAGGATCAGTGACGGGGCGGCGTCGGTGATCATGGCGGACAACCGGTCTGCGGGCTGGGCGGGGTCCAGGGGCAGGTAGGCGGCTCCCGAGGTGAGGATGCCCAGGATGCCGACTATCAGGTCGGGGGTTCGGTGGGCGTGGAGGGCGACCACGTGGTTGCGACCGATGCCGCGGGCGAGCAGACCGTGGGCTACCCGGTTCGCGCGGCGGCGCAGGGTTGCGTAGTCGACGGTGACGCCATCGCAGACGAGGGCCGGGGCGGTGGGGTGGGTGCGGGACCGGTCGGCGAATCGCTGGATCAGGGTGGCGGGACGGTCGGCGGTCGGCTCGCCGATGCTCCAGTCGCCCACCAGCTTTCGGAGTTCGGCGGGGTCCAGGAGTTCCAGATCGGCCACCGGGCGATCGGGATGCGCGGTCAGTTCGGTGAGCACCCGGACCAGGTAGCGAGCGAATCGCGCGACCGTTTCCGGATCGAACAGCCCCGTCGAATAGTCGAGATGGCCCACGATGCGGCCGTTTTCGTCGGCCAGCCCGAGCGCCAGATCGAATTTGGCCGGGGCGTCCGGCATGTCGAGCGGCTCCACCCGCACATCCGCCAGTTCCAGCAGGCCGTGCAGGGTCGGCACCCAGGCGAGCATCGTCTGGAACAGCGGACTGTGCGCGGGGCTGCGCGGCGGATTGACGGCCTCCACCACCCGCTCGAACGGCAGATCCACATGCCGCAGCGCGCCGCGCAAGGACCGCTGAACCCGGCCGAGAAGTACCGCGCCCGTGGGCGATTCGGAGAGGTCGACCCGCACGGGGAGGGAATTGACGAAGAAGCCGATCAGGCCCGCCACCTGCCCGCGCCGCCGATTGGCGGTGGGGACGCCCACGACGAGGTCGGTCGCGCCGGTCAGCCGCGACAGCAGCACCGCCCAGCCGGACAGAATGGCCGAGTACACGGTGACACCGTGCGCGTCGGCGAGGGACGTGAGCGCCGCGGTCAGATCCTCATCGAGGACGACGGGCACCCGGGCGCCGTGGTAGCGCTGCTCGGCCGGGCGCGGGCGGTCGGTCGGCAGGTCCAGCATCGGCGGCACGTCCGCCAGCGTCCGGGTCCAGTAGTCGGCCTGCGCCGACGGCTCGTCGCCCGCCAGCCAGTCCCGCTGCCACCGCGCGTAATCGGCATACTGCCACGGCAATTCCGGCAGCTCGGGGTCCACGCCGCGCCGGAAGGCGGTGTAGTACACGCCGAGCTCGCGCAGGAAAATATCGCGCGACGCACCGTCGAACACGATGTGGTGCACCGTCGCGAGCAGCACGTGATGCTGCGGGCCGAGCACCACCAGATGGCCGCGCGCCAGCGGGCCCCGGCTCGCATCGAAGGGGGTTTCGGCGTCGAGCCTGCGGATCTCGCGCAGCCGCCGGTCGGCGTCCGGGTCGCCGGTCAGATCCACCACCTCGAGGGCGAATCCGGTGTCGGGCGGGTCGATGTGCTGCCATACCTCGCCATCGGCGGGGATCAGGCGGGTGCGCAGCGCTTCGTGCCGGGCCACCAGGGCATCCAGGGCGCGGGCCAGCAGCGTGCGATCCAGCGAACCGCGCAGATCGAAGGCCATCGCCTCGTTGTACGCCGCATTCGCGTCGTCGATCTGCGCCAGAACCCACAGGCGCTGCTGCCCGAACGACAGCGGTACCTGCCGCACACGAGGCCGGGTCACGGTCGTCGCGTGGTGGGAGTCGTGCATTCCTACCAAACTCTTTCCAGCTGAGCCCTCGTCGGGCACTCGAAGTCATCCCATGTGTGGTGGGGTGACCACATGTGCCAGGGATGTTCTCACACGGAACGACATTTGGCCGAACCAACCGAACCCGCCGATCACGCGATACGGCGGTGCCGTCACGGGCAAGTAGCCGAGATCGTTTGTGCCCCAAACGAAGTAGTTCGGTGGGGTGCGGCGAGAAAATTCTTCAGGAGCGCGAGCAGTGGCGCCGTCCCGTCGAGGGGGATGATGTGCCCGCAGTCGGTGAGCACGTGCCCGGTGAGATCGTCGGCGATCGGGCGCAATTGCCGCTCGAGCGCGCCACCCACAGGATGCGCGCCCACGGCCAGCGTCGGCATCGTCAGCCTGGCGGTGGCGACCGCTCGCCGGATCTGATCGGCGGTGACGGACATGGCGCGATAGTGGCCGAATGCGCTACGCAGCGCCTCGGTTCCGGTGTAGGCGGCCACGAAGGCATCCCGAATCGGCCGGGGCACACCGCGGCCCAGCGTGCCGATATCGAGAAACCAATCGATATAGGCGGATTCGTGCCCGGCGAGGACGGTGTCGGCCAGCCCCGGCACGGCGTGGAAACCGAACCACCATGGTGGCCCGGCGGCGAGAAAGTCCTCCGCGCCGGGCAGCGCGCCGAGGGCCGCCTCCATGAGCACGAGCCGCCGCACCCGATCGAGGTGATGCAGCGCGAACAAAAACGCCGGCGCCACCGACGCATCGATGGCCACCACCGCGGCGGACGGAATGTCGAGCGCGTCGAGCAATCCTGCGATATCGGCGGCCTGATTCTCGGCGTCGTAGCCATCGGCCGCCCGCGTGCTGCCGCCGAGTCCGCGCAGGTCCGGTGCGATGACCCGATACCGCTCGGCAAGGTGGTCGATGACCGGTCGCCACAGCTGCCACGTGTGCGGAAAGCCGTGCAGCAGCAGGACCGCGGGGCCGCGGCCCGCGGTCGCCACCCGCAGCTGGATTCCATTGGCGCGCACGTGATCTACCACGATATCGACCGGCATCGAGCCTCCCGAAGCAGTAACCGTTGGTAACCACCTGACCGTAGGTAACATGGCCCTGCCTGCCAAGAAGGCACTTTCCCGACAGGTGGTGAGCCCGAGGTGACCCCCTCCGATACGACCGCGCCCGCCCGCGGCGATGTGTTCGACCCGCACTGCCCGACCCGGCAGCTGCTCGATCGCCTGGGCACCAAATGGGTGTCCATGGTGGTGAAGCTGCTGGCCGAGGCCGCGCCCACCGAGGTGCGCTTCGCCGAACTGCGGCGGCGCATGCCCGGCGTCTCGCAGAAAATGCTGTCGGTGACGCTGCGGAACCTGACCGCCGACGGCCTGGTCGCGCGCCGCGTCGAACCGACCGTGCCGCCGCGCGTGCACTACCGCCTGACCGAACTGGGCCTCTCCCTGGAGGTGCCGCTGTCCGCGCTGCGCGCCTGGGCGGAGGAGCACATGGCCGAGATCGACCGCACTACATCCGATCGGGCGCGGTGATCCCGAGCAATCCCAGCCCGTGCGCCAGGGTGCGGGCGGTGAGGCCACACAGCGCGATCCGGTTGTCGCGCACCGGGTGCGGGGCGGACAGCACCGGGCAGGTGTCGTAGAAGGCGGTGAAATCGCGGGCGAGATCGTAGAGGTAGCCGCACAGCCGATGCGGTTCGAGGGTGTCGGCGACCTCGATGACGGTGCCGCCGTAGGCATCCAGGCGCAGCGCCAACGCGCGCTCCGCCGGTTGCGGCGCGATCGTGGGATCGACAGTGCCGGTGGCGTTTTCGGCCTTGCGGAGAATCGAGTGGATACGAGCGTGCGCGTATTGCAGGTAGACACCGGTGTTCCCGGTGAAGGCCACCATCCGTTGGGGATCGAAGGTATAGTCCTTCACCCGTGAGGTCGACAGGTCGGCGTACTTCACCGCACCGATGCCCGCGATCTCCGCGATCTCCGTCAGCTCCTCCTCCGGCATATCCGGATTCTTCTCCGCGACAACCGCTCTCGCCGCCGCGACGGCATCGTCGAGCAATGCGGTGAGCCGCACGGTACCGCCCGCGCGCGTCTGGAACGGGCGTCCGTCCGGGCCCAGCACCGTGCCGAAGGCGACGTGCTCGGCCTCGATCCCGTCGCCGGACCAGCCTGCGCGCCGGGCGGTTTCGAAGACCAGCCGGAAGTGCAGCGTCTGCCGGGAATCGGTGACATACAGCAGCCGCCGCGCACCGAGTTCGGTGATCCGATAGCGGATCGCGGCCAAATCGGTGGTGTCGTAGCCGTATCTGCCGTCGCGCTTACGCAGCATGAGCGGCACCGGCCGCCCGTCGGGACCGGTGGCCTCGGTCGAGAACACCACCAGCGCACCGTCGCTCACCTCGGCGATGCCCGCGGCCACCAGCTCCGCGACCGTATCGGCCAGCATCGGATTGTAGAACGATTCCCCCACCGAATCCGTCGCCGTCAGCAGCACGCCGAGCCGCGCGTAGACGGCCGCGAACGCGCGCTCGGATTCGGCGACGATCTCCCGCCAGCGCGCCAGCGTGGCCGGATCGCCCGATTGCAGGGCGACGACCCGGGCCCGCGATCGGTCGGCGAAGGCCGGATCGGCCTCGAACAGCGCCCGCGCGGCCTTGTACCGCGCATCCAGTGCGGAGACGGCGGATTCGCCGCGCCACTGCTGGTCGGGATGTTCGTCCAGGTATTGGATGAGCATCCCGAACTGGGTGCCCCAGTCGCCCACGTGATTGACGCGAACCACCTCCGCGCCCAGGAACCTCAGCACGCGGACCAGGCTGTCGCCGATGATCGTGGTCCGGAGATGGCCCACGTGCAGCTCTTTCGCGATATTCGGCGCGCTGTAGTCCACGAGCGTGCGGCGGCCGTCCTCGGGCGCGCCGACACCGAGCCGGTCATCGGCCAGCCGCGCCGCGACCTGCTCCCACAGCGGCCGGTCCGCGACGGTCAGATTGAGGAAGCCGGGGCCGGACACGCTCACCTCGCCGAGCAGCCGCTCGTCCGGGTCGGTCAGCGCCTGCGCGAGCCCGCCCGCGAGTGTGCCCGGGCCGAGGTGTAGCCGTTTGGCCAGGGACAGTGCGGCATTCGACTGGAAGTCCGCCCGGGCGGAGCGACGCACGACCGGATCGGCACCCGCGGCGTCGGGGTGGGTGCGGGCGATGGCCGCGCCTACGGTTTCGGCGACCCGATCGAGCAGCGGTGGTACTGCGGACATGCGGCGATCGAACCATGAACGGGTAATGGGGACAATGGAATATCAGGTGCTCGAGTGTGCTTGGGGCGCAAGCAGTTCGTCGAGGAATGCGTCCAGCTGATCGATCATCTGCGCGGGGGAGAGGTGCCGGGCCAGCCCCTGCAGGCTCAGGCCGTCCACCAGCGCGTGCAGGCGGCGGGCCAGCGCCCGCACCGGTGCGTCGGTCTCGGCGAGCAGATGGGCGGCGGCCAGGCCGTCGACCAGATCGCGGCACATGCCGTACATGGCGTCGAAATGGCGGCGCTCCACCTCGGCCAGCTCCGAATTGCCCAGTCCCAGCGCGACGAAGGAGAACGCGATGGCCGCCTCCGTCCGGCGGTGGTCGTCCAGCGGCATGGTCTCGTGCAGGAGGGCGCGCACCTGATCGCGCGGCGAACCCTCGCGCGGCAGCGCCTCGACACGCGCGGTCACCCGGGTAATGACCTCCGCGCACGCGAAGGCCAGCAGCTCGGTGCGGGTCGTGAAGTAGTAGCGCAGCGCACCGGGCGACCAACCGGCCTCGGCCGCCACCGACCGCACCGACAGCCCGTCCACTCCATCGCGCGCGACGACCCGCCCGACGGCCTCGGCGAGCTCCACCCGCCGGACTTGATGATCGACGATCTTGGGCACGATCCCATTTTCACACAGATGTGTTATTTTGGTTTTGATACGACTGTGCGAAATAAGGAGCTCGATGTGATTGCGGTGATCATCGGCTGCGAGATCGGGTTCTGGGTGCTGCTCCTGCTCGGTCTGGCGGTGCGGTACCTGACCCCGGCCCGCGGGCTGAGCAAGGCCCTGCTCATGGCGGTCCCCCTGGTGGACGTCGTCCTGCTGGCGGCGGCGGTGCTCGACCTGCGCGGCGGCGGCCACGCGACCGCGTCCCACGGCCTGGCTGCCATCTACATCGGCGTGTCGGTCGCCTTCGGATCGCAGATGATCCGCTGGGCCGACGAGCGTTTCGCGCACCGCTTCGCCCACGGCCCCGCGCCGACCCGCCCGCCCAAGGCGGGCCGCGCGCACGCGGCTCACGAACGGGCGCAATGGTTCCGGCACGTGCTGGCCTACGTGATCGGCGCGGCCGTCCTGGGCGTTTTCACGCTCCTGGTCGGCGATATCCATCGCACCATCCCGCTGTGGGGCGTGATGGTTCCGTGGGCGGTCATCCTCGGCATCGATTTCGTGATCTCGTTCAGCTACACGCTGTCGCCCCGCCGCTCCTGAGGCGCGGCGCAGTAAACCAGTGCGTCGTACAGCCAGTGGTGGGCCTGCCCCACGGTGACGGAGGTTCCGAAGAGCTGCCCGATCAGAGCCCAGTAGCGATGGATTCGATGGTCGGTGTCGGTCGCACCGACCAGTAGTTGCTCCCGGAACCGGCGGGAATCACGCTCCCGTCGCGCACTGGCGTGGGCCTCGACGAATCCATCGAGTTCGCTACCACCGTGCGGCCGCACGCCTTTCGATACGAGCGGAATGACATCGAGCACTATGTCGCCGATGCTGAAGAACAGCCCCCTGCGGTCGCGGATCAGTTCCGGCTGATTTCGCCAGAGCTGCTGTCTTACAGCGCTGTTCATGTCGGAGTCGGTGACCAGAGCGACCAGCTCGGCATACGCGACCACCTCGTCGACGGATGGATCGGCGGGCGGCTCCGGGATATTCCCGCACACAAAGGTGTCGAAGTCGCACCCGCGCGTCGGTGTGAGGATGCGCCGCCAGAACCGCACGAGGCACTCGTGTGCCGCACCGCCGTCCTGTGCGGCGGCCAGCAGCGCGAGCCGCTCGCCCCGCCGGGTCGGTGCGGCCGCCTCGACCGCCCGCAGTGATGCCCGCCGCCACGCCAGCGACCTGAATTCCCCATCGAGCCGGGCGCTTTCGGCGGCGACGGCCTCGCCGATGGACCGCTCCCCGTGCAGCACATCGGTAATCGAGCTCAGCCCGAGACCGAGCGCGCGCAGCCGCCGCACCAGAAGCAGACGCTCGGTCGCGCTGTCCGCGTCGAACATCCGATGCCCGCCCGCGCTCCGGCGGGATTCGAGAATGCCTTCGTCGCAGTAGAACCGGATCGTTCGCACCGGAAGGCCGGTGTTACGCGCCAACTCTCCGATGCTCACCAGCACCCTGGGCCGTGTGTCGTCTGTCACAACGTGTTGAACCTCCACCCCGATGGAGCTTTTAGCGTACTGGCATTGCCGCTCGAAATGTCGCACAGGAAAGGGTGATTCGTGGCTATCACGCAGGAGGAAGTCGTGGCTGGCATTGCGGAGATCATCGAGGAGGTGACCGGCATCGACGCTTCGGAGGTGGCGATGGAGAGGTCCTTCGTCGACGATCTGGAGGTCGACTCGTTGTCGCTGGTGGAGATTGTCGTGCAGGTGGAGGACAGGTACGGCGTGCGGGTTCCGGATGGGGACCTGGAGGATCTGCGGACCGTCGGCGACGCGGTCGCCTATGTCCAGCGGATGGAGGCCGACCGGCGTTCATAGGACCGCCGCGCAATTTCATCACAATCGTCCGCTAGAATTTCGTCACGAGGAGACGAGTGGAGGATGGGATGGCCGGGTGTGCTGTGTGTGGGAAAGCGCTTGCGTCGAGGGGGCGTGGGCGTCCGTCGACCTATTGCTCGCGCGCTTGTCAGGCCAGGGCTTATCGCGGTCGGAAGGCGGGGGAGCCGGGGACGGCCGTTGCGGGCGAGGTGGCGAAGCCGCGGATCGGTGTGCGCGAGCGGCTGTTGGATACCGCCGAGGACGTGTTGCTGGGGGAGGGGGCCGGGCATCTGACCCTGGAGCGGGTGGCCGCGGCGGCGGGGGTGAGCAAAGGCGGTCTGCTGCACTACTTTCCGAACAAGCTCGCCCTGGTGCGCGCCATGATCGACCGGCTGGTCGAGCAGATGGCGATCCCGGTGGACGCCGAACCCGGCGCGGCCGCCCGGGCATTCCTGATCGGTAGCGTCGAGCACCCACACGACCGCCGCCCCGAGCGCGTCGCCGCCGCCCTGCTCGCCGCCGCCACCCTCGACCCCACCCTGCTGCAGCCGCTGCGTGAGTGGTACGAAACGTTCCAGCGCAGGCTGGAAGACGACGGCATCGATCCGGTCCGGGCGACCGTGGTCCGGCTCGCCGCCGACGGCTGGTTTCTGTCCCGCCTGTTCGGGCTCGCCCCGCTGTCGGAACCACTGGCCGGGCAGGTGCGCGACCATTTGATCGAAATGACCAGGCGGGCACCGCGTTCCGGCTAGCGCTCGACCGGGCAGCGCGGGCCGAGTTGATCGATCGTGTACCCATCGGGATAGCTGCGCTCGGCCGAGGCGGCGAGCAGGTCGACCGGCGTGCCGTTTCTCGGCAGATAGCGGCCCGCCACCTGGCGCACCTTCAGTCCGGTGGCCACCAGCGCACGCGCGGCCGGGCTCGGGCGTGGCAACCGCAGCGTTCGCCGCAGGTGCTCGGGAACCAGGGCGTCGGTGAGGTCCAGCGCCGCCGACCGCGGCAGCCTCGGAAAGTATTGTGCGGCCATACGATCCCGATTGGCCATGGCCACCCGGTGCGCGCCCGCGGTGAAGCCGAAGCGCTCGGCCTCGTAGGCGTCCAGGAATGCGGCCATCTCCCCATAGGATTCGGGAATGTCCTTGATGGCCATGTGCCTGCCGAGCTGCCGATAGTGGTGGAACAGGCCGTCGCGCTCGATCGTGGTCAGTGGCCGCCGACCGTGCATGGCGACCGTGCGCACCCCGTAGACCACGAAAGTGGCCAGCACATAACGGAAATCGTCGCCGGAGATGTCGTACGGCGCGTGCACCCGGTTGATCCGGCCGAGGGCCCGCTTCCCCCGCGCGGAACCGAACCCGTGCACGGTCACCTCCCCGAGCAGCAGCCCGGTATCGTCATTGCGCCGAACTCCATCGGAGACGAATTCGCCTGTCCGGTCCAGTAATTCGCCGATGCTCGGCACCGCAAAGGTCGCAATCTGCGCGAACTCGCTCCCCAACACGAGCTCGGTCGTGAACTCGACCGTCAGCAGACGACGGTTGATCTGTTCGTAGTCGCGAGCGGGATCCATGGCGGCCCTCCACAAGGGTTCGAGTGCTGTCGACCCGTGTGACGATACCGTCCAGACGGACTGTGCTCAATACATCACGCAACGGCGGCAACGAAGTCCGGCTGCACGCCCGGTTGGGCGAGCATTGTCGAACGACGGCTATTCCTTCACGAATCGCAGGTAGAAAGCCCCGAATACCAGGACTATTCCGACGTTCACCAGCAGGCGGCCCCAGAAGTGGTGCCTGAAGAAAAGGATGTCCACGCCGACCACGACGGCTATCAGTGCGAGGACGTAGAGCACGGTTACTGCCTGTTTTCCCATCTCCTTCGTTCCCTTCTCCTCCGTGCGGTCGCGCCGAGAACGAGCCGGTGACTCCGCCGCACCCTATCCCCCGGTCGGTATCGCCGTGGGGTTTCCGCTATCGGTGGCCGACTCGAGCCGGTGGGCGATTTCCGCCAGGGCGTCGGCGATGAGGTCCTGCTGGGCGGGGGTGAGGCCGTCGATGAGTGCTCGGCGGACGGTCGTGACATGACCGGGTGGGATGCGTTCGAGGCGGCGGCCGGTGGCGGTGAGGACCGCGACGACGCCGCGCTCGTCGGAGGGGCACGGTTCGCGGTAAACCAGCCCGGCCTTTCCAGTTGGGTGATCTGGTAGCTGAGACCGCTTTTGGAGGTGTACAGCGCCGCGGCGAGTTCGGTCATTCGCAGCCGGTGTGCCGGGGCCGCGGTGATCGGCACGCTGATCAATGCGATCGCCGTGAAATGGGACGGCGGATTCTTCGCGCCGAAGGGAGTCGAATACGAACTCCTGCTCGGCCTCGCCGCCGCCTCGATCGCGCTGACCGGACCCGGCCGCTGCGCGCTGGACCGCTTCGTGCCCGGCGTGCGCGACCATCGCCTCGGCTACGGCATCGTCGGCATAGTGCTCGCCGTGCTCGCCGCCGGGGGAGTCCTGCTCGTACGCTCCTGAAATCCCTTCCTACGCGCGGATATCCCGCACGGCCGCGCGGATGACGCCGAGGAACCAGCGCTGGGCGGCGCCGCGGCCGGGGGTGCGGCGGGTGTAGGCGCACACCTCGACCGGTTCGATCGGCCAGGGTAGGGTGATGACCCGCACGGGGTGGGTGCGGGCGAGGGCGGCGGCGACCAGTTCGGGGACGATGGCGACCAGGTCGCTGTTCTGTACCACGTAGGGCAGGGTCGCAAATCGGGTGACCCGCACGGTGATCCGTGCGTCGAGCCCGTGCTCGTGCAGGGCGCGGCGCGGCCCGGGGTGGCCGGTGACGCCGTCGACGACCACGTGCCGTTCGCGGTGGAGTTCGGCCTCGGTGGCCGAGTTGCCCTGTAGCCGTGGATGATCGGCCGCCACCAGCGCCGCATACCCCTCGGTGAACAGCGGCGTCCGGCTCAGCCGGGGGGAGTCCAGTTCGGGGCTGGCGACGATCGCGTCCACCTGGCCGCGGGTCAATTGGTCGGTCGCGGCGCCGATATCGAACGCGTGCACGTGCAGGGTGATCGCGGGTGCGCGGGCGCGCAGCTCCGCCAGCACGCGGGGCAGGACGTTGACCTCGCCGAGATCGGAGAGGCCGAGTGCGAAGCTCGCGGGCTGCGAGGGATCGAATTCGGTTGCGGCCCCGAATATCACGTCGACGTGCTCCACGGCGGCGCGCAGCGTCGGATACATTCGCTCCGCTTCGGAGGTCGGCGCCAGTCCGCCGGGGCCGCGCACGAAGAGCTCGTCGTGCAGTCGTCGGCGAAGCTTGCCCAGGCCGTAGCTGACGGTGGGCTGGGTGACGCCGAGGACATCGGCGGCGGCGGTGACGCTTCTGGTCTCGTAGAGCACCACGAATGTCCGGACCAGGTTGAGATCGAAACTCCCGGACATAGATCCCCTCGATACGCAACGCGAAAAACATCTATTGGTTTTCTGAAGGACGTCATTTTAGCGTGATGGTCATCACGGGTGATTGCTCGTGTGGCCGATGCGTGAGGCGGGGTACAACATGTCGACGTCGTTGTCGCTGGTGCGTGCGGAGGGGGATGCGGCATGACAGGGACCCGCACGCAGGTCGCCATCGTCGGCGCGGGACCGGCCGGGCTGATGCTCTCGCACCTGCTGTCTCGCTCCGGAATCGACTCGGTCGTGGTGGATATTCGTACGCGCGAGGAGATCGCCACGACGAGCCGGGCGGGCATTCTCGAGGCCGGTTCGGTGCGGCTGCTGGTGGACTCGGGGGTGTCGGATCGTGTTGTCGCCGAGGGGGATCGGCACGACGGCGTGGTGTTGCGATTCGACGGAGAGAACCATCGGATCGACTTCCGGGACCTCGTCGGGGAGTCGGTGTGGCTGTATCCGCAGACCGAGGTGTTCATCGATCTGGCCGCGCGGCGCACGGCCGACGGCGGCGATGTGCGCTACGGCGTCGCCGATACCGCGGTCGATATCACCGGGGACCGTCCGGTCGTGACGTTCGCCGATGCCGATGGCCGTGCGGTGCGGGTGGAGGCGGATCTGCTCGTCGGGGCGGACGGTTCTCGATCGATCTGCCGCCGGGCGTTGCCGGACGGTGTTCGTACCGAATGGTTCCGCGAGTATCCGTTCGCGTGGTTCGGGTTCCTCACCGACGCGCCCCAGTCGCATCCGGAACTGATCTATGCGCGCTCCGAGCACGGGTTCGCTCTGGTCAGCCAGCGCACACCGACGATGCAGCGCATGTATTTCCAGTGTTCGCCCACCGAGCGCGTGCAGGCGTGGGACGACGACCGGATCTGGGCGGAAATGCGAAAGCGCGTCAACGGCAACGGTTTCGAGCTGCGGGAGGGGCCGATCGGCGCCAGGACGGTGCTGCCGTTTCGGTCGTTCGTGACCGCGCCGATGCGGCACGGCAGGCTGCTGCTGGCCGGGGACGCGGCCCACACCGTCCCGCCGACCGGCGCGAAGGGCCTGAATCTGGCGCTCGCCGATGTGCGCGTCCTGCACGAGGTGATCACGGAGTTCTTCGCCCGCGGTCGCGAGGACGTGCTCGACACCTACGGCGACCGTGCCCTCGACCGGGTGTGGAAGGCACAGCACTTCTCCTACTGGATGACGACGATGCTGCATTCCGCCGAGGGCGTGTCCGCGTTCGATCGGGAGCGGCAGCGGGCGGAGTTGTCGCTGGTCACCGGTTCGCGGCACGGCGCGGCCTATCTGGCCGAGGCGTACACGGGTTGGGCATAGGGATTTTCACACGACGAGCAAGGAGAGAATGTGGCCGAGATCGTATCCCTGGCGGAGGCGGTCGCCGAACTTGTCCACGACGGCGACACCGCCGCCCTCGAGGGGTTCACCCATCTGATTCCGGTGGCCGCCGGGCAGGAGATCATCCGTCAGCGCCGCCGCGATCTGACCCTGGTGCGAATGACCCCGGATATCGTGTACGACCAGCTGATCGGCGCGGGATGCGCCCGCAAACTGATCTTCTCCTGGGGCGGCAATCCCGGTGTCGGGTCGCTGCACCGGTTCCGGGACGCCGTGCAGAATTCGTGGCCGGTCCCGCTGGAGATCGAGGAACACAGCCACGCGGGCATGGCGAATCGCTATGTCGCCGGGGCGTCGGGGCTGCCGTTCGCGGTGCTGCGCGGCTATGTGGGCACCGACCTGGCGACGGTGACCGACACGATCAAACCGATCGTGTGCCCGTTCACCGGTGAACGGCTCACGGCGGTCCCGGCGCTGAACCCGGACGTCACCGTCATCCACGCGCAGCGCGCCGATCGGGACGGGAATGTGCAGCTGTGGGGGCTGCTCGGGGTGCAGAAGGAGGCCGTGCTGGCCGCCCGCCGCAGCCTGGTCACCGTGGAGGAAATCGTCGATACGCTCACCCCGGTGCCCGGCGCGATCGTGTTGCCCGCCTGGGCCGTAACCGCCGTCGCCGAGGTTCCGGGCGGGGCTCACCCGTCCTACGCGCAGGACTACAGCGAGCGCGACAACGCCTATTACGCCGACTGGGACGCCATCGGCCGCGACCGGGACACCTTCGTCCGCTGGTTGCACGAGCACGTGTTCGCCGACACCGGGAGCAACGCATGACCGCCACCGAAACCTCCTCCGCCGCAACCGGTCTGCCGTACACCGCCGACGAGATGATGACCGTCGCCGCCGCGCGGGCCCTGCGCGGGGACAAGCGGTGTTTCGTGGGCATCGGATTGCCGTCCGCGGCAGCGAATCTCGCGCGCACCACGCACGCACCCGAGCTCGTGCTCGTCTACGAGTCGGGGACACTGGGTTCCAAGCCGAACCGGCTGCCCGCGTCGATCGGCGACGGCATCCTCGCCGAGACGGCCGATGCGGTGATCAGCGTGCCGGAGGTGTTCAACTACTGGTTGCAGCCGGGCCGCATCGATATCGGTTTCCTGGGCGCCGCGCAGCTCGACCGGTACGGCAATATCAACACCACCGTCATCGGCGGCGACTACGCCCATCCGAAGGTCCGGCTGCCCGGCGCGGGCGGGGCGCCGGAGATCGCCGCGTCCTGCGGCGAGGTGTTCGTGGTGGTTCGCCAGTCCCGGCGCTCGTTCGTCGAACGGGTCGACTTCGTGACCTCGTTCGGGCACGGGCGCGGGCACGGTGAACGGGCCGCGCTCGGGCTGCGGGGTGCGGGCCCGACCATGGTGATCACCGATCTCGGCGTCATGCGGCCCGATGCGAGCGGCGAATTGACCCTCGTCGCAGTGCATCCCGGTGTCACCGCGGCGCAGGTGCGCGAGGCCACCGGCTGGGATCTGAAGGCCGCCACCGATATCGAGGTCACCGAGCCACCGACGGATGCCGAACTGTCGGCGCTGCGCGCCTTACAGGGGGCGTCATGACGGGCGCTTTTCTCTACGACGGCGTGCGAACTCCGTTCGGCCGCTACGGTGGTGGCCTCGGCGGGGTGCGACCCGACGATCTCGCCGCCCACGTGCTGCGGGCACTCGCCGACCGGAACGATCTGGACCCCGCCGCCGTCGACGAGGTCGTGTTCGGCGCGGCCAATCAATCCGGCGAGGACAATCGCAATGTCGCGCGCATGGCGGTGCTGCTGGCGGGCTGGCCGACGTCGGTGCCCGGCACCACCGTCAACCGGCTGTGCGGATCGAGCATGGATGCGGCCGGACAGGCCTCCCGCATGATCGAAACCGGCGACGCCGCACTGGTTGTCGTCGGCGGAGTGGAATCGATGAGCCGGGCGCCCTGGGTACTGGCCAAGCCCGCCAAGGGTTTTCCCGCGGGCAGCGAAACCCTGCATTCGACGACGCTCGGGTGGCGTCTGGTGAATCCGGCCATGCCCGCGCGATGGACGGTGTCGCTGGGGGAGAGCACCGAAATCCTCGCCGACCGTTACGGTATCGGCCGGGCGGCGCAGGACGAGTTCGCGGCGCGCAGCCACCAACTGACCGGGAAGGCTTGGGACAGCGGCTTCTACGACGATCACGTCGTCGCCGTCCCCGGCACCGACCTGGCCCGCGACGAATCGCTGCGCCCGGACACCACCGTCGCGACGCTGGCGCGGCTGACCCCGTCGTTCCGGGCGGAGGGCACCGTCACCGCCGGAAATGCCTCGCCGCTCAACGACGGTGCCGCCGCGCTGCTGCTCGGTGACGAGTCCCTGGCCGACCGGCTCGGGCGCAGGCCGCTGGCCCGTATCGCGGGGCGGGGCGCGGCGGGTGTGGATCCCGACGTGTTCGGCATCGGGCCGGTGCGGGCGGCGCGAATCGCGCTGCGGCGCGCGGGAATCGGCTGGGGCGATCTGGGCGTGGTGGAACTCAACGAGGCGTTCGCCGCGCAATCGCTTGCGTGCCTGGCCGAGTGGTCCGACCTGGATCCGGGGATCGTCAATGTCAATGGCGGCGCGATCGCCATCGGTCACCCGCTGGGCGCTTCCGGCGCCCGCATCATCAATCAGCTTGCTCGCGAGATGCGGCATCGGGGCAGCCGCTGGGGGCTCGCGGCGCTCTGCATCGGCGTCGGCCAGGGTCTGGCCGTCGTTCTGGAGGCAGCGTCATGACATCGCAAATGCCAGACTATGTCCGCGATTCCGAGCACACCCATCCGCCGCTCGACTCACCCGACTATCGGTCCACCGTCCTGCGGCATCCGACACGACCGCTGACGTTGCTGCCGCAGCGGCTGACCGAGCTGACCGGCCCGGTGCTCGGCGAGGATCGAATCGGCGTGGGGGACAACGACCTGACGGCCCAGCATCGCGGCGAACCGCTCGGGCAGCGCATTATCGTGCACGGTCGGCTGCTCGACGGGGACGGCAAGCCGGTGCCGCACTCGTTGATCGAGATCTGGCAGGCCAATGCCGGGGGCCGCTATCGGCACGACCGCGACACCTGGGATTGCCCGCTGGATCCCAACTTCGACGGCGTCGGCCGCACCCTCACCGACGGCGCGGGGCGCTACGAGTTCACCACCGTCAAACCGGGCGCGTATCCGTGGGGCAATCACCACAATGCCTGGCGGCCCGCGCATATCCATTTCTCGCTGTTCGGGCGCGCCTTCACCCAGCGGCTCGTGACCCAGATGTACTTTCCGGACGATCCGCTGTTCTTCCAGGACCCCATCTTCAACGCGGTCCCCGAACCCGGTCGCAGGCTGCTGATCAGCCGCTTCGACTACGTCCGCACCGAGCCGGCGCGGGCGCTGGCGTTCGAGTTCGACATCGTGCTGCGCGGGCGGCAGGCCACTCCGTTCGAGAACGAGGAGGACGATCATGACGACTAGGCTGGCGACCACTCCGTCGCAGACCGTCGGGCCCTTCCTGCATATCGGCCTCGCCTGGGACGACGGACCCTACGCGGTGGGGCCGGAAATGCCTGGGGCGGTGTGGATTCGGGGCCGGGTGTTCGACGGCGCCGAGCGGGCGGTCGACGATGCGATGGTCGAGATCTGGCAGGCCGACGAGAACGGCCACCTCGCCCATCCCGACGACGGTCGCGGGGTCCGCGACGGCTTCCGCGGATTCGCGCGCAGTGATACCCGCGGCGGCGGATTCGCCGTCCGGACGGTCGTTCCCGGCAGCGTGGACGGTCGGCAGGCGCCGCATATCGACGTGTCGGTCTTCGCTCGCGGCCTGCTGCACCGGGTCGTCACGCGCATCTATTTCCCCGAGCACGCCGACCGGCATCGGACCGACCCGGTCCTGGCGACGGTGCCGCCGCAGCGGCGCAGCACGCTGGTGGCCGGATACGGCAGCGACGGTTACGTTTTCGACGTGCACCTACAGGGCGACTCGGAGACCGTGTTCTTCGATGTCTGACGGGCTGTTCGACGGGGTGCTCGCGGCCGGACCGGTCGCCGAGCGGGTGAGCGGCGCGGCATGGTTGCAGGCGATGCTCGATTTCGAGGGAGCGCTGGCGCTGGCCTCGGCGGATGCGGGCGTGATTCCGGCCCCGGCCGCGGCGGCGATCGTCCGATGTTGCCGCGCCGATGATTACGATGTCACCGCAATCGGGGCGCGGGCGGTGGATATCGGCAACCCCGCCGGTCCGCTGGTGCGCGCACTGACCGCGCGCGTCGAGCCGGAGGCGGCCGCCTACGTGCATCTGGGCGCCACCAGCCAGGATGTGAGCGATACGGCCGCGATGCTCGTGACGGCTCGGGCTTTCGACGTGCTGGACGGTGAATTGCGGTCCTGTGCAGCGATACTAGCGGGGCTCGCCGACGAGTATGCCGACACCGTCATGGCGGGGCGGAGTCTGTTGCAGCAGGCTCCGCCGGTGACATTCGGGCTGACTGCGGCCGGGTGGCTCGGTGGCATTGCCGCGGCACGGACTCGGCTCGATCGGATCCGCCGCGACCGACTGGCGGTGCAGTTCGGTGGGGCGGTCGGGACCCTGGCGGCATTGGGGGACAGCGGAATTCCGGTGCTGGGTGGCATCGCCCGGCGGCTCGGACTGGCCGAACCGGTGCTGCCGTGGCACACCGAACGCAGCCGGATCGCCGAGGTGGCAGGCGTTTTGGGGCAGACCTGCGGGGCCGTCGCGAAGATCGCGCGCGACCTCACCCTGCTCGCGCAGACCGAGGTCGCGGAGGTGTACGAACAGGGATCGGCCGGGACAGGTGGTTCCTCGACCATGCCGCACAAGCGCAATCCGGTGGCCGCCGTGCTCGCCGCGGGTGCGGCGGGGCAGGCGCCGGGGCTGGTCGCCGCGCTGCTCGGTGCGTCGGCGCACGAGTATCAGCGGGCGGCGGGCGCCTGGCATGCGGAGTGGCGGCCGCTGTCGGAGTTGTTGCGCACCACCGGATCCGCGGTGTGTTGGCTGCGCACCAGCCTGGAGCGATTGCGGGTCGACCCGGACCGGATGCGCGCCAATCTGGATCTGACCGGGGGGTTGCTGCTCGCGGAGAACGTTGCGATCGGGCTGGTTTCGGCCTCGCGGGCGGCGGTGAGTCGGCAGGAAGCGAGCGATATTGTCGCGGACTGCTGTCGGCGGGCGCTGGCCGACGGGGGAGATCTCATCGATCTGCTAGCGGGCGATGCGGTGATTGGAAAGTACTTGGGGCGCACACGGTTAGCGGAACTGCTCGATCCGGCGCACTATCTGGGGTCGGCCGGTGCATTCCTCCGGCGGGCGCTCGAGGAATGGGAGGACAGGTCGTGAGCGAGGGAACCGCCGGTATGCCCGTTGCCGTCCACCATGTCGTCGCCGGGCCGGAAGGGGGACGGCCGGTCGTGTTGAGCGGGTCGCTGGGCAGTGACCTGCGCATGTGGGCACCGCAGGTCACCGCGCTCGTCGAGGCGGGCTATCGCGTCATTCGCTACGACCATCGCGGTCACGGCCGATCGCCGGTCCCGGTCGGCCCGTACTCGCTGGCCGATCTCGGCGGGGACGTCATTGCCCTGCTGGACCGATTGGGCGTGGCACGGGCGCATGTCGTCGGACTGTCCCTCGGCGGCATGGTCGGTATGTGGCTCGCCGAGCATGCGCCGGATCGGGTGGACGGCCTCACCCTGTGCTGCACCTCGGCCGAACTCGGGCCGCCCAGCGGCTGGGCGGCCCGGGCACGGATTGTCAGAGCCGAAGGGACACAGGCGATCGCAGCGGCCGCGGTACAGCGCTGGTTCACCCCGCAGTGGCGCGCCGCCGATCCCGAGCGGACCCGCGCGTACCAACGAATGATCGCGGCGACCCCGGCCGAAGGCTACGCCTCGTGCTGTGCCGCAATCGAAACGATGGACATCGCCGCCGGGCTGTCACGAATCACCGCACCAACCCTGGTGATCGCCGGAGCCGACGATCCGGCGATACCGCCGTCACACGGTGCCGACATCGCCGCCGAGATACCCGGGTCCCGGCTCGAAATCATTTCTCCGGGAGCCCATCTCGCCAGCGCCGAACAGCCCGACCTCGTCAACGAGCTGATTCTCCAACACCTGAAGGACAATTCATGAACGAGCGAGTCGAGCAGGGCATGGCGGTCCGGCGCGAAGTCCTCGGCGACGCACACGTAGACCGCGCCATCGCCCGCACGACCGAATTCACCCGCCCCTTCCAGGATTACATCACCGAGTCCGTGTGGGGCTCGATCTGGACCCGCGAGGGCTTGGACCGCCGTACCCGCCGCTGCATCACCCTCGCCGTACTCACCGCTCTCGGACGGCACGAGGAGATCGCGATGCATATCCGCGCCGCGCTCGCCGACGGGATCACCGCCACCGAAATCGGCGAAGTGCTACTGCATACCGGCGCTTACGCGGGTGTGCCCGCAGCGAATTCCGCTTTCGCCATCGGTCAGCAGGTACTGACGGAGCTGGGTGACGAAGCCGCGGCAGCGGGCTAGGCGGGGCCGAGGACTCGGGCGAGGATTGCCTCGACTTCGGTTCGGGTGGGGGGTGTTTCGGCGGCCAGGCCGTTGAGGACCTGGCCGGTGATGGTGGCGGTCAGGGCGGCGGCGGTGTCGGGGTCGGTGACCTCGCTCAGGCGGGCCACGCTGATTTCGATGCTGCGCTGGGCGAGTGGGCGTAGTGCGGGGTTGCGCATGGCGGCGGCGGTGAGTTCGTAGGCGACCATCATTTGATTGCGATCCGGCCCGAAGCAGACCATGACGCTGTCCACCAGTCCTGCGAGCAGGGTGGCGTGGTCGGTGTTGCGAAAGGTGGTGGCCCACTGGGTCATTCCGTCATCGAAGCGGTCGACCGAATTCTGGAGGGCGGCCAGCAGTACGTCGTCGATGGTCTCGAAGTAGTAGGTCGCCGATCCCGGTGACAGGCCCGCGTGCTGGGCCACCGCACGGTGGGTCAGTGCGCCGACACCCTGGTCCGCGATGATCGACTCGGCGGCGGCGATGATCTCCGCTCGTCGTTGCGCCGGATCGCGCCGTCGGCGTTGGCGGCTGACTTCGGGAGCCATGTGGCGGTGTCCTTCCTGGGGGCGGCGTCCGGTTACGTACATTCGTACATCAGCCGCCGCGCCGGGGCGTGGACGGTCAGTGCGCGCCGCCGAGATTGAGCACGACCACACCCGCGATCACCAACCCGACACCGGCGATCTTGGCCGCGGACAACGGCTCGCCGAGCAGGGCGACGCCGACCAGCGCGACCAATCCGGTGCCGACGCCCGCCCAGGTCGCATAGGCGACACCGACCGGCAGCTGCTTCAGCGCGAGTGTCAGCAAACCGAAGGCTCCGCAGTAGCCGAGGGCCATCCCCGCCGCGGGTAGCGGCCGGGTAAAGCCATCCGACAGCTTCATGCAGGTGGTGCCGAATACCTCGCACACAATCGCTCCGAACATGAATGCCCAAGTCATAGTAGCTGTACCTCCGCTTGTCCGAGATTGGCATCGCCAACTAGTGTACAAGCGAACATGTACTGATGTACGTTAACTGTGTTGACCGACGTCGGGAGGTAGCGATGAATGGCAAGCTTTCTGCAAATGGCCGCTATGCGCGGCGTCTGCTCGGCGCCGTGATCGTGGTGGTCGTGCTGGTGGTCGCGGTGGTCGTGTTCATCGAACGCCAGCCTCGAGACGCGGCGTCGGCGTCGGTCCGGCCGTCGCAGGTGACGTTGATCGACATCACCTCGGCCGACGTCCCCCGCGACCGTGCCTTCTACGAGCGAACCTTCGGCTGGACGCTGGCGGCCGACTATCCGAAGTATCCGATCCTGGCCGCGGGCGACGGCCCCGAGATCGGTATCGCCACGCTCGGCAATCCGGAGGCGGGCGGCCTGGAACCGCTGTATCGGATCGGCACGAGCATCGTGTTCTTCGGCGTCCCGGACATACCCGCCGCCCTGGCGCGGGCGCGCGAGCTCGGGGGCGCGGTGGTGCAGCCGCCGACGCCGATCTCGACGGGTGGTTCGTTCGCGATGTTCACCGACCCCGTCGGCAATACGATCGCGCTGATGCAGCCAGGCCCGGATGCCGTGGCCTCGCCGCACGCGAATCCCGCTACGCTGATTGCCATTTCGACACCCGATGTGTCGGGCACGCGGACGTTCTACGAGCGATTGTTCGGGTTGCATCTGAAGGAACAGTCGCCCGGTTACCCGATCCTGACCAGTGGGGGCGGGCCGGATATCGGTATAGCCCTGGCCGATGATCCGGCCGCGGGGCCTGCTCGTCCGCTGTATCAGGTCGGCCATCCGGTGGTGCTGTTGCGGACTCCGAGTATCGACACCACTCTGCGCGAGGTCATCCGGTCCGGTGGGCGCAGTTTCGAGGGCCGCACACCGCTGCCGTCGGGTGGGGCGTACGGCTTCTTCACCGATCCGAGCGGCAACACTCTCGGCCTGCTGGAGCGGCCGTGAGTCCTGAGAAAGAGGTTTTCATGAATTCGTTCACCGATCTCGGTGACGGCAAGTACGTCTACCTCACGTATCTGCGTAAGAACGGAACTCCGGTCGGATTTCCGATCTGGGTGGCTCGTGACGGTGACCGGTTGGTCGTGTGGGTCGAAAACGTCGACACCGGCAAGGTCAAAGCCATGCGGCGAAACCCCGGCGTCACCGTCGCCGCCTGCGATCTGCGCGGCAACCGCCGTGGGGCCCAAATCGCCGCCACCGCACGGATTCTCGATACCGACGAGACCAATCACGTTCGCGCGCTGATCGCCAGGAAGTACCGGTTGCCCGGATACCTTGCCATCTACGGCAATCGGTTGCTGCGTGGCAAGGACACCTCGGTCGGCATCGCATTGACTCGCGCCGACGCCGTGACAACCCTCGAACAGGAGTAGACCCATGCCGACGATTTCCCCTGAGGCCACGACGATTTCGTTCACCTGCGTCACCATCGACGCCGCACACCCACCGACGCTGGCCGATTTCTACAGCCGGTTGCTCGGCTGGCAGATCCACCACAGCGACGACGATTACGCCATGATCGGCGACGGCCGGACCACCCTGTGCTTCGGCGCGGTCGACCGGCACACCCCCGCCCGCTGGCCCGACGACCCCGACCACCCCAAACGCGTGCACTTCGACCTGACCGTCGACGACCTCGCCGCCGCCACCGAACGCGCCCTCGAACTCGGTGCCACCGTGCCGGAATTCCAGCCGGGCGCAACCCCCGAATGGGAAGGCCACCAGCCCTGGGTCGTAATCCTCGACCCCGAGGGCACCCCCATCTGCCTGAACCCACAATCCCCCGCACAGTAACCACGAAAGGACGAAACCATGCCCTTCGCCCCCTGCCTCAGCGTGAAAGACACCGCCACCACCCTGGCGTTCTATGCGAATCTCGGCTTCGACGCAGACTCGAGCACCGCCAGCCCTGGCGACGACATCCACATGCTGCTCTACAAGGGCCAATTCTGCGCCATGATCTACAGCAACGCCGACCTGAAGAACTGGCTCCCTGTACTGGCCGACACCCCGATCGGATTCGCGGGCATGTTCTACCTGGCCGTCGACGACATCGACCAGGCATACAACCAGATCTCCACCCACGCCGAGATCGTCAAACCGATGACCGCCGATAACAATGGACAACGGATGTTCTACTTCCGTGACCCTGACGGATACGTCATCGGCATCAACGACAAGGCTGCGCTGGATAACAGCGAGCTGAGTAAGTACGTCGAGAACTAGCCGGTCCTATGATGATTCGGCTTGCATCTGGATATGCCTACGGCCTCCATCCTGAATCGGAAGGAGGCCGTAGGCGCTTCGAATTCGATTATGCTCGGTCGAACTCGCCGTCTTTCAGTTCGCTGGTGAAGGCGACCCATTCGGTAGGGGTGAAGACGAGGGCCGGGCCGGTCGGATTCTTCGAGTCGCGCACGCCGACCAGGTCCTCACCGAGGAACGCGACTTCTACACAGTCTTTGCCACCTCCGCTGCGGGTGGACTTGAACCAGTGAGCTTTCGAGAGATCGACGTTCACGCTTCGTATCTCCTTGCTATCTGCCGCAATCGGCGCCTGCTCGAGGCAACTACGCTCGGTCGAACTCGCCATCTTCAAGTCCGCCGGTGAAGGCGGTCCATTCGGTGGGGGTGAAGACGAGGGCCGGGCCGGTGGGGTTCTTCGAGTCGCGTACGCCGACCATGGCACCGTCGAGGAACGCGACTTCGACACAGTCTTTGCCCATCGAGCTTCGAGTGCTCTTGAACCAATTGGCCTGGGATAGATCAATGTTCACGCCAAGGACTCCTCTGTGCGAGCTGTCGAAGCAGCCTTCTACTTGCCACGGCGTCCAACGCGGCACGTTGGATCGTCGCCCATGCCGCCCGATACTTTCGGAGATCGGACTCATCCTCAAGGTACATGTCACCGGTGAATGTCTCGACATAGATCACGGTCGGTTCGACCAGGCTGCCTTCCTTGTCCCTGCCGAACTCGAGGATCGTGAAGGGTCCGACCGGGCCGCCGACCGGATAACCGGCGCTGGATGGGAGTATTCGGATGGTGATGTTCGGCTTGGTGCTCAGGTCCGCGAGGTGGCGGCACAAGTTCGCCATGATTGTGGGACTGCCGACCAGGGGATGGAGGGCGGTCTCACTGAGAATGATCTCGATCGAGACCGGGTTGAGCTTGCGTGTAATGACGCTCTGGCGCTTCATCTTCAGCTCGATGCGGCGTTGAAGCTCCTCCTCGGAGTCATTCGGGAAGTAGATGCGATCCAGCGCGGCAGCGTACTCGGCAGTTTGGAAGAGTCCTGGCACGATGTCGGGCCGGTAGATCTCGATCTTGGAGGCGTTCGACTCCAGACCGATGTAGACGTTGAAGGTCTCCGGGATGACGTCACCGAACGCATGCCACCATCTCCGCTCACCTCCCTGTTTGAAGAGGCCGACCATTGCCGCGGTCTTCTCATCATCGAAACCTAGTGTGCGACAGAGATGTTCGATGTCGCGATCGCGAATGCGCCCGGTCTCGCCACGTTCGAGCCGTGACTGTGTACTCACGCTCCACCCTAGGCTCTCGGCTACCTGACCCTGCGTCAGGTCCTGGTCTTCACGCGCCCGACGCAGGTACTGGCCCATCTGGCGGTGCGGCAGTGACGGCCCTGGTGCTTCGCTCGACATCGGTGACTCCTCGCTGACATTTTCAGTTCGAGAGCATGACGGTGCCAGTTTGACAGCGTCCCTGGGCTTTTGAGGCAAGAAACGGAAAATCTCTGCTCGACATTATCTTTCAGACAGCGCTGTGGTGTGCTGTAGATGTGCCCGGGTGGAGGTTGCCTTCGCGGGGCTCGCAACGCTCGAACCGACAGCTCATCGACTGCCAGACAATCAATCATGTCGAACAGGAGCGCATCACCGTAATGAGGAAGCTGGGCGTCATTCTCAGTTACTGCCCGCGAGCCACGCTGGAAAAGAAGGAGGCCGAGCGGGCGAAAGGCCTGATCGAGCGGGCGACGGTGGCAGGCTATCGTCTTGTGCGGGAGGAATATTCGTCGTGCAGTTGGGTCCTGTTCGACCAGGAAGACGGTGAGTGCGTTCACTCGGCTGTGACGCTTGACCAGATCGAACAGTGGCTTGATGAATAGCGGCAGAACCGATCAGAGGCGTTCGGCGGCGACGATCATGAAGTTCGGTAGGTGTACGTAGCCTTCGAGGCCGGGGTCCTCTGATTGTCTCTCCCGGGCCAACTCGGGATCGAGGCCCGGTTCGGCTAGTTCGAGTAGTCGGCAGCCGTGGGTGGTTAGTTCGTTGAGGTAGGTGGAGATCGGGCGGTGGTAGTCGGGGGCTGTGGGGTTGGGGATTTCGTATTCTTCCAGGTAGCGGTTGAGGCGGTATTCGTTGTGGGTTTGCCAGGTGGTGCGGAGTTGTTCGAAGGCTGGGTGGGTGATGGAGAAGATGAACAGGCCGCCGGGGGTTAGGGATTGGATGCAGGTGTGCATGGCTGGTTTCCAGTCGGGGATGGCGAGTAGGACCATGTTGCAGACGACGGCGTCGAAGTGGCCCAGGTCGGGGAGGTGGGTGAGATCGGCTCGGACGTAATGGATTCCGTGCTGGAGTGTGGTTTCTTTCTCTTGGGCGTAGGAGAACATTGTGTTGGTGGGCTCGACTCCGGTTACCTTTGCTCCGCGCTCTGCGAGCATTCGGCTGAGGTAGCCGTGGCCGCATCCGGCGTCGAGGATGCGGCGGTCTGTCACATTGCCGAGCATGCGGAGAACGACCGGATTGATCAGGTGGCGTTTCGCGAAATCGCCGTCGGGTTCCATGGCTTCCAGGGCTGCGCGGGGGAGGGTGTTCCATTGTTGGATGGCGGCGTCGTTGTCGGTGGTCATATCGGGCGATGGTGCCATGTCGTGGAGACTGGGAGGGTCAGTTCGCTACGGAAGGAGTCCCGATGGCAACCGTTGCCGAACAGTTGGTGCAGAGCCTGCGGCAGGCGGGGGTGCGGCGAATCTACGGGGTGGTGGGCGACAGCCTGAACCCGATCGTGGATGCGATTCGGCGCACCGACGGTATCGAATGGGTGCATGTGCGGCACGAGGAGACCGCCGCCTTCGCCGCGGCGGCCGAGGCGCAGGTCAGCGGGCGGCTGGCGGTGTGCGCGGGGAGTTGCGGGCCCGGGAATCTGCATTTGATCAACGGCCTGTTCGATGCTCATCGCAGCGGCGCGCCGGTATTGGCCATCGCCTCGCATATTCCCTCCGAGGAGATCGGCACGGGGTATTTTCAGGAGACGCATCCGGATCGGCTGTTTCTCGAATGCAGTCATTTCAGCGAGATGATTTCCCAGCCGACGCAGGTGCCGCGGCTGCTGCACATCGCCATGCAGACCGCCCTCGGGCGCGGGGGAGTGTCGGTGCTCACCATTCCGGGTGATGTGTCGGAGCAAAATGCGGTGGGGCCCACCGTGGTTCCGGTGCGGCTGGCCGCGCCGTCGCCTGCGGTGCCGACTTCGGACACGATCGCGGAACTGGCTCGGCTGCTCGACGACTCCGAGAGGGTGGTGTTGTTCGCCGGGGCGGGTTGTCGGGCCGCGCACGACGAGGTCATGCAGTTGGCGGAGGCGCTGCTGGCTCCGGTGGGGCATTCGCTCGGGGGTAAGGAGTGGATTCAGTACGACAATCCCTATGATGTCGGCATGAGCGGGCTGCTCGGGTACGGGGCCTGCTACGACGCCATGCAGGCCGCGGATCGAATCGTCTTGTTGGGCACCGATTTTCCGTACGACAAGTTCCTGCCGCAGGGGCGCACCATTCAGATCGATATCGAACCGTCGCGGCTGGGTCGGCATACTCCGCTGGATCTGGCCGTGCACGGTGATGTCGGCGCGACGATCCGGGCGGTGCTGCCGCTGCTGCGGACGCGGTCGGACCGGTCGTTCCTGGATCGCATGTTGCGCGAGCATGCCCGCAAGCTGGAGAAGGTGGTGGATGCCTACACCACCGATATCGAGCACCGCACGCCGATCCATCCCGAATATGCCGCCGCCGTGCTCGACGAGGTGGCCGCCGACGACGCGGTGTTCACCGTCGACACCGGGATGGGAAACGTTTGGGCCGCACGGTATCTCACGCCGAACGGACGCCGCCGCGTGATCGGCTCCTTCCGGCACGGCAGCATGGCCAATGCCATGCCGCACGCCATCGGCGCGCAGTCGGCCGCGCCGGGGCGGCAGGTGGTGTCGATCTCCGGGGACGGCGGCCTGGCCATGCTCCTGGGCGACCTGGTGACGCTGTCCACCTACGAGCTGCCGGTGAAGGTGGTGGTGTTCAACAATGCCTCGCTCGGCATGGTGAAACTGGAGATGCTGGTCGACGGATACCCCGACTTCGGCACCGACCACCCGGTGGTCGACTTCGCCGCCATCGCCAGCGGCTGCGGCATCCACGCGGTGCGTGTCGACAAGCCCACCGACATCCGCCGCGCGCTCACCGCGGCCTTCGCCTACCCCGGCCCCGCTCTGGTGGACCTCCGCACCGACCCCAACGCACTCTCCATCCCGCCGAAAATCACCGCGGCCCAAGTCCGTGGCTTCGCCCTGGCCGCCGGGCGCACGGTCCTCGACGGCGGTGTGGGCAAGATGCTCGAGCTGGCCCGAACGAATCTGCGCAATGTTCCCCGGCCTTGATCCCGGCCAAAAGCGTGCCGGGATCATGTGTGGGGCGTGCCGGGATGACGTGGTAGGTCTCGACACCGTGCGGGCCGCGCCGACATGGCGTTCGAAGTTGTTCGTCTCGCCCTGTTTCGCGTTCGCCAGAGCGTGCGCGACCACGAATACGGCCGACATTCGCCGACTGGGGTGCGAGGGCGCGCAGAGCCGCTGCGCGCCGTCGAGGAGCAGGTGCACACCGGCGAGCTTTCCCAGGTCGACGTACTGCTTGGCGATCAGCGTCATTGCCCACGCCCCTGGTTGCGGCTCCCGGGCGGCAGCGGCGACGCGCATGGCGATCAGGAAGGCGGACTGTGCGCCCGCGTGGTCGCCGAGTTCGTAGGCGAGCCGCTGAAGCACGCGACGCTGGCCGCAGTGGCCAGCAACCGCCGGTCGTTTCACGGTCGGGGCCGTGCTGGAGGAGCAGGCCGACACCGACGAGGACGCGATGGATCACGAGTCCGCATTCGAGGCGGGAATGGGATGGACGAAACGGACGGCCTGCGCCGATTCGGTGTGGTCGAGGGTATTCGGCGAGTACGCTGGCGCCGCCCCGGCAAACGGAGGGAGGTCATCGATGGATGGGTATATCTGCACGAATTCGCGCTGCCTGATGACCTGGCACTCCACGCCGATTTGCCCGATTTCCGAGCCATCGCAGACATTTTCGCCGTATGCGTCGCCCGCGGCGACTACGCGAATCCTGGAGATGCGGCAATCGGGTGTGTTCAAGACGCGCAACTGGTTCTCGATTTCCCGCACGCCGGGCGCCCCGGCCGGGCCGGGTTACGGCTGGCTGCTGGTACTCGTGCCGATCGCGCTGCTATGGCTGCTGGCGATGCTCGCCCTCCTGCTCCGCTGGTGATATGCCTCGGCGGTCGGTTCACCGGCTGATCGCCGTCGGGCGCGTCCCGTGTGTGAGCGTCCCGGGTCCGGACCTGGATGCCCTGATGCGCTGGCTCGGTCCGGCCGACCATCCGGTCATCGATATTTCCGTCGCGCGGTGACCGCCGAGCCCGACCGGAGCATGAGGAAGGACGGAATCGTCAGGAGGGCAAGGGATATCAGGGAGAGTAGGGAGTAGCCGCCGAGGGTGAAGGTGAGGGTGGACAGGAGGGTTGCCAGGGCCGAGGCGGACCAGATTCGGGATTCGATGGCGCCCTGGGCGTGGAGTCGGGCGAGGGGCGGGAGGGCGGTGGTGATGAGGGCGCTGCCGCCCACGTAGGCGAGGTTCCAGCCGTAGCCGAGGAGGAAGAGGTCGGCGGCCAGGACCAGGCCGCCCGCGGCGGAGGCGAGAACGGTTGCGGCGCAGGACAGGACGAGCAGCGCCAGGCCCACCGCGATGACGCGGCGGGCGCCGAAGCGGTCCAGGAGCAGGCCGGTGAGCGGGGCCAGGGCGAACATGCCGAAGGTGTGGCCGGACACGACCATGCCGATCGTGGGGAGGCCGTGGCCGTGGGCATGGATGTCGAGGGGCGCGGCGGTCATGATGGCCGCCATGACGATCTGGGCTATCAGCATGGCGGCCAAGGCCGTTCGCATCGGCGGTAGCGGTGCGGCGGTCGTGCTCGGCGGGGATGCCGGTACGGCGCGCGGCAATGACAGTGCGGCAGCGGCCGATACGATCACCGCGAGGGCGGCCACCAGGAAAACGCCTGTGCCCGCGGAGAATCCGGCGGTCGTCGCGGCGTTCGAGACCGGGGCGAGCAGCAGCGGCCCGCCGACCGCCCCGACGGTCCCGGCCCACACCACCGCGGCCAGTGCCGGACCGGGACGGTCGGGACGCAGATCGGCTGCGGCGTAACGGGACAACTGCGCGGCCGCATTGCCCACCCCGAGCAGGACCATGCCCGCGACGAGCAGCACGATCATCGACGCCGACACCGCCGCCAGCGCACCACCCACCGCGCCGATCGCGTAGCCGGTCACCAGCCCCGCCCGGCGACCCCGCCGGTGCATGACCGCGGTCAGCAGCGCCGCGCCCGCCGCGGTACCGACCACCCCGGCCGCGCTCGGCAGGCCGGACAGGCCGGGCCCCAGCGAGTCAGCCGCGACCAGGGTGCCCATCGTGCTGGCCGTCACCATGGCCAGGCTCATTGCCGCCGCCCCGAGGAACAGCGCCACCATCCGGCCCCGCGCTCCCGGCCGAGTCTCGATCGCAGTCATGCCGGAAACGCTAGAAGGCGCGCGAGCCCGAAAGAATACGATACGAAGGGAGTTCCGGCGGTCTCGGCTGTCGAATGCAACCAATTCGGGAGGGATCGCCTTGCAATCGAACAAACCCCTGGACGACACCGACTGGCACATCCTGGCCGAGTTACAGCGCGACGGGCGACTGTCCTACAACCAACTCGCGCGCCGGGTCAATCTGTCGCCGCCCGCCGTCGCCGATCGGGTTCGGCGGCTGGAGGACTGCGGCGTCATCGCCGGATATACGGCGCGCATCGACGCGGCCCGTGCCGGGCTGCCGGTGCTGGCATTCGTGCACCTGCGCTGCGCACTCGGCCGCTGCCTGCTGAAAACCAGTACCGCGGACGACTTTCCGGAGGTGGTCGAGGTGCACAAGCTCAGCGGGAGCCACTGCGCGCTGCTGAAGGTGCGCGCCGGATCGCTGCGGCATTTCGAGGGTCTGGCCGAGCGGATCGGGCAGCACGGCGCGATCGAGACGCACATCGTGCTGTCGACCCAGTACGAGGGACGACCGGTGGCGCCGGTCGAGATCGACCGGCCGGTGAGCGACCCGTCCGGCTGGCCGCAAGGGTAAGTGCCGCGGCTCAGTTCGCCGAGTTCATCGCCTCCCGCAGGGTCTTCGGGCGCATATCGGTCCAGTTCCGCTCGACGTACTCGAGGCAGGCGGCGCGGGTGTCCTCCCCGAAGACGACGCGCCACCCCTCGGGGACGTCGGCGAAGGTGGGCCAGAGGGAATGTTGCTCCTCGGCATTGACCAGAACGACGAATCGGCCATCCTCGTCGTCGAAAGGGTTTGTACTCGTTGCCATCGCGACTCCACAGTGTCGGTTGAACAAACCACTTCAGCTCTCCGGGCACCGAAGCTAGCACGACAGCAAACATCTGGCTAGCCGCATTTGGCACTCAATTCGATGACAATGCGTTCTCGCAGGTAAAGCGGCACAATACGGCGCGTATGCGGCGCAAAGGCTTTCCCGGCGGGGCCTCGGGGTTGCGCCGTCAACGTGGTGCAGGTCATATTCCGTCGCGCCGTGGGGGAATTTCTCGGCACTCGTTTCGCGGCTCGGGATCGTCGGATCCCATTGAATTATTGACTAATTCGAGCGCCGGGCGCGGCGCGATCTCCGCACGTCTCGAATGATCCGGTATGGAGGGTTATCGGTATCCTTCCGTTCGCAATCAGATTGCTGTAGGGTTGCCCTCGCCGAGGAAGATCGGTATATCTCGGGGCCTGGCTCTCCGGCGTTCCGTTCGAGCAGCATCCGGGACGTGCCCCCCGGGAACAGTCGGGGTGATTTTCGAACTATCGGGCGGTCGTGACTTGTCTTCGGGCAGGTCGTGTTTCGTCTCATCCGCCGTGCGTGGGCACGTGGTGCCGCGCACCCGCCAAGGAGTTGATCATGGTTCGGTCGACGAAATCCTCGGATCTGCGGCCGTTGTCGCGCGCCCAGACGGGCGTGGTGATGGGCCAGGCCCTGGATCCGTCCAGTTCGGCGTTCTGGATCGCGGAGTACGTGGAGATTCACGGCGAGGTGGATCTGGCGGCGCTGCGGGCGGCGGTCGAGCGCACGGCCGACGAGATCGACCCGTGCCGTATCCGTTTCGTGGAGATCGACGGCGAGATCTTCCAGGAGCACTCCGACGAATGCGTCTGCGTCATCGAGACGTACGACCTGCGTGCGGACCCGCAGGGGCGGCAGTTCGCGATGGCGTGGATGCAGGCGCATCTGGCGAGTGCCCCGGATCTGGCGGCGGGCGGGCTGTTCACGGCCGCCGCGTTCCGGCTGTCCGACGAGCTGTGCCTGTTCTTCGAGAGCGCCCACCACGCGATCCTGGACGCCTATTCGGGCTCGCTGTTCATTCAGCGCATCACCCAGCATTATGCGGCGCTGGTGCGCGGGCAGGACGCGGGCCCGAACCCGTTCGGCCACAGCGGCGCGTTCGTGGCCGACGAGCGGGCCTATCGGGAGTCCGAGCAGTTCGCGCAGGATCGGCGGTACTGGCTGGAGAAGTTCGCCGACGACGTCGAACTGGTGGGCATGGGCCGCCGCGCCGGCTCGGTCGCGCCGTCCTTCTATCGCGAAACCGCGTACCTGCCACAGGAATTCGCCGATCATCTGGCCGCGGTCGGGGCCGGGCTGGCGTCGAAGTGGACGCGGGTGATCCTGGCCGCCATCGCCTGCTATGTGCATCGGATCATCGACCGCGAGGACGTGGTGCTGGTGCTGCCGGTGACCGGCCGGTCCACGCCGGAGGCGAATATGACGCCGGGCATGGCGGCGAATATGGTGCTGGTGCGGTTCCGGATCCGCGCGGACAGCACCGTCGCCGAGGTGGTGGCGCAGGCGGCGACCGAGCTGAAAGCCGCACTGGCGCACCGCAAGTACCGGCTGGAGGATCTGCGCCAGGAGCTGGCGGCGCTGCGCGGGAACGCGGTGCTGCCGGTGGTGTTCGTGAATATTCTGTCGTTCTATCTGCCCGTCGATTTCGCCGGGGTGGCGACGACGGTGCACAACCTGAGCAACGGGCCGGTGGACGATCTCGCCTTCACCGTCTACGACCGCTCCGACGGTGCGGGTCTGCAGATCGACGTCGACGGTAATCCGTACGCCTATGACGCGGATGTGGTTGCGGCACACCGTGACCGATTCACCCGTTACTGCCGGGAGATCACCCGCGATCCGCAGGCCCGGGTCGGTGATGTCGAGATCCTGCTGCCGCAAGAGCGCGCGCAGGTGCTGACGGGGTGGAATCCCGACCGCGTCGCGCCGCCCGGCGACGATATCTGCGCCCGGTTCGACCGGCAGGTGCGGCGCAGCCCGCAGGCGGAGGCCGTGCGGTTCGGCGCGGCGGCGCTGACCTATCGGGAGCTGGACGAGCGCGCCAACCGGCTGGCCCGCGAGTTGCTGGAACGCGGTGTGCGGGTGGAGGATCGGGTCGGCCTGATCCTGCCGCGCTCGCTGGATCTGGTGGTCGGCATTCTCGCCGTGCTGAAGACGGGGGCGGCCTACGTGCCGGTGGATCCGGCCGCCCCGGCGCAGCGGATCGCCCACATTCTCGAGGACTCCGCGCCCGCGACGGTGCTCACGCTCGCCGAGTACGCCGGACTCGTTCCCGGGAACACCGTGCTGCTCGACGATCCCGAGACGGTCGATCGGATCGGGGCACGGCCGGGTGAGCCCGTCGGGACCGATGAGCGCGGCGCGGTGCTGCGCCCGGCCAATGGCGCGTACGTGATCTACACCTCCGGGTCGACCGGCCTCCCGAAGGGCGTGATCATCCCGCACCACAATGTGATTCGCATGCTGGACCAGACCGGCGAATGGTTCGACTTCGGCGCGCAGGACGTGTGGCCGCTGTTTCATTCCTACGCCTTCGACATGTCGGTGTGGGAAATCTGGAATGCGTTGCTGCGTGGCGGCCGCCTGGTGGTGGTCGACTACGAGACGTCGCGGTCGCCGCATCGGTTCCTGGCGCTGCTGCGGAGCGAGGGCGTCACCGCGCTCAACCAGACGCCGTCGGCCTTCCTGCCCCTCATCGATGCCGTGCGCGGGGAGTCCGGCCTGCCCGCGCTGCGGGTGGTGACCTTCGGCGGCGAGGCGCTGAATCCGGCGCAGCTGCGGGCCTGGTTCGAGCGGTGCGGCGACCGGACGCGCCTGGTGAACATGTACGGCACCACCGAGACGACGGTGCACGCGACCTACCGGCCCCTCGGCCCCAGCGAACGCGACGTGACCGCGAACGTGGTCGGCCGCGCCATTCCCGATCAGCGCACCTACGTGCTGGACTCGCGGCTGCGTCCGGTGCCGCCGGGCGCGGCGGGCGACCTCTATCTGGGCGGTGGGGGACAGGCGCGCGGGTATCATCGCCGCGCCGGGCTGACGGCGGCCAGGTTCGTGGCGAATCCGTTCGGTGCGCCGGGCGAAACCCTGTACCGCACCGGGGATATCGCGCGCTGGACCGCCGACGGTGAGCTCGAGTACCTGGGTCGCGGCGACGATCAGGTGCAGATCCGTGGCTTTCGCGTCGAACCCGGTGAGATCGCCGCGGCGCTGCTGCGGCACCCGCGGGTGCGCGACGCGGCGGTCGTGGTGCGCGGCGAGCAGCGCCTGACCGCGTACCTGGTGGCGGACGCGGACCCGCCCTCGGCCGCCGAGCTGCGCGAATTTCTGCGAGACCTGGTGCCGGACTACATGATTCCGGCGGCCTTCGTCGCCCTGCCGGTGCTGCCGCTGACCACGAACGGCAAACTGGACCGCCGCGCGCTGCCCGAGCCGGAGCTGCCTCGGGCCGGTGCGCGCCGGGCGCCGCGCACCCCGGTGGAGGCGACGCTGTGCGGGCTCTACGCCGGGGTGCTCGGCGTGCCCGAGGTCGGGCCCGACGACGATTTCTTCGAGCTGGGCGGGCATTCGCTGTCGGCGATCAAACTGACGTCGAAGATCAAGGCGGAGTTCGGGATTCAGCTCGGCATCCGGGACCTGTTCGATGCGCGCACGGTGGCGGTGGTGGCCGAGCGGCTGGCGGGCAGCGCCCTGGCCACCCGGCCCCCGCTGGTGCGGCGGCCGGATACCGGGCCGGTGCCGCTGTCCTACGCGCAGCGGCGGCTGTGGTTCCTGAACCAGCTGGAGGGGGCCGGGACCGCCTACAACGAGCCGTACGCGCTGCATCTGACCGGTCCGGTGGACATCGACGCGCTGAGCGCCGCCCTGGGCGATGTGCTCACCCGGCACGAGGCGCTGCGCACCGTCGTGGCGGAGCGCGACGGACAGCCGTATCAGCGGGTCCTCGACCCGGCGGCGCTGCCGCCGGTGCTGGATGTGGTGGCGGCGCGCGCGACCGACATCGACGAGCGCCTGCGCGAATTCGCCACCACCCCATTCGATCTCGCCGCCGACATTCCGTTCGCGGCACGGTTGTTCACGCTCGGTGTCGACGAGTACGTGCTGGCCGTGGTGGCGCATCATATCGCCGCGGACGGTTGGTCGGCGGGTCCGCTGGCGGCGGATCTGTCGTCGGCATATCGGTCGAGAGTGGCCGGGCGGCAACCGGACTGGGAACCCCTGCCGGTCCGGTACACCGATTACACGCTGTGGCAGCGTGCGCTGCTGGGCGAGGAGACGGATGCCGACAGCCGGGCCGCGCGGCAGGTGGCGTTCTGGCGGGAACAGTTGCGCGACGTGCCCGCCGAGCTGGCATTGCCCGCGGACCGGCCGCGGCCGCCGCGATCGTCGTATCGGGGCGGGCGGGTCGAGTTCGAGGTTCCGGCCGAAACACACGCTCTGCTGGCCGAATTCGCGCGGGAGACCGGCAGCAGCGCGTTCATGATCCTGCAGGCGGCCCTGGCGGGTCTGCTCACGCGGCTGGGTGCGGGCACCGATATCCCGATCGGGTCGCCGATCGCCGGACGGCCGGACACCGCGCTGGATTCCCTGGTCGGGTTCTTCGTCAATACGCTGGTGCTGCGCCTGGACACGGCGGGCAATCCCACCTTCCGGGCCCTGGTCGAGCGGGCCCGGGCGCGGGCGCTGGCGGCCTACGAGCATCAGGACGTGCCGTTCGAACTGCTGGTGGAGGCGCTGAATCCGGATCGCTCGCTGGCCCGGCATCCGCTGTTCCAGGTCATGCTGGCGGTACAGCACCACGACCGGCCCCGACTGGACTTCGCGGCGGCGGAGGCGACGATCCTGCCCATCGATATCGGCGACGCCCGGTTCGACCTGGAATTCGTGGTGGCCGAACACTTCACCCGCGACGGGCGGCCGGACGGGCTGGCGGGTTCGCTGAAGTACGCGTGCGATTTGTTCGACGAGACGACCGCGCGCACCCTCACCCGGCGATACGTCCTGTTTCTGGAACAGCTGCTGCGGCAACCGGATACGCCGCTGACCGGGCCGACGGTGCTCGTGGGTTCGGAGCGGAGCGACCTGCTGGCCCTCGGCCGCGGTCCCGCCGCCACGCCCGCCGCGGTCGATACCGTGCGGCGCATCGCCCAGCACGCGCGTGCGACACCGGACGCCGTGGCCGTCGTGGCGGCGGATGCCCTGCTGACGCGGGCCGAGCTGGACGAACGCTCGGCGGCACTGGCCCGGGACCTGGTCGGCGCGGGCATCGGCCCCGATGATGTGGTAGCGGTCGTGCTGCCGCGCTCGGCGGACTGGATCGTGGCGCTGCTGGCGGTGCGGCGGACCGGGGCCGCGTACGCGCCCATCGATCCGACCTATCCGGACAACCGGATTCGCGCCATGCTCGACGACAGCGCCGCGCGCTGCGTGCTGACCACGCGCGGGTGGGCCGACAGCCACGATGTCGGCCTCACCGGCGCGATCACCGACCGGCCGCACGCGAATCACGCCGTCACCCTGCCGAATCCGGCCGAGCTTCCGGCGCAGCGGCTGGCGTACGTCATCTTCACCTCGGGCTCCACCGGGCGGCCCAAACCGACCGCGGTGCAGCTGGACGGCTTCGAGAACACCCTGGCCTGGTACGAGGAGGAACTGGCCGACCTGGACGGCGCGGTGCTGATCGCCTCGTCGCCGAGCTTCGATCTGACGCAGAAGAACGTGTGGGTGGCCTTGCGGACCGGGCGGCCGATAGCGTTGGCGGGGGCGCGATTCGAGCCCGCGCAGGTGGCCGCGCTGGCGGCCGAGTTCCCGGTGGCCGTGGCGAATATGGCGCCCAGCGCTTTTCACGCCGTGCTGGAGGCCGACTCCGCGGGCGTGCTGGGATCGATCGGCGCGGTGGTGCTGGGCGGGGAACCGATCCCGGTCGAGGATCTGGCTCGAATCGGCGCTCCGGCACCGCGATTCGTCAACAGCTACGGTCCCACCGAGGCCGCGGACGTGGTCGCCTGCCACCGGCTCGATGCGGATCTGGATCGGTATCGGCGGCAACCGATTCCGATCGGGACCGCGATCGCGGGAATCGACCTGTACGTCCTCGGGCCGGATCTCGCGCTGGCGCCGCCGGGCGTGCTCGGTGAGCTGTATGTGTCCGGTCCCGGTGTGGGCCGGGGGTACGCGGGGCATCCGGGCAGCACGGCCGCCCGGTTCGTGGCCGACCCGTTCACCGGTGGCCGCATGTACCGGACGGGTGATCTGGTGCGGTGGCGGCCGGACGGCACGCTCGACTATCACGGCCGCGCCGACGAACAGGTGAAGCTGCGGGGTATCCGGATCGAGACCGGGGAGATCGAGGCGGTGCTGACCGCGCGGCCCGATATCGCGCACGCCGCGGTGATCGTCCGCGCGGACCGGCCCGGCGATCAGCGCCTGACCGGCTACCTGGTCGCCGCCGAGGGGGCCGACCCGGATCCGATCGTGATCCGCCAGCAGCTGTCCCGCGAACTGCCCACCTATCTGATCCCGTCGGCGCTGGTACTGCTGGATCGAATCCCGTTGACCCCCAATGGAAAGCTGGACAAGCGGGCGCTACCGGAACCGGCCGTGTCCGAGGCCGGGACACAGCCGCGCACGCCCGCCGAGGCGCTGGTGTGCGCGCTGTTCGCGGAGGTGCTCGGCGTGCCCGCCGTCGGCGTCGACGACAACTTCTTCGACCGCGGCGGCCACTCCCTGCTCGCCGGGAAGCTGGTCGCGCGGCTCGAGGCGGTGACCCCGGCCGGACTCGGCATCCAGGACGTGTTCGAATGCCCGACGCCCGCGGCGCTGGCCGAGCTCCTCGACCGGCCCGCCGCCGGGCATACCCCGCTGGTGCCCCAGCCCCGGCCCGAGCGCATCCCGGTGTCGCACGCCCAGCGGCGGCTGTGGTTCCTGGACCGGCTGACCACCGGGACCGCCTACAACATGCCGATCGTGTTGCGGCTCACTGGAACACTGGACGAGCGGGCCTTGCGCGCGGCTCTCACCGATGTGGTGGCCCGGCACGAGACGCTGCGGACCGTCCTCCCGGAGGCGGACGGCGAACCGTATCAGCGGGTGCTGCCCGCCGAGACGGTCGCGGTGCCGTTCGAGACCATCGGCATCGCGCCCTCCGACCTGGATGCGGCCCTCCGCGCGGAGGGGGCCCGGCGTTTCGCGCTGGAATCCGATATTCCCTTGCGGTGCACGCTGTTCCGGCTGTCGGACGACGCGCACGTGCTGGCGCTGACGGTGCATCACATCGCGGCCGATGGTTGGTCGCTGGGACCGCTGGCCCGGGACCTGTCCGAGGCGTACCGGGCGCGGGCGGCAGGGACCGGGCCGCGGTGGCCGCGGCTCCCGGTCGCCTACGCCGACTTCGCGCTCTGGCAGCGCCGAACGGTCGGGGAGGAGAGCGATCCGGATTCGCCGCTGTCCGCGCAAGTGGCGCACTGGCGAGCCGTTCTCGACGGGATGCCCGAAGAGCTCGATCTCCCGCGCGACCGCCCGCGCCCGGCGCACCCGAGCGGCGGATCCGCTACCGTGCCGATTCACCTGGACGCCGCCCGCTACGCCGCGCTGACCGAGGCGGCCGCCGCCCGGCGGGCCACGGTGTTCATGCTCGTGCACACCGCCCTGGCCGCGACCCTGGCCCGCAGCGGCGCGGGAACCGACATCGTGATCGGCGCGCCCGTGGCGGGCCGCTCCGACAGCGCGCTGGACGAGCTGGTCGGCTTCTTCGTCAACACCCTGGTGCTGCGCACCGACCTGTCCGGTAATCCGACCGTGGCGGAGGCGATCTCGCGTATTCGAGGCACCGACCTGGCGGCGCTCGCGCACCAGGATGTGCCCTTCGAGCGGTTGGTGGCGGAGATCGACCCGGAGCGGTCGTTCGGTCGGCATCCGCTGTTCCAGGTGGCGCTGGCCGTGCAGAACACCGCCGAGGCGACCGTGCGGCTGCCGGGCCTGGAGATCACGGCGACGCCGGGTGCGCTCGAGGCCGCGAAATTCGACCTGTCCTTCGAACTCACCGAACACCACGGCGACGGCGTGCTGACCGGTTATCTCGCCTACGCCACCGACCTTTTCGACCCGGACACCGCGCGGGCGCTCGCGGACCGCTTCCTGCTGATGCTCGATGCGGTGGCGGGCGACCCGGCACGACGGCTGCACGACATCGATGTGCTGTCGGAAACCGAACGGCGACTGACGCTTCCGGCCACGCCGCCACCGCCGCCGCCCCGGGACTCGATGGCGGCGCTGTTCGATCGCGCCGTCCGGGAGCACCCGTACGCCGCGGCCCTGGTGACCGATCGCGAGACCATCGACTACGCGGACCTGTCCGCACGGGCCGGGCGGCTGGCGAACCATCTACTCGGACAGGGGGTTCGCGCGGAGACCAGGGTGGGTGTGTGCCTGCCCCGGTCGGTGGACTATGTGGTGGCGGTGCTGGCGTGCGTGAAGATCGGCGCCACCTACGTGCCGATCGATCCGGCCTATCCGCCGCAGCGGCAACGGTTTCTGCTGTCGCAGGCGCGGCCTCGGCTGATCCTGACCGACTCGGCCAGCGCCGCGACCCTGCCGTCCGGCGTGGACCGCATCGTGCTCGACGACCGTCGCACCGCGAAGCGCATCCGGCACCTGTCGATCGTCGAACGCCTCCGGCTCGCGCCGCATCCCCGGCAGGCCGCCTATGTGATGTACACGTCCGGATCGACCGGCCGCCCCAACGGCGTGGTCGTGACCGGCGCGGATATCGTTGCGCTGGCGGCGGATTCGGGGTTCGCGGGCGCGGCGCACGATCGGGTGCTGCTGCACTCGCCGCTCGCGTTCGACGCCTCGACCTACGAGTTGTGGGTGCCGCTGCTCACCGGCCGCACCGCGGTGCTCGCGCCGGAGGGCCCGCTGGACGGGCGGGTGCTGCGCGACCGCATCGTCCGGCACGGCGTGACCGCCGTGTTCCTGACCACCGCGCTGTTCGCGCTGCTGGCCGAGGAGGATCCGGGCTGCTTCGCCGGGCTGCGCGAGATCAATGTCGGCGGCGAGGCGATCGCGCCCGCGACCGTGGCGCGGGTGCGGGCCGCCTGCCCGTCGGCGCGGATCGTGTGCGTGTACGGGCCGACCGAGGCGACCACCTTCGCCACCCGCTACCCGGTCCTGGGCCCGCTGCCGCGCGTGACGGCGATGCCGCTGGGCGTGCCGCTCGATTCGATGCGCTGCTATGTGCTCGACGAGTATCTGCGGCCCTGCGCGCCCGGTGTCGCGGGCGAGCTGTATCTGGCGGGTACCGGGGTGAGCCGCGGGTACCTGGACCGGCCGCAGGCGACGGCGGCGCGATTCGTCGCCGACTGCCTCGATCCCGCCGGTGACCGCATGTACCGGACCGGTGATATCGCCCGCTGGCGGCTGGTCGGCGACCGGGCCGAACTGGATTACCTCGCCCGCGCCGACGATCAGGTGAAGCTGCGCGGGCACCGGGTCGACCCCACCGAGATCGCCTCGCTGCTGGAGGCCGACCCTGGTATCGATCGGGCCGCGGTGGTGCTGCGCACCGACCTGCCCACCGGCCCCGCGCTGATCGCCTATGTGACGTCCCGTGCGGGACAACCCGATTCGCGCCGACTGCGGGAACTGCTCGCGACCCGGCTGCCCGCCCCGCTGGTGCCCGCCGCCTTCGTGCCGGTGGGGCGGTTGCCGATCACCGAGAACGGCAAGCTGGATCGGCGTGCCCTGCCCGCGCCGGTGTTCGAGGCGGAGCAGTATCGCGCCCCGGCCACCGCCTGGGAACATCGGCTCGCCGAGGCGTTCGCCGCGGTGCTCGGCATCGAGACGGTCGGCGCCGACGACAATTTCTTCGGGCTGGGCGGGCATTCGCTGCTCGCCACCAAACTGGTGTCGCGGCTGCGGGATACGCACGGGGTGGACATCGGTGTGCGGGCGCTGTTCGACCACCCGACGGTCGCCGCCCTCGCCGCCCGGCTCGACGACGGTCGCGGCGGCGACACCGGCAGGCCCGTACTGCGCGCCGCCCCGCGGGGTACGCCGCCCGCGCTGTCGTTCGCGCAGCGGCGAATGTGGTTGCTGGACCGGATCGATCGGGACCGGGCGACCTATACGATTCCGCTGCTGGTCCGGTTGTCCGGCGAGCTACGCCTCGGCGCGCTCCAGCGGGCCCTCGCGGATGTTGTTGCCCGGCACGACAGCCTGCGCACCCGGCTGCGGGAGCAGGACGGCGTCCCGGTGGCGGCGATCGCGCCGCCCGGTGCGGTATTCGGGCTGACCGTGGTGCCGACGACCGTGGAGCGGGAACCGGAACTGCTGTCCGCCGAGGCGGCGCGTCCCTTCCGGCTCGATGTCGACCTGCCCTTGCGGGCAACACTGTTCGAGACCGGACCCGAAACGCGCACGCTGCTGCTGGTGCTGCATCACAGCGCGGCCGACGGCGCGTCGCTGGCCCCGCTGGCCGCGGACCTGTCGGCGGCCTACCGGGCCCGGCTCGACGGGAACGCCCCCGAACTGCCTGTGCTGGCGGTGCAGTACGCCGACTATGCGGCGTGGCAGCGATCGGTGGTGGGAACGGAGGACGAACCCACCGACCTGGGTGCGGAGCAGATCCGGTACTGGCGTTCGGCTTTGGCGGGCCTGCCGGAGGAATTGTCCCTGCCGGTGGACCGGCCCCGTCCCGCCGTCGCCACCGGATCCGGTGGGCGCGTGCGGTTTACCCTCGATCGGCGGCTGTGGCGGCAGCTGGAGCTGATCGGCGAACAGCATCGGGCGAGCGTATTCATGGTGCTGCACACCGCGCTCGCGGCGCTGCTGCATCGGATGGGCGCGGGCTCCGACATCCCGATCGGCACGGTGGTGGCGGGACGACCGGAGCCACAGTTGGAACCGCTGATCGGCCTGTTCGCCAATACCCTTGTGGTGCGGGCGGATCTGAGCGGCGACCCGAGCGTGGCCGAGCAGCTGGCGCGGAGCCGGGAATCGGCGCTGGGGGCGTTCGCGCATCAGGAGCTGCCGTTCGAGCGCTTGGTGGAGGTGCTGGACCCGCCGCGCTCGCGGGCGCGGCACCCGCTGTTCCAGGTGGCGCTGTCGCTGAACAATACGGCCGCACCGCGATTGGAGCTGCCGGGGCTGACGGCCGAGGTCGGCGAACCGGATCTCGCCACCGCCAAATTCGACCTGTCCTGGCATATCACCCAGCCGCACGCCGACTCGGGAGCCGCTGCGGTGCTGGAGTATTCGGCCGATCTGTTCGACCCCGAGACCGCGCGGGAGCTGGTGTCGCGGTTCCTGCTGGTGCTGCGGCAGGTCGCGGGCGATCCGCGGCGCCGCGTGCGGGACCTGAACGTGCTGAGCCTGACCGAGAGCGCCGCCACCTTCGGCCGGGGCGCGACGGGTGATTTCACCGGTGCGCCGCGGCCGTTCCCGGAGCTGTTCGCCGCCCGGGTCCGCGCGAATCCGGAGGCGGAGGCGGTCACCGACGGGGTGCGGGTCGCGACCTATCGGGAGCTGGACGCGGCCTCGGACATCGTGGCCCGGCAGTTGCGGGCCCGGGGGATCGGCATCGAGGATCGCGTGGCCGTGTTGCTTGCGCGATCGGTGGCCAACACCGTTGCGGTGCTGGGCATTCTGAAGGCCGGTGCGGCGTATGTCCCGGTCGATCCCGGGTATCCGGCCGAGCGCATCGAATACCTGCTGTCCGACAGTCGTCCCGCGCTGGTTCTGGTGGGTGCGGGATCGAGTGTTCCGCTGCCGCAGCTGGATTCGGCCGAGCTGCGCGGCGACGGTGTGCTCGTCGGCGACCCGGTCCCCGCTGCGGGACCCGACCTGCCGGTGGTCCCGGTCGATGCGGGTGCCTATGTCATCTACACGTCCGGGTCGACCGGGCGGCCCAAAGGCGTGGTGGTCTCGCACCGGGGTGTGGCGGGGCTGGCCGCCACCCACGCCGACACCTGCGGGGTGGGGCCGGGTGACCGGGTCCTGGCCTGGGCGTCACCGAGTTTCGACGCCTCCTACTGGGAGCTGTCGATGGCGCTGCTGACCGGCGCCACGCTGGTGCTGTCGCCGCAGCAGCCGGTGGTGGGCGCGGAGCTGGCGAATGTCATTGCCGGTACCGGGATTACGGTGGCGACGATCTCGCCGAGCGTGCTGGCGTCGGTGCCGCAGGGCACGCTGGCCTCGGTCCGGCTGCTGGTGGTCGCCGGAGAAGCGGTGGGGGCCGGACTGGTTCGGCGCTGGGCGGCCGGGCGGGCGCTGCGTAATGCGTACGGGCCGACCGAGACCACGGTGTGCGCCACCATGAGCGAGGCCCTGGACACCTCGGGGCGGACCCCGATCGGGTCCCCGGTCGCGGCGGCGCGCCTGTGCGTGCTGGACGGGCGGCTGCGGCCGGTGCCGCCGGGCGTGGTGGGCGAGCTGTATGTCGGCGGAGACGGTGTCGCGCGGGGATATCACGGCCAATTCGCGCGCACCGCAGGACAATTCGTCGCCGACCCCTTCGGGCCCGCCGGTGCCCGCATGTATCGCACGGGTGATCTGGTGCGCTGGAATCGCGGCGGCACACTGGAATACGTCGGCCGCGGCGACGATCAGGTGAAGCTGCGCGGGCTGCGCATCGAGCCCGGCGAGATCGCGGCGGTGCTCGCCGAACACGAGGCGGTCGAGGACGCGGTCGTCATCGTGTCCGACCGGGATCAGCTGCTCGGCTATGTCGTGGCGCGGACGGGACCGGTGGATGTCGGTGCGCTGCACACACATCTGCGGCAGCGGCTCCCCGACTACCTGGTGCCCGCGGCCATTGTCGAGATCGACGCCATACCCACCACCGCGCACGGCAAACTCGACCGCGCCGCCCTGCCCGCACCGGCCGTGACCACCGACGGCGCGCAGGCGCCGCGCACGCCGACCGAACAGGTGCTGTGCGAGGCGTTCTCGGAGATATTGGCGGCCACCGAGATCGGGGTGCACGACGATTTCTTCGCGCGCGGCGGGCATTCGCTGTCGGCGTCGCGATTGGTGGCGCGGGTGCGGGCGCGGCTGGGCGGCGACCTCGGGGTGCGCGACGTGTTCGAGCATCCCACCCCGGCCCGGCTGGCCACCCGGGTGGACGGCGCCGCGGGCGGCCGGGTGGCGCTGCTGGCCGGGGAGCGCCCGGCGCGGGTGCCCGCCTCCGCGGCCCAGCGGCGGCTGTGGTTGCTCAACCGGCTCGATCCCGAACTCGCCACCTACAATGTGCCGCTGGCGGTTCGGCTGCGCGGCGCCCTCGATGTCGCGGCGCTCGCCGCCGCGCTCGACGATGTGGTGCGGCGGCACGAGGCGCTGCGCACCGTGCTGCCCGAATCCGGCGGCCGCCCTTATCAACTCGTGCTCGACGGCGCGGCCGCGCGGCTGGACCTCGCCGTGGAGGATGTCGATGCGGATCGGCTGGCGGCACGGGCGGCGGCGGAGGCGGGCCGCGGATTCGATCTGCGCCACCAGATCCCGGTGCGCGCCACCCTGTTCCGCCGGGCCGCCGACGATCATGTGCTGCTGCTGACGCTGCACCACATCGCCACCGACGGCGAGTCCGAGGTGCCGTTGGCCACCGATCTCGCCGCCGCCTATGCGGCCCGTCGACGCGGCCGCGCGCCCGAATGGGCGCCGCTGCCGGTCCAATACGCCGACTACAGCCTGTGGCACGAGCGGCTGCTCGGCGACGAATCCGATCCACGGAGCCTGGCCGCGGTGCAGCTGGAGTACTGGCGCACCGCGCTGGCGGACCTGCCCGCCGAGCTGACACTGCCGACCGATCGGCCTCGCCCGGCCGAAAGTTCCTACCGCGGTGGGACGGTGGATCTCGGGCTCGATGCGGACCTGCACCGGGAAGTGGCGGAGTTCGCGCGCGCCCACGAGGTGAGCGTGTTCATGGTGCTGCACGCGACCGCGGCCGTGTTGCTGTCGCGCTGCGGGGCGGGCACCGATATTCCGATGGGCTCGGTGGTGGCGGGCCGGACCGATGCCGCGCTGGAGCGGCTGATCGGGTTCTTCGTCAATACGCTGGTGCTGCGCGCCGACCTGTCGGGCGATCCCACGCTCGGCGAAGCGCTGCAACGGATTCGGCGCACCGATCTCACCGCCCTCGCCCACCAGGACGTGCCGTTCGAGCGGCTGGTGGAGGTGCTGGACCCGCCGCGCTCGCGGTCGCGGCACCCGCTGTTCCAGGTGGCGGTGGTCTTCCAGAACGGCCGGGAGCGCACGCTACGGCTACCGGGGCTGCGGGCGACACCGTATCGGGTGAGTGTGCCCGCCGCCCGATTCGATCTGTCGTTCAGCTTCGTCGAACAGCGCGACGCGCAGGGCGATCCCGCCGGCATCGACGGGACGGTGGAATACGCCGCCGACCTGTTCGACGCCGACACCGTGGCGGGGCTGGCCGGGCGGTTCCGGCTGGTGCTGCGGCAGCTGCTCGACGAGCCCGGGCGTCGGCTCGGGGCGGTGCAGGTGCTCGGTGCGCGCGAGCGCGTGGAACTGTTGGGGCGCAAGGCGATCGGCAGCTTCGCCGGGCGGGTGCGGACGGTTCCGGAGATCTTCGCGGACTCCGTGCGGGCCCGGCCGGATGCCTGCGCGGTAACCAACGGGAGTGCGTCGCTGTCCTATCGGGAATTGGATGCGGCCTCGTCGGTGCTGGCTCGGCAGTTACGGGCTCGGGGTATCGGAGCCGAGGACCGGGTGGCCGTGCTGCTGCCGCGCTCGGTGGCGAATGTCGTTGCGGTGCTCGGTATTCTGAAGGCCGGTGCGGCCTACGTTCCGGTCGATCCCGGGTATCCGGCCGAACGCATCGAGTATGTGCTGTCCGACAGCCGTCCCGCGCTGGTACTGGTGGGTGAGACCGAGCCGGAGCCGAGTCCGGTGGTACACACCGTGGCGATCACTGCCGCTGGGCCGAGGATCGGAACCGTGGTCGGCGATCCGATCGAGGAGCCGGAAAAGGCCACGCCGCCAACGGGTCCGGCCACAGCCGCGGCCTATGTCATCTACACGTCGGGATCGACCGGGCGGCCCAAGGGCGTCGTGGTCTCGCACACGGGCGTGGCCGGGCTCGCGGACACCCATGCGCGCAGCTGCCGCGTCGGGCCCGGAGATCGGGTGCTCGCCTTGGCATCACCGAGTTTCGACGCCTCCTACTGGGAGCTGTCGATGGCGCTGCTGACCGGCGCCACGCTCGTCGTGTCCCCGGAAATTCCGGTCGTCGGCGCGGATTTGGCGAATTTCATTGCCGCGACGGATATCTCGGTAGCGACGATCTCGCCGAGCGTGCTGGCGTCGGTGCCGGAGGGCACGCTGGCGTCGATCCGGTTGCTGGTGGTCGCCGGGGAAGCGGTGAGCGCCACACTGGTTCGGCGGTGGTCGCCGGGCCGGGAGATGCGTAACGCCTACGGCCCGACCGAGACGACCGTCTGCGCGACGATGAGCGAACCGCTGGAGGAGGCCGGTCGCGCGCCGATCGGTCACCCGGTGGCCGCGGCCCGGGTGTATGTGCTCGACCCTCGGCTGCAACCGGTGCCGCCCGGCGTGGTGGGGGAGCTGTATGTCGGCGGGGCGGGTGTGGCCCGCGGCTACCATGGCCGATTCGACCGCACGGCAGCGCAATTCGTCGCCGACCCACACGCCGCACCCGGCGCCCGCATGTACCGGACCGGTGATCTCGTGCGGTGGAATCGGGACGGCGCACTGGAATACGTCGGCCGCGGCGACGATCAGGTGAAGCTGCGCGGGCTGCGCATCGAGCCGGGCGAGATCGCGGCGGCGCTCGCCGAGCACGAGGCGGTCGCCGACGCGGTGGTGATCGTGTCGGATCGGTCGCAGTTGGTGGCCTACGCGGTGCCCGCGCCCGGCGGCGCACCGCTGGACGGCGACGACCTGCGCGGGTATCTGCGGGGACGGCTGCCGGACTATCTGGTGCCCGCGGCGATCGTCGAGATCGACGCCGTGCCCACCACCGCGCACGGCAAGCTCGACCGCGCCGCACTACCGGAACCGGTCATGCGCGCCGCCGCCCCGCAGCCGCCGCGCACGGCGCAGGAGGAGCTGCTGGTGGCGCTGTGCTCGGAGATGCTGGGCCGCACCGATATCGGCGTCGGCGACGGGTTCCTGGCTCTGGGCGGCGACAGCATTACCGCGCTGCAACTGGTCAGCCGGGCGCGCACCCACGGCGTGGAACTCACGGTGCGGAATGTGCTGGCCGCGGCGACGCTGGCCGATCTGGCCGCCACCGCGACACCGATCGAGGCCGCGACCGATGCCGACGACATCCCGACCGGCCCGGTCCCGATGACGCCGATGCTGCACTGGCTGCGCGAACGCGGCGGCCCGATCGGCGGATTCAACCAGGCGGTGCTGCTGCGCAGTCCCGTCGGCCTCGACGAGGGACGGCTCGAGGCGGCGGCCCGCCGCATCATCGACCACCACCCCGCCCTGCGCACGACCGTGCGGCCCGGCACCGGGGAGGACTGGTCGGTCGACATCCTGGCGCCGGATGCCGCGCCGACCCGGCGGCTCGTGGACCGGGTGGACGTGAGCGGCCTGGGGGAGGTCGAACTCGCCGACACCATCACCCGGCATGCCGCACGGGCCCGGGCCGAACTGAATCCGCGCAAGGGAGTGCTGCTGCGGCTGCGCTGGTTCGACGCGGGCGCCCGCCCCGGCAGGCTGCTCGTCATCGGCCACCACATCGCGGTCGACGCCGTGTCCTGGCCGATCCTGCTCACCGACCTGCTCACCGTGCTGCGCACCGGCGACGACCATGCGCTGTCCCGGCCGGGCACCTCGCTGCGCCGCTGGGCGCAACTGCTGGCCGAGGAGGCCGTGTCGGACACCACGGTGGCCGAGCTGGAACAGTGGAAAACGATACTGTCCCACCAGGTTCCGTCGCTGACGACCGAGCCGCTCGACCCGGCGCTCGACCGGGTGGGCAGCGAAGCGGAAGTCCAGGTCACCCTGCCCGCCGACCTCACCCGCCGGGTACTCGAGGAGGCCACCGCCCGCTTCCACACGGGCCCGGACGTCGTGCTCCTGGCGGCCCTGGCCGCCGCCCTGGCCGAAACCACCGGCCGCGGGGACCTCCTGGTCGACCTGGAACGGCATGGGCGAGAACCGATTCGAGGCGCGGACCTCACCGGAACCGTCGGCTGGTTCACCACCGTGCACCCGGCATTCGTATCCATCAATCCCGCTGGTGTGGGGGAGATCCCGGCCAAAAGCACGCCGGGATCGGAGGGTGACAGGTCGGGATCGGAGGGTGGCGCGTCGGGATCAGAGGGTGGTGCTCTGGGATTGCGGGGCGGTGCGTCGGGATTGCGGGGCGGTGCGTCGGGGTCACAGGGGGGTGCGCTGGGGTCGCAAGGTGGTGCGCGGGGATCGCAAGGTGGCGCGTCGGGATCGCAGGGCAGTGTGTCGGGATCGGAGGGTGGCACTCCTAGATCCCGGCGTGCTTTTGGCCGGGATCCTGTGGTGGGGGCGGGGATTGACTGGACGACGGTGGTGAAGTCGGTGAAAGAGCGGTTGAGTGTGGTGCCGCGGGCCGGGGTTGGGTATGGGCTGTTGCGGTATGTGAATGCTGAGACTCGGGGGGAGTTGGCGGGGCTGGCTCGGCCGGAGATTGCGTTCAACTATCTCGGCCGGGGTGGGGCTGCGGCCGTGGGGGAGTGGGGTCCGGCGGGGGAGGCGATCGGGATCGATGCGTTCGATGATGATGTTCCGAGTATTCATGTGCTGCAACTGAATACGGGGGTGCGGCACACTGCCGAGGGGGACTGCCTGGTGGGGACGTTCCGGTGGCCCGCGCGGCTGGCCACTCGCGCCGCCATCGATGAATTCGCCGCCGCCTGGCTGCGGGCCTTGCGGGGGCTGGCCCGTCATCTCGACGACGACGGGTCCGGTGGGCACAGTCCCTCGGACTTCCCGCTGCTGTCGCTCGCGCAGAGCCAGGTCGACGGGCTCGAACGGAAATGGAGGCGAAATCGCCGATGACCAGCAATATTCAGGATGCGCTGCCGCTGACGCCCCTCCAGGAGGGCGTGCTGTTCCACGCGGAGTACGGGACCGGCGTGGATGTGTACACCACGCAGGTGGTGGTGTCGATCGATGGCGATCTCGATGCCGGGGCGCTGCGGCGGGCGGCGGCGGAGCTGCTGACGCGGCACCCGAATCTGAAGGCGGCCTTCGTCTACGAGGACCTGGATCGGCCCGTGCAGCTCATCCCGCACGAGGTCGACATGCCCTGGGAGGAGGTGGATCTGCGGCCGGTGCCCGATGGTCGCCGGGCGGCGGAACTGGATCGGCTGGTGACCGCGGAGCGCCGCACGCCGTTCGATCTCGCCGAACCGCCGCTGCTGCGCTTCACCCTGGCCCGGCTCGGCGACCGGGACCATCGGCTGATCCTGACCTGCCACCACATTCTCCTCGACGGCTGGTCGATGCCGATTCTGCTGCGAGAGTTGCTGTCCCGCTACGATTCCGACGCGGCCGCACCGTCGCCGACGCCGTTTCGGGACTATCTGGTGTGGTTGTCGCAGCGGGACACCGAGGCGGCGCGGCAGGCGTGGCGCGAGCACCTGGCCGGGATCGATGAGCCGACCCTGATCGCGCCGGGCGCCGATGCCGACGTGCGGCAGCCGCCCCGGTCGCTGACGGTGTGCCTGCCGGAGGCGACCACGGCGGGATTGATCGCCGTGGCCCGCGAGAATCGGCTCACCGTGCACACCCTGGTGCAGACGGCGTGGGCGCTGGTGCTCGGCGGTTCGCGCGGGGCGGGCGAGGTGCTGTTCGGGTCGACGGTGTCGGGGCGTCCGGCGGAGCTGCCGGGTGTCGAGTCGATGATCGGGCTGTTCATCAATACCGTGCCGGTGCGGGCGACGATCTCGCCCACCGCCTCCCTGCTGGACACCGCCCGGGCGCTGTGGTCGGCGCAGGAGGGGATGCGGGAACACGATCATCTCGGGCTGGCCCGAATCCAGCGCGAGACCGGGTTGGGTGAGCTGTTCGACACCGTGGTCATCACCGAGAACTATCCGGTGGATCCGACCGCGCTCGCGGCCGAGGTGAACGGGCTGCGGATCACGGACGTAACAGGATGGGACGCAACGCATTACCCCGTCACCCTGACCGCGACGCTCGGGGCAGAGCTGTCGCTGTGGCTGTCGTTCCGGCCCGATCTGCTCACCGCCGAGGCCGCGGAGGCGCTGCTGGCGCGGGTGCGCCGCGGCCTCACCCTGCTGGCCGAGGCGCCGGAGACCACGGTGGCGGCGGCCGACACCCTCGCGGCGACGGATCGTGGTCTGGTACTGGGGGATTGGGTCGATACCGGTGTCGCGCTGCCGGGCGATCCGGTGCCGGAGCTGTTCGCGCAGTGGGTGGCGATGGCTCCCGAATCCACCGCGGTCGTCTCGGCGGAGGAGTCGCTGACCTACGCCGAATTGGACCGGCGCAGTGCGGCATTGGCGCGGCGACTGCGCGCCGCCGGGGTCGGAGCCGATGATGCTGTGGCGCTGCTGGTTCCGCGGTCGGCCGACCTGGTGGTGGCGATACTCGCGACGCTGCGGGCCGGTGCCGCGTATCTGCCGATCGATCTGTCCGGTCCCTCCGAACGGACGGCGCACATACTCGCGGAGGCCGCGCCCGCCGCGGCGATCGTCACCGGCTCGACCGTGGAACTGGCTGCCGCGCACGCCGTTACGACGGCCGTCCCGGTGCAGGTGACCGGTCAACCGGCCGAATTCACCGATGCCCGACCGGAACCCGCCGCCGCGGCCTATATCGTCTACACCTCCGGTTCCACCGGGCGGCCGAAGGGTGTGGTCGTGCCGCACGGTGCGCTGACCAATGTGCTCGCCGGACTGCGCCTGCTGCTGGATGTTTCGCCCGGGGACCGGCTGCTGGCCCTGAGCGCGATCACCTTCGATATCGCCACCGCCGAACTGCTGCTGCCGCTGATCAGTGGGGCTACCACGGTTGTGACCCCACCCGACGCGGCCCGCGACCTGTTGCCGCTGGTGTCGATGATCGAGGAGCACCGGCCCACGCTGATCGAGGCCACCCCCACGCTGTGGCGGGAGATCCTGGCCGCCTGCCCGGCCGAGCTCGGGGCCGCCACGCTGATCACCGCGGGCGAGGCGCTGCCCGCCGATACCGCCGACACCATGCGGCGGCGCGGGCGGCGGGTGGTGAATCTGTACGGGCCGTCGGAGGCGGCGATCTACAGCACCGGCGACATCGACGGCTCGTATCCGGTGCCGCCGATCGGGGCTCCGCTGCCGAATGTGCGTGCGTACGTGCTGGATTCGTTCCTGCGTCCGGCGGCTCCCGGCGAGGTCGGCGAACTGTACGTCGCGGGATCGGGGCTGGCTCGCGGGTATCTGGGACGACCGGACCTGACCGCCGAACGATTCGTGGCCTGCCCCTACCTGCCCGGCGAACGTCTGTACCGCACCGGCGATCTGGTGAGTTGGGATCGCGCCGGGGTGCTGCACTATCACGGGCGCGCCGACGGGCAGGTGAAGATTCGCGGGTTCCGGATCGAATTGGGGGAGATCGAGGCCGCGCTCACCGCAACGCCCGGAATCCACGCCGCCGCGGCGGATGTGCGGGACGGGCGGATCGTCGGATATGTCGTCGCCGACCCGGAGGTCGACACCGCCGGGGTGCCCGATGCGCTGGTGACCCGGCTGCCCGGATATATGGTGCCCGCCACCGTGATTCGGCTCGACGAGCTGCCCCGCACCGGGACGGGCAAGCTCGATCGCAAGGCGCTGCCCGCGCCGCGCGCCGCCGAGACGACCGGCCGGGACGCCGGTACCGACGAGGAGATCCGGCTGTGCGCGGTCGTGGCCGAGGTGCTGCATCGCGACGGCGTCGGGATCGATGACGACTTCTTCGCGCTGGGCGGGGACAGCATTGCCGCCATGCGGGTCGCCGCCCGCGCCGCCCAGGACGGAATGCCGGTGCTGCCCAAGGATATTTTCCAGCATCGCACGGTGGCGCGGATACTCGCCGCGACCGCCGGGCGCACCCGGGTCGACGCCGAGCCGGACGAGCCGGTCGGTGTCTTCGCGGCTCCGCCGATGGTGCGGTGGCTCTACGAGCGGCCGGGCCGCCACGACGAGGTGAACCAGTCGGTGCTGCTCGAGACCGGCGAGCGGGTCGAGCCCGCCCGGATGAGCGCGGCGCTGACCGCGCTGCTGGAGCGGCATCCGAGCCTGCGGGCGAAGGTCGTCGCGGATGCGGGGTCGATGAGTGTGGAAATCCTTCCCGCGGGCGAGGTTTCGCCGGAACTGCTGGTGGTCGATACCACCGCTCTCACCGCGGCCGAGCTGGACGCGTTCGTCGCCGAGCACACCGTGGCGGCGCAGTGGCGGCTCAATCCCGGTGCGGGCGCACTCGTGCAGGCGGTGCTGTTCGAGCCGGGCACCGCGCTCGGGCGGCTGCCGACGCGGCTGCTGCTGATGGTGCATCATCTCGGTGTCGACGGGGTGTCGTGGTCGACGCTGCTCGACGACCTCGCCGTGGTGCTGGCGGACCCGGCCGCGCTGCTGCCCGGCTCGGGTACCTCCTACCGGGCTTGGGCGCAACGGCTGCACCGGCAGGGCATCGAGTCGGCTCGGGCGCACGAATTGCCCTATTGGACAGCGGTACTCGACGGCGAGGAGCCCCCGTTCGGCCGCCGCCGCGTCGACCCGGCCATCGACACCGGCGACCACGCCCGCACCCTCGTGCGCACGGCGACCGTCGACCTCACCCGGCGGCTGCTGGCCGCGCCCGCGGCGACCGGAACCGGCATCGACGACCTGCTGCTGACCGCGCTGGCCATCGCCACCGTGACCTGGCAGCGCGATCACGGGCACCCGCAGGCGGATTCGATCCTGGTGGACGTGGAGGGCCACGGCCGCGACGCGGTGCCCGACGCCGATCTCACCCGCACCACGGGCTGGTTCACCGCCCGCTACCCGATTCGACTCGGCCCCCTCGCGAAAGACCTCGACCCGGGCGATCCGGCCGGCGCCAGCGCGGCGCTGGCACGCATCCACGCCATCCGCTCGGCAATCCCCGACGGCGGCAACGGCTTCCAGGTGCTGCGCTATCTCGACCCGGCCGGATCCGGCCTGGCACAGGCAGCCCGCCCGCAACTGGGTTTCAACTACCTGGGCCGCTTCGCCCATCGCTCCGCGGGCGGCTGGACATTGGTCGCCGATCCCGGCCAAAAGCATGCCGGGATCACGGGTGGAGAGGGTGCCGGGGTGACGAGCAGAGAGGGTGCCGGGGTGACGAGCGAAGGGGGTGTTGGGCTGGCGAACGGAGAAGATGCCGGGGTGGCGAGTGGAGGGGGTGTTGGGCTGGCGAATGGAGAAGGTGTTGGGGTGGCGAGTGGAGGGGGCGTCGGAAGGGGTTCGGTGGGTGGTGGTTTTCCGTTGGGGTTTGAGCATGCGTTGGATTTGAATGCGTTGACTATTGACAGTTCGGAGGGGCCGCGGTTGCGGGTGTTTTGGATTTGGGCTGGGGCTGTGCTTTCCGAGCGGGAGGTGGGGGCGGTGAGTGATGCGTGGTTTGCCGCGTTGGAAACGCTTGTCGATGCCGCCGAGGGCGGCGATATGGCGGTGGGGGCCGAGGAGCCGCTGCTGATGCTCGATCCCGATGAACTGGCCGATCTGGAATTGGCCGTCGCCTATTCCGAGGAGCGCTGAGTATGGATGCCGGACACGTCACGGCCGATTCCACCGTGGAAGCGGTGCTGCCGCTGTCGCCATTGCAGGAGGGGTTCGTTTTTCATGCCGAGCACGATGACCGGCATCCGGATATGTATGTGCTGCAACAGTCTTACGCCATCGAGGGGCCGCTGCGGGTCGGCGTGCTGGAGCGGAGCGTTGCCGCGCTGCTGCGGCGGCACCCCAATCTGCGCGTCGGGTTCCGCACCCGCCGCAGCGGGCAGGTGGTGCAGGTGGTGTATCGGGACCAGCAGGGCGCGTGGGCCTTTCACGATCTGAGCGGGCAGCCGGAGGAGGAGATCGACCGGGTGCTGCGGGCCGAGCGGGAGCGCGGGGTGGACCTGCGGCGGCCACCGCTGGTGCGGTTCACCGTGATTCGGCACGGCAGGGACCGGTATCGGCTCGCCATGACCAATCATCACGCGGTTCTCGACGGCTGGTCGGTGCCGCTGCTGATGCGGGAGCTGCTGGCGCTGTACGCGGCGGGCGGTGACGAGCGGCCGCTGGGGAGGCCGCCCCGGTATCGGGACTATCTGGCGTGGCTGGTCGGCCGGGACCACGACGATGCCCGGCTGCGGTGGCGGGAAGCCTTCGCGGGGCTCGACGAACCCACCCTGCTCACGGACCCGCATGCCCGCCGCGCAGCCGCGCCGCCGGTCCGCGCCGATCGGGTGCTCACCGCGGCCCTGTCGGCGGATCTGCGCCGCCGGGCCGCCGGACAGGGGGTCACCCTGAATACCGTCGTGCAGGCCGCGTGGGGAATCACGTTGGCACACCATATGAATCGCGACGATATCGTGGTCGGGACCACGGTGTCGGGGCGGCCGCCGGAGGTGCCGGGCATCGAGACGATGATCGGCCTGTTCATCAATACGGTGCCCGCGCGGATCCGCCTCGACCCGCACGACACCGCGGCCACGCTGCTGACCCGGCTGCACACCGAGCAGGCGCGACTACAGGACAGCGGCCACCTGAGCCTGCCCGATATCCAGCGCGCGGCCGGGTTCGACACCCTCTTCGACATCGGCATGGTCTTCGAGAACCTGCCCGCCGATATGGGCGCGCCCGCGGAGGCGATCGACGGGTTGCGGGTGCGGGCGGTGGGCAGCGACGGATACGACCGCTCGCACTATCCGCTCGGGTTGATCGTCGTTCCGGGGGAACGGCTGCGGCTGCGGCTCAGCCACGACCCGAGCGTGATCGGGGAGGCGACGGCGGGGCTGCTGCTGGACCGGGTCACCCGGGTGCTGACCGCGCTGGCGGAGACGGCGGATAGGCCGGTCGGGTCGCTGACCAGCCTGCCCGACGCGGCCCGCCGGGAGGTGCTGTACACGCTCAACGACACCCGGGTCGGGCACGAGCCGGTCCCGTTCCACCGGCTGATCCTGGACCGCGCCCGCGCCACTCCCCAGGCGGTGGCGGTGATCGGCACCGACACCCGCGGACGGCGGATCACCCTCACCTACGCGGAATTGGTCTCGCGGGCAACGGCTCTCGCCGCCGCGCTGGCCGCGCGCGGGGTCGGACCGGAGACGCTGGTCGCGCTGGTCCTGCCGCGCTCGGTGGAGGTGCCGGTGGGCATGCTGGCCGTCCACATCGCGGGCGGTGCGTTCGTCCCGGTGGACTGGAAATACCCGGCCGAGCGCATCGCCCACATGCTGCGCGACGCCCGGCCGGTCTCAGCCATCGTTTGTGAGCAGACCATGCGGGCGCTGCCGGAGAATATGCCGACCCTTCGGGTAGACGGAGAAATGGGCTCTGCCCCCGTCGGGGAGATCGGCGCCGCCGCCATTGGTGAGGTTGGCGCGGCCTCGGTTGGCGAGATCGGCTCCACCCCAGCTGAATTCACGCCGCCCAATGTGCACGTCGACAGCGCCGCCTACCTCATCTACACCTCGGGGTCCACCGGTACCCCGAAGGGGGTCGTCGTCACTCATCGGGGTGCGGCGAATTTTGTTGCCGCGACGCGGGATCGGTTGCGGATTGCGTCGGATAGTCGGGTGTTGCAGTTCGCTTCGCCCAGTTTCGACGGGATTATCGGTGAGGTGATGCCCGCGCTCGCGGCGGGGGCCACGGTGGTTGTGGCGCCTGCGGAGCTCGGGGCGGGGATCGAGGTGCGGGACTGGATTGTCCGGCAGGGCATTACGCATGCCGTGCTGCCGCCCGCTGCGGTCGCGGCCGCCGGTCGCGGGCGGTGGGCCTCGCTGCGGACGCTCGCGGTGGTCGGTGAGGCGTGCCCGCCGGAGCTGGTCGCCGATCTGGCTGCGGATGTGGATCTCGTCAATGGTTACGGGCCCACCGAGATGACGGTCTCGGTCACCCAGAGCGATCCGCTGGTTCCGGCCGCGGGGCACCCGCCGATCGGGCGGCCGCTCGATGATGTGCGGGTCTATCTGCTGGATCGGCGGCTGCATCCGGTCGCCCGCGGTGCGGTCGGTGAGCTGTACGCGGGCGGGCCCGGCATTGCCCGCGGCTATCACGGCCAATTCGCCCGCACCGCGGCCCGATTCGTCGCCGATCCGTACGGTGAGCCGGGCGCGCGCCTGTACCGCACCGGCGATCTGGCCCGCTGGCGGCCCGACGGTCAGCTGGAATTCGTTGCGCGCGGGGACGATCAGCTCAAGGTGCGGGGCTTCCGGGTCGATCCGCGCGAGATCGAGGCCGTGCTCACCGCCCATGCCGATATCGCGCGGGCACTGGTGGTGGGGGTGGAATACGCTGCGGGCGACCGGCGTCCGGTCGCGTACGTGGTGCCGGAGGGCGGGGCGCGGCCGGATCGGGCGATGCTGCGCGAGCTGGTGGCGGCGCGGCTGCCCGGATATCTGGTCCCGGCCGCCTTCGTGGTGCTCGATCGGTTCCCGGTGACGATGAACGGGAAGATCGATCGGGCGGCGCTGCCGCTGCCCGACCGCGACACCGCCGCGTCCGGCAGGCCGCCGCGCACCCATCGCGAACAACTGCTCTGCGATATTGCCGCCGACCTGCTCGGGCTGGACGGTATCGGCGTCGAGGACGACTTCTTCGAACTCGGCGGGCATTCGCTGCTCGCGGCGCGGCTGGTGAGCCGGGTGCGGGAGGTGTTCGACGTCGAAGTGCCGGTGCGCGTGGTGTTTCGGGCCCGCACCGTGGCCCGGATCGCGGCGGCCCTCGACGCCGCGGGCGCCGCCCGCACCCGCCTGCGGCGGCGCGCGGACCGGCCCGCCGTCGTGCCCATGTCGTCCGCGCAGCAGCGGCTGTGGCTGGTCAGCCGGGTCGACGGCGCGAGCAGCGCCTACAACATTCCGGTGCTGCTGCGCCTGGACGGCGACCTCGACCGGGCCGCGCTGCCCGCGGCACTGGCGGATGTGCTGGCGCGGCACGAGATCCTGCGCACCGTGTACGCGCAGGACGACACCCGCACCTGGCAGCGCGTCCTGGACCCGGACGCGGAGGCGGTTCGGGCCGTGACCGAGATCCCCGAAATCGTCTGCCCCGCAGCGGAGGTGGCCGACGCCGTCCATGACGTCGTGTGCGCGCCGTTCGATCTGGAGCGGGAACCGCCGCTGCGCGCCCGGCTGATCGCGGCCGCGGACCGCACCCTGCTGCTCCTGGTGGTTCACCATATCGCCTGCGACGGCTGGTCATTGGGCCCGCTCATGAACGATCTGGCGCGCGCCTACGCCGCCCGGCGCGCGGGACGAGCTCCGCGGCTGCCCGAATTGCCGGTCCAATACGCCGATTACACGCTGTGGCAGCGGGACGTGCTCGGCACGGTCGACGATCCGGCCTCGGAACTCGCGGCGCAGCTGCGATTCTGGCGTGCGGCGCTCGACGGAGCGCCGGAGGAACTGCCGCTGCCCGCCGACCATCCCCGCCCGGCGACGCTCTCGCATCGCGGCGACAGCATCGACGTCGAGATCGACCCGATACTGCGGAATGCGCTGCGCGACATCGCGAATCGGGAGCAGGCGAGCCTGTTCATGCTGCTGCACCTGGCGGTGGCGGTGGTGCTGTCCCGCTTCGGCGGCGGGGAGGACATCGTCGTCGGCTCCCCGGTGGCCGGGCGCACCGACGAGGCGCTGACGGATCTGGTCGGATTCTTCGTCAACACGCTCGTGCTGCGCACCGATCTGTCCGGCGACCCCACCGTGGCGCAGGCCCTCGCCCGGGTCCGGGAGGCGGACCTGGCCGCCTACGCCCACCAGGACCTGCCGTTCGAACACCTGGTGGACGCCCTCAATCCGACCCGCGCCACCAACCGGCACCCGCTGTTCCAGGTCATGCTGAGCCTGGATACCGCACAGGGCCCGGACGCCGGGGAGCGCTACGCGGACGAGACCGGCCTGCGGGTCACCGCGGAACCGGTGCGGGAACCGGTGGCGCGCTTCGACCTGAGCTTCGCCTTCGCCGAACGGCCCGTCCCCGGCGGGGGAACGCGGCTGACCATGGTCCTCGAGTACAGCACCGACCTGTTCGAACGCGCCACCGCCGACTCGCTCGCCGCGGCCGTCGTCCACGTCCTTGAGGGGATCGCGGACGATACCGGTGCGGCGCTGCACGGCCTGCCGGTTTATGGAGAGGCGGAGCGGAATCGCCTACTGCGGGAGTGGAATACGTGTGCGAGTCGTGTGGGCGGGGGTGATCCCGGCCAAAAGCGCGCCGGGACCAGGGTTCTCGGTCCGAGTGCCGGGATCAGGGTTTTCGATCCGAGTGTCGGGGCCAGGGTTTTCGATCCGAGTGCCGGGATCAGGGTTCTCGGTCCGAGTGCCGGGGCCAGGCTTCTCGATCCGAGTGCCGGGGTCACGTTTCTCGAGTTGTTCGGTGAGCGGGTGTGGGATGGGGCCGATCGGTTGGCGGTCTTCGACGGGGTGTGCGGGTTGACGTATGTGGAGCTCGAGCGGCGGGCGAACCGGTTGGCGCACTGCCTGGCGGACAGGGTCGTGCCGGGGGATGTGGTGGCCGTGGCCGTTCCGCGGTCGGTCGAGTGGGTGGTGGCGGTGGTCGCGGTGATGAAGGCGGGGGGCGCGTTCGCTGTCCTGGATACCGAGTATCCCGTCGACCGGCTCGAGCGGATGATGGCGCTCAGCGCGCCCGCGCTCACCGTCACGACTGTCGCGGAGGGCGCGCGGATTCCGGGCGGCGAGCGGCTCGTCATCGATGAGCCGCGCACCCGGGAGCGTATCGACAGCGCACCCGATCATGCGGTGCCGCAGCGGTATCCGCGTGCGGATCAGCCCGCCTATATCGTCTTCACCTCCGGGTCGACCGGGGAACCGAAGGGGATCGTCACCGCGCACGGCGGTTTCGCGGGATTGGCCGACGCATTCGAGAACACGCTCGGCGTCGGCACGGACAGTCGTGTGCTGCAAGCGGTGTCACCCAGCTTCGACGGTGCGGTGGGCGATATCGCCCAGGCGCTGCTGCGCGGGGGCGCGCTGGTGCTCGCCCCGCCCGGTCGGCTACTCGGCGCGGAGCTGGCGGACTATATTGCCGCCCAGCGGATCACCCACCTGTTCTGCCCGCCCGCCGTATTGCAGACCATGGACCCGGATGTCATACCGGGGCCGGTGACCTTCGTCGTCGGTGGTGAACCCATGCCACCGCACACGGCCGCGCGGTGGAGCCGTCGGCACCGGGTGCTCAATGCCTACGGACCCAGCGAGACCAGCATCTTCGCCACCTTCCAGCCCGTCACCGACCCCGACCCCGCCCGCAGCGTCCCGATCGGTGCGCCTGTCGCGGGCAAGCGGATCCATATTCTCGATCACCGGCTGCGCCCGGTGCCGGTCGGCGTGCCGGGCGAGCTCTATATCGGCGGACCCGGTGTGGCGCAAGGGTATCTGCGGCGACCGGCATTCACCGCGGAGCGCTTCGTCGCCGACCCGTTCGGTGCACCGGGCGATCGGCTGTATCGGACCGGGGATCTCGGGCGCTGGCTGCGCACGGGGGTGATCGATTGCCTGGGCCGCACCGATACTCAGGTCAAGGTGCGCGGATTCCGCATCGAACTCGCGGAGATCGAACAGGCATTGCTCGCCGACGACACCGTCGAGCGCGCCCACGTGATTGTCCGCGAGGACCGGCCCGGCGACAGAAGGCTCACCGCCTATGTCAGTCCGCCTGCGGGAAAGACCGTGTCGCCCAGCGCCGTTCGCGCCCGCCTGGCCCGGCGGCTGCCCGCCTATATGGTCCCGGCGGCCGTGGTGGAGCTCGGCGAGTGGCCGCTGACCCCGAACGGGAAGATCGCCGCGCGCGATCTGCCCGCGCCGGTGGTGGTCTCCGCGTCGCGGCCGCCGCGCACCCCGGCCGAGGAGGTGGTCTGCTGCCTGTTCGCCGATGTGCTCGGCGTGCCCGAGGTCGGCATGGACGACGGCTTCTTCGAACTGGGTGGTCATTCGCTGCTGGCCACCACCCTGGTGACCCGGCTGCGCGAGGTCGTCGATCCCGGGCTGACCATTCGCGACCTGTTCGACCATCCCACCCCCGCCGCCCTGCTGGCGCGCGACGCGACCGGCGGCGGTGCGTCGGCCATGCTCCGGTCGCTGCTGCCGGTGCGGGCCCGTGGCGCGCGGCCGCCGCTGTTCTGCATCCATCCGTTCGCCGGAATCGGCTGGTGCTACTTCGGTTTGGTGCGGGAGCTGGACGCCGAGACCCCCGTGTACGCCCTGCAGGCGCGCGGGTTGAACGGGACCGATCCGCTGCCCGCCAGCGTCGCCGAGATGGCCGCGGACTACATCGACCAGATCCGGACGGTACAGCCGGAGGGACCGTATCGGCTGCTGGGCTGGTCGTCGGGCGGGCTGATCGCCCAGCAGGTGGCCGCCGCGCTCACCGATTCCGGCGCGGAGGTCGACCTGGTGGTGATGCTGGACTCCCACCCCGCCGACGACATCGGCGACGCCGCCGTCACCGACGCGAACGTGCTGCGGCTGCTGCTGGAGCAGGCGGGCATCGCGGACGTGCCCGAGGAGGAACTCACCGTCGCGGCCGTCGCCCGGCTGCTGCGCGCCTGCTCCGACACCGCCATGGTCGGCGCGGTCGACGAGGCCGCCCTGGCCGCGATCATCGCGGTGTGCCGCAATACCGCCGCGATCCTCGCCAAGCACCGGCCCGGCGTCGCCGCCGCCGATCTGCTGTATTTCCGTGCCGGGCAGGGTGATTCGGCCACCGTGCCCGGCGTCGAGCGGTGGCGCGAGCACGTCACCGGGCGCATGACCGAGCATGTGGTCGACCATGCGCACGCGGAGATGACCTCGGCCGCCGCGCTCGCCGACCTCGGCCCGATCCTCGATCGCGCCCTGTCCCGGCCCGGCCGCGCCCCGGCGGCGCTGGCCGAACTGGCCTACGGCCACCTGGTCCAGCACACCCCCGATGTCGAGGATCCGGGCCTGCCCGCCCGGCACGCGCTGGTGTCGGACTGGCTCGACACCTACATCTGCGCGCCGCACGAGCGGCTCGGCCGCAGCGGCCCGGTCTGCCCGTTCGTGCGCCCCGCGCTGACCGCCGGGCAGCTGTCGCTGGTGTATCGCGGCGGCATCGACGGCAGCGACCCGGACGCCGTGATCGACATCCTCCGCCGGGAGCTGCGTCGGTTCCGTCGAATTCATTCCGGCACACCGAAATCGGGGGTGGCGCTGGACAGTCTGCTGGTCGTGTTCCCGGATATGCCGCCGGAGCACTGCCTGATGCTCGACATGATCTATCCGGGGCTCAAGGAATTCGCGGTCACCCGCGGGCTCATGGTCGGGCAGTTCCATCCGCACTGCAACGAACCGGCCGTGCGCAATCCGATCTTCCCGGTGTCGCGGGCGCCGGTCCCGTTGCTCGCGGCCCGGCTCATGGCGCCGCACGACATCCTGTTCCTGCACGAGGACGACCGCTGGTTCGGGCTCTACCGGGAACGTTTCGGCGCGCACTTCGCCGCGGGCAAGGTACACGACCGGTTCATGGTGCGGCTCTACGACGCCGCGATCCGGCGATTGGACGAGGAGAGCGACGACAATGACCACTAGCGTCCGTGCGGCCACCGACGATGCGCTGCGCATGCGGCACCTGCTCTACGGACACCTGCTGTCCCGGGCGCTGGTGGTGGTCGCCGAACTCGGCATCCCCGACCTGCTGGCCGACCGCGCGGCCACCGCCGCCGAGCTGGCCGAGCGGACCGGATCGAATCCGGTTGTGCTGGAACACCTGCTGCGCAGCCTGTGCGCCTTCGAGGTGTTCGGCGAGACCGAGCCCGGCCGCTTCGCGCTCACCCCGCTCGGCGCGACCCTGCGCGCGGACGCACCCGCCACCGCCCGGCCCACCGCGCTGCTGCTCGGCGGCGAGGTGGGCGCCGCGTGGGACGGGCTGGCGGGCACCGTCCGCAGCGGGCGCCCGGCCTTCGACCGGGTGCACGGCATCGACTTCTTCGGCTATCTCGGTGCGCACCGGCGCTTCCGGGAGGTCTTCGACGCCTCGCAGGCGGCCGGGGTAGAACTGGAATCGGAAACACTCGTGCACGCGGTCGATTTCGGCTCCGCGGACACCATTGTCGATGTCGGCGGCGGCGACGGCACCCTGCTGGCGGCGATCCTCGACGCCCACCCGCGCCCGCGCGGTGTGCTGTTCGACCTGGACTCGGTGGTGAGCGCGGCCCGGCGGCGGCTCACCGGCGCACCCGTCGCCCACCGGATCGACTGCGTGGGCGGCGATTTCGACGCGTCCGTGCCCCCGGGCGGCGACCTCTACCTGCTCCGGCACATCGTGCACGACTGGCCCGACGACCGCTGCGTGGCCATCCTGCGCCGCTGCCGTGACGCTGTCATCCCCGGCGGGCGCGTGGTGATCGTCGACCGCGTCGCCGGTGCCGCCGACGCCGGGGACGAGGCCCGCCTGACGGCCCTGATGACGCTGTACATGCTGACCGTCGTCGAGGGCCGCGAACGCACCGCCGCCGAATTCGGCACGCTGCTCGACCGCGCGGGCCTCACCCTGGACGCCGTCGTCCGGGTCGCGGGCGACACCGTGGCACTCGTCGCCCGGCCCGGACCGCGGCCCCGCTGAAGTAGGTATTCCGGGCGGGTGTGGGGTGTACGGTCGCGTGGGTATTCCGGGTGTGACCGCCTGTTTTCTCCTCGAGCAGCGGTTGGCGTACGTCGGTGCGGAATTCCGGGTGCGTTCCGGGGCCGGTGTCAAGTGTCAGCCGGTGCGCACTGGATGAATGACCGGATCTCGCTCGGCAGAACGGACCGAACGGTCGTAGGATGGCTAACCGGCGGTGATCATCGGCCGCCCACGCGAGAGCTCCAGCCGCGTGCTGTGTTCTGAATGTCGAAGAAAGATGGATCGTGCGTACTGAAGGGGACACCTGGGACATCGTCAGCAGTGTGGGGGTGACCGCGCTGGGCGTGGCGGCCGAGCGGGCCATCGAGTCCGCCCGCAGCGACGCCCTGATGCGAGATCCGTACGCCGAGCTGTTCGTTGCGGCCTCCGGGCATGAGGAGATGAATCGGTTGCTGGCCGATCCGGCGGCCCGGCCGGACGCCGTGCAGGGCTCCCATTTCATGGGTCTGCGCAGCCGCTACTTCGACGACTACTTCCTGACGGCGACCGCGGGCGGCGTGCGGCAGGCGGTGATCCTGGCCAGCGGGCTCGACACCCGCGCCTACCGGCTGGCCTGGCCCGCGGGCACGGTGGTGTTCGAGCTCGACCAGCCCGACGTGCTGGAGTTCAAGGAGAAGGTGCTCGCCGACCACGGCGCCTGCCCGGCCGCCGACCGCCGCGGCATGGCCGCCGACCTGCGCGACGACTGGACCGCCGCGCTGCTCGACGCCGGATTCGATCCCACCGTCCCGACCGCGTGGGCCGCCGAGGGCCTGCTGGCCTACCTGCCCGGCGCCACCCAGGACCTGCTGTTCGAGCGCATCGACCGGCTCTCGGCCCCCGGCAGCGGTCTGGCCACCGACTATGCCTGGCTGGCCGGATATTCCGACGACGAGCTGGCGGGCATCTACTTCGAGGGCGTCGAGGTCCGCGGCCTGCTGTACGGCGACGCGCGCGCCGACCCCGACGCCTGGTTCGCCGCGCGCGGCTGGCACACCGACGCCGTGGTGCTCCCGGAGCTGGCCACCCGCTACGGCCGCCGCATCCCCGCCGACCTGGACCGGTTCAACAGCACCCGCAACCACGTCCGCTACCTGACGGCCCGGTCGCCGCTGCGGGGCTGACTACCGCGGGCTGCCGCAGGGCAGCGCGCAGTCGCCGCCGATCGCGGAGGTGAATTTGTCGGCGGTGTCGAGGACATCGCCGGTGGCGTTGGCGTATTTGACGGTGCTGACCTGTGAGGTCTCCGGCGCCTGCCGCAGGTATTTCAGGATGCTGCGCGCCCCGCGCCCGGCCGGTTCCCAGCGCTTGTCGCGCACCGAGGCGCGGATGGTCACCACGTACTGCGACTCGGCCACCACGTCGGTGATCGGGCAGGCCCAGTCGACGCGGCCGCACGCCTGATCGAAGGAGCCGACACCCAGGCCGCGGGTCAGCACGTCGCGGGCGCGGCCCGAGGCGGCCGGATCGCCGTGCGAGCCCGCCGCCTGGTTGAAGGGGGTGGTGTCGCCGCAGGCCATGAGCGCGGCGCCGGTGACCGCGATCATCACGCCCCGGCTGGTGGCACGGCGGACCGTGTCGTGGCGGGGCACCGCGTCGCGCATGAGGACTCCTTCTGTTCGGAACGAATGCACCCGACCATTCAAGACCATCGGCCCGGTGCGCCGAAAGCGTTTGGCGGACACCCCACTACGATCATCGCGCGAAGCGCGCACCGAGCGGACGGAGGGGCGGATGACCGAGACCGATCTCGCACCGGGGATCGCCGATCGCGCGCTGCCCAAGGGGGTCAAGCCGCTGCTGGTGCTGGGCAAGATCCGCGAGATCCTGGACGTGTTCACCCTCGACCGGCCGGAGCTGACGCTGCCGGAGATCCGGCGCGCGACCGGGCTGCCGCCCAGCACCTGCCAGCGGCTGGTGGCGAACCTGGTCGCCGAGAGCTTCCTGGACCGGGCGGGTGACCGGTACCGGATCGGGGCGACGCTCGCGCGCTGGGCCTCGCCCGCGGCCGGGGAGCCGGACACCGTCGAGGCGCTGGCGCCGGTGCTGCGCGAACTACGCGACGCGACCGGGGAGACGGCCTGCCTGTATCGGCGCGAGGGCGGGTACCGGGTGTGCATCGCCGTCGCCGAGACCCGGCACGCCGTGCGCCGGGAGGTACACGTCGGCAAGATCATGCCGTTGCACGTCGGCTCGGCCGGTCGGGTGCTGCTGGCCTGGGACCCGGAGGCGGCCGAGGCCGTGCTGGCCGCGGCGCTGCCCCGCTACACCGGACACACCCTCACCGACCCCGAACGGCTCCGGCAGGCCCTGCGCCTGACCCGCGAGCAGGGCTACGCCACCACCGCCGAGGAACGCGACCTCGGCGCGGCGGGCGTCGGCGCCCCGGTCTTCGACATCCACGGCGCCCTGATCGCCGCCCTCGCCCTCGCCGGACCTATCCAGCGCCTGTCCCCGGCCCGCTGCGAGGAACTGGCCCCGCTGGTCGTGGCCGCCGCCGACCGGGCCACCCGCCGCCTCGGCGGCCGCACCGGGTAACGCTCCCATGCCGGTGCGGGCGGGCCCGTTCCTGCCGGAACCCATGCCCGCAAGGTGAATCCGTCGTCGTCGTTGCGAATCGTGGTGGCGCGGCCGTCGATTCGGCCCAGGCGCTCGGTGATCGAGGTCGGGCCGAGCTGTTCCAGGTCCGGCACGTGACCGCGCGAATTCGTCATACCTGCGACAACCTGCTCGTGCTGGCGGGCGCAAGTGCGCCACGCGCGGGCCGTGGTTACCACCGTGGACAGCGTGCTGCGGGCCGGGATCGGCGAAGCCGCACAGTACCGCGTCGGTCCTGCTGCCCGGGGAGCTGGTCCGGGTGGCGGCGACGGTGGGGACCCCTGAACCCCTATGGCCGGGCAGAACAGGGGTCGCGTCGTGCGGCATGATCGCGGAGAATCTCATCATTCGGTCAAGAATTCGGCCGGACGCACCGGTCTGACTAGGCGTTACGAATAGTTAGCACGTGACAACTGGAAAGAAGGTTAACCCCATATCATAGAGAATCCCGCGGACCTTCGCGAGCGATTGAAAATACCGTCCTTTTCGACCGATCCGATGTTGACATGCCCGGTCGCTGGCTATACTGACATCGTCGCATACTTATGCGGCGGCAGCAGGCGGCTCCAGCAACGATCGGCGGTTTCGACACTTTCGAGTATCAGTATTCCTTTATATTACCCAGTCACCGCGATCGCGGCTTCGGGAATATCCGTAATCGGCGGCGTGGCCGAGCCCGCGAGTTTCTCGGCTGCCGTACTTCTCTGTCGGCGTGATTTCCTTTTCGGGCGCGCCAGACATTCTTTCTTCGCGTCGGGCCAATTTCTGGCGCCCGCGCTCTTTCTTGTCACAGCGTTGGTCTCCGTATATCCGACGACCGCCTGTTGGGATTTCCAATTATTCTGCGGAACAGCACTGCTCGCACGCGCTATGACAATTCCTCATGTCCGCCGAGCGGTTGTAGCGACAACAATCCGGGTACCCTGAAAGGCGTTTATCCCAACCGGCATTCGAGCGAAGTTCGGTCAATGCCAAGAAACATTAAATTAACAGTCGAAATATTGTGCCGGGCGATATAGTCGGAAGTCATCGGAAGCTGTGCGCGTGACCAACACGTTGGGAGTTACGTCGATGGACCAGGAAACTTGCGTCACGCCCGAGGGGCGTGGCGACCCGAGCATCCCGTTATGGATAGTTTCGTCCGACCACCAACATCGGACGAATCATGCCGGGGCCATCACCGCGGTCCGGATCGACGGTCTCGTCCTGGCGGACTCACCACGACTCACCGGAGAAGACTTCGCCCATGTCCGCGCGCTCGCCGAGACCGGAGAATGCCTGCCGCCGATCCTGGTGCACCGGCCCAGCATGCGCGTCATCGACGGCGCCCACCGGGTGTGCGCGGCGCGATTACGCGGCGACCGCACAATAGCGGCGCGATTCTTCGACGGCACCGACTCCGAGGCATTCATTCTGGCGGTTCGCATGAACATCGCGCACGGGCTGCCGCTGTCGCTGGCCGACCGCAAGGCCGCGGCCTATCGGATCATTCGCGAGCGTCCGCAGTGGTCCGACCGCGCCATCGCCGCGACCACCGGCCTGTCGCACAAGACCGTTGGGTCGCTTCGGCGTTCGGCCGGGGGAGATACCCAGATGAACATCCGCATCGGCCGCGACGGCCGCACCCACGTCTCGAATCGGGAGGACGGCCGGCGGCTGGCCAGCGAGCTGATCACCCGCTCGCCCGAGGCTCCGCTGCGGGAGGTGGCCAAGGCGGCCGGTGTCTCATTGGGGACAGCGCACGATGTGCGTCAGCGGATGCGCCGCGGCGACGATCCGATTCCCGCACGGCGGCACCGTAATTCGGCGCCGGTGCCGCTGGAGAAGGCGCCCGCGCCGCACGCCCAGCCGAACGGCCCGTCGGATCGGCTGCGCATCAAGGACCCCCGGCTGGTGATCCAGCGGCTGCGGGCCGACCCCTCGCTGCGCTTCACCGAGGCGGGCCGGGCGCTGCTGCGCCGGCTGGATCTGTACACGGTCGCCAATACCGGCCTCGAGGCGGTGGTCGATGCGCTGCCCACCCACAATGTCAGCCTGATCATCGAACTCGCCTATCTGTTCGCCGAGGACTGGCGGCGGTTCGCGGCCAATCTGGAAAATCGGAAGGATTGAGCGACTCCGGTTCCTGTCGGCACCGGGCGGTGTCGGCAGGAACCGGATCGTCGTTCATCGGTGTGCAGTCCAACCCTCACCGTTGAACTCCAGTCGATGAGCGATCACTCGGTGACCAGGCGGCCCATCGAGTGGATCTCGTCCACGTCGCTCGAGTTGATCCAGGACCACGGGGCGGTGAAGAAACCGCCGTTGCCCCAACCGGTTCCCCACGAGTTCTCGATCGTCACGCCGGTCTGGTCGTAGGCGACGATGGTGACCTCATGCCCGCCCAGCACGCTCTCGCTGGGGTCCGGGTTGTAGTTGTAGTTGCTCGAGTTCAGGTTCTCGAAGCTCTGCCGCACCTCGAAGCCGATCGGCACCGGCATGCCGGTGGAGATCGCCTGCTCGATCGCCTGCTGGCGGTCGCTGCTGTTGATCAGGTCCTGCGAGCCGGATGTCTTGTAGTGCGCGGCGTTCGCGCGCTCGGCATCGGTGGGCTGGGTGGTGTAGTCGAAATCGCCCTGGTAGTAATCGGACTTGGTGTCGATGCCCTGCTGCTCCTCCATCGGGATCGCGACCGAGGCGTAGGTGCCGGTGTCGTTGCCCTGGGCGATCTGCGAGTAGATGTACATCGGGGCCATCGGGCCGCCGCTGATGTTCTGCTCGTTCATCAGAACGCCGTAGGCGCTGTAGCCGGTCGCCCAGGTCACGCACGAGCCGACCTGGCCCTGATTGCCCGGCGACTGCGCGTACTGCTCCAGCGAATACGAATCCGGCGGAGCGCCGGTGCGGCCGACCAGCACGGGCAGCGGGTTGCCGCTGCTGGTGTCGTGGCTCTGCGCGGCCTTGGCGGCCTTCACGTCCAGACCGAAGGCGTGGTGCTTGAGCACGGGAGCGGGGGCGCTGGGGGCCGGAGCGGCGTTGGCGAATCCCGCCGATACGAGTCCGATTCCCAAGGCGAACGCGAACGCGGTGGGTAAACACGAGTAACGCATTGTTTCTCCTGGTTGTGAAAGGTGAATCGAGGGCTTGCGCCCCCTGTCGGGAAGGGACCCGGAATTACCCGATCGAACCGAGCACAACCCCTCCGGGTACTCCTTCACGACAGAATCAATTTTTTGCGCACAGCTCGGAGTACGGCAAGAGTTGTTCAAGATGTTCAGTCCGGCGCGGGTGCCACCGTGTTCGATTACCATGATCGAACCGAGTCGGGAATGACTCGATACATGTTCTGCCACAATTCCCATCCGAAAAGGAGCGTTCGAGTGCGCCTGCGATGGAAAATATTCGCCCTCGCCGGCACCGCGTTGGTGCTGGCTTTTTCGTTCTCGGCGGCCGCCGCGGTCGCCGCGCCACCGCCGGACGGGAAGAATTTCTCCGGCCACTCGACGGGATTGCGGGTCAGCACCGGGCTGCCCGGCGTCGCGGAGCCGCGCGACGCGGCCACCGGGGCGCGGACACTGTTCTACTTCCAGCAGATTCAGGAGTTCGACCAGTGGTGCTGGGCCGCCGACGGCGCCTCGATCGCCGCATATTCGGACAGGTTCGTCGATCAGAACGAATACTGCAAACTGGTGCACGGATCGGCGGCCGACGGGCAGTGCCCGAACGATAACGCCTCGCTCGAGGAAATCGCCGCCGCATTCGGGAAGATCGGATTCGACGCCAAGGTCGGCTCGCCGTTCTCCATGACCACCGTCGCGGCCGAGATCGCCGCGAATCGTCCCATTCTGACCGGAATTGCGTGGACCGCGGGCGGCGGTCATGCACAAGTTGTCTACGGATACGACGCCGATGCCGGGACCGTCACCTACGGCGATCCGTGGCCGACCTCGCAGCGGAACGTGACACAGACGCTGTCGTCGTATACGAAGAATCCGGAGTGGCTGTGGTTCGGCGAAGACTATCGAATCGCCCCGAAGCAGTGACCCGGATCGTGGTGCGCGCGGTGCTCGTCGCGGTCGCCGCGTGCGCGGCGGCGGGATGCGTGGCCGCGCAGCCGCAGCCGCGCCCGTGGGCGGTCGATCCGGATCTGGGCGCGATCGACGGGGTCGTCGCCTCCCCGGCGACCGCGCAGCTCGCGGGCGCGTTCCTGCGCTCGCAGGACCCGTCCGCCGGTCCCGCCGCGCCGCCGGTGCGGCGCACGGATGTTCCCGTCGTCGTGTTCGCCACCGATCCGCGGTTCGCCACCGCGGCGGGCGCGCCGATGAGCGCGGCGGGCGTGCCCGCCTATCTCGCCGTGCCGGTCCGGGTCGGCCACCGAAACGGCTCCGACACACTGCAACTGGCCCCGGACGCCCCCTATACGCCGCGGGCGGTGGCCACCGGCACCGAGGAGGCGGAGGTGGCCCGCTCCCTGACGCCGGATTCGCGGCTGCTGCTGGACTATCCGTCGCACACCTGGTTCCGATGGACCGAGACCCGCGTCACCGCACTGCGATCGGGCACCGACACCACGCTGGCGGGCCGGGACTTCGATGCCGAGCAGTTCGAGCGGTGGCTGCGGACGCGGTGAGGGCATCCGTCAGCGTGCGCGTGATCCCGCTGCGGGGGACGGGAATTCGGGGGCGGCCTCGGCCAGCGGGGTGGCGCCGGTGGCGACGGCGAGGGCGGTCGGCAGGTCGAGGTGCAGGTCGAGATCCGGTGTGGCGGCGGGGCCGTCGTGGTGGGTGACGCCGTCGCCGGTGACCACGACGTGGAAGACGGTGTCGCCGATGTGGACGCTGACCGTGCCGGTGCGGATCTGCTCGGCGATGGCGCGGCTCAGCGGGAGGGCGAGCCAGTGGGCGCGCACGGCGTCGGTGCTGCCGCGCTCGCCGAGTAGCGGTGTGCCCCAAGCCGAGAGCGCGTCGAGCACCGGGCGCAGCGCCGCACCGGCCGGGGTGAGTTCGTAGACCACCGTCGTCGCGCGCGGCCCGGCGCGATGCCGCCGCAGCACGCCGTCGCGTTCGAGGTCCTTGAGCCGGGCCGCGAGCACGTCGGTGCTGATGCCGGGCAGGTCGGCGAACAGATCGCTGTAACGGCGCGGGCCCGAGAGCAATTCGCGAACCAGCAGCAGATTCCAGCGATCGCCGACGACGTCGAGGGCGCGGCCGACGGCGCAGTAGTGGTCGTAGCTTCGGCGTGGCACGCACCCCACTCTAGCTGGTCACTTGGAAATGCCAAGCGCAAACTTGGATTTTCCAAGTAGAGTGTGGGCACGTTGCCGCGAGAAGGGATGTTCATGCAGGTCAAGCAGTCCAGCAAGCTGGCGGGGGTGTCGTATGAGATTCGTGGCCCGGTGGCCGAGCACGCGGCGCGGCTGGAGGCGGAGGGGCACCATGTGGTGAAACTCAACACCGGCAATCCGCTGCTGTTCGGTTTCGAGGCGCCGCCGGAGATCCTGCAGGACATGGTGCGCAGCCTGCCCGCCTCCAGCGGCTACACCTCGGCGAAGGGGCTGCTGCCCGCGCGGCGCGCGGTGGTGCAGTACTACCAGACCCTGGGTGTCGCCGATGTCGACGTCGAGGAGGTGTTCCTCGGCAACGGCGTGTCCGAGCTGGTGACGATGGCGATGACCGCGCTGATCGAGAACGGTGACGAGATTCTCGTTCCCGCACCGGATTTCCCGCTGTGGACGGCGGTGACCACTCTCAACGGCGGCCGCGCGGTGCACTACCTGTGCGACGAGGGCGCGGACTGGTGCCCGGATCTGGCCGATATCGAATCCAAGATCACCGACCGCACCCGCGCGATCGTCGTCATCAACCCGAACAATCCGACGGGCGCGGTGTATCCGACCGAACTGCTGCGGCAGCTGCTGGAGATCGCCCGCAGGCATCAGCTGATCGTGCTGTCCGACGAGATCTACGACAAGATCCGCTACGACGGGTCCGAGCACACCGCGGTCGCGTCGCTGGCCCCGGATCTGCTGTGCCTGACCTTCTCGGGGCTGTCGAAGTCCTACCGCTGCGCGGGTTTTCGCTCCGGCTGGCTGGTGGTGTCGGGCCCGACCCAGCACGCGGCGAGCTATCTGGAGGGGCTGACCATGCTGGCGGGGATGCGGTTGTGCCCGAATGTGCCGGGGCAGCAGGCGATTCAGGCCGCCCTCGGCGGGTATCAGAGCATCTACGATCTCACCCTGCCCGGCGGGCGGCTGCGCGAGCAGCGGGATCGGGCGTGGGAGGCGCTCGACGCGATTCCGGGGGTCACGTGTGTGAAACCGCGGGGCGCGCTGTACGCGTTCCCGCGCATCGACCTGGACCGGTACCGCATTCACGACGACGAGCGGTTCGTGCTGGATCTGTTGCTGCAGGAGAAGATTCACATCGTGCAGGGCACGGGCTTCAACTGGCCCCGCCCGGATCACTTCCGCATCCTCACCCTGCCGCACGCCGACGACCTGGAGGCGATCATCGGGCGAATCGGCCGCTTCCTGGCCACCTACCGGCAGTGACGGTGTCGGCGACTTCGGCCTGCGCCCGGCCATGACCTTCCGCGCCCGGGTGGCCCTGGTTCCCGCCGGGTACGCCGACGGCGTACCGCGCACGCTGAGCGGCCGCTTCGATGTCGGCATCGACGGCGCGCGGTATCCGAGCGTGGGCCGGGTGTGTATGGATCAGTGGTGGTCGATCTCGGCGACAACCGCGCCGGTATCGCCGAGGGCGACCCGGGCCAGCCCACCGCCCGGGAGTGGGCCGACACGCTCGACACCATCCACGACGAAATCGTCTGTGCCCCTCGCGGTCGCGCCGTCCGCCGCTACGTGGACGGGTGAGCCGTCACTCGCGTGGCGGGACGGGTTGGGGTGCGGTGGGGCCGATGTAGCGGGCGGACGGGCGGATGATTCTGGTGGATTCGGTTTGTTCGAGGATGTTGGCGGTCCAGCCGACGACTCGGCTGACGGCGAAGGTGGGGGTGAACATGGGGCGGGGGATGCCGCACAGCTCCATGACCACTCCGGCGTAGAACTCGACGTTGGCGTACAGTTCGCGGCCCGGTTTGAGTTCGGCGAGCACGTCGACCACGCGGCGTTCGACCGTGGTGGCGAACTCGACCAGGTCGCCGCCGAGGTCGACGGCGATGGCGCGCAACAGGTTCGAGCGCGGGTCGTCGGTGCGGTAGACGGCGTGGCCGAAGCCCATGACGCGGTCGCCGTCGCGGATCTTGGCGCGGACCCAGTCGTCGACGCGGTCGATGCCGCCGATCTCGTCCAGGCCGTCGAGGGCCCGGTCGGGGGCGCCGCCGTGCAGCGGGCCGGAGAACGCGCCGATGGCGGCCACGATGGCCGAGGCGACATCGGCTCCGGCGGAGGCGACGACGCGGGCGGTGAAGGTGGAGGGATTGAACCCGTGGTCGATGGTGGCGATGAGGTACTGCTCGATCGCCCGCACCGACCGCGGGCTCGGCCGCGTGCCGCCCAGCATGTGCAGCCAGTTCGCGGCGGTCGACAGATCCGGGTGCGGCGCAATCGGATCCGCGCCGCGGCGGAGCCGGTGCAGGGCCGCGAGAATGGTCGGCGTCACCGCGCAGATCAGCAGCGCGTCGGCCTTACGGGTGTCGGGATCGGCATCCCACAGGGGTTGCAGATCACGCACCGACGCCAGCATCGATAGGGCGGTGCGCAGCGCGATCATCGGCCGGAATTCGCGTCCGGCGGTGGCGGCGGCCGACAGCACGGGGAGCAGTTCGGTCGGCAGAACACGCAGCGGTGCAATGGTATCGGTGAATTCCGCCAGTTCCGACCGGTTCGGCAGGCGGCCTTCGAACAGCAGGAACCACACCTCCTCGAAGCTGCGCGTCGTCGCGAGATCGATCGCCGAGTACTGCCGGTAGTGATAGAACCCTTCGTTCCCGCGCACATCGCCCAAGCGGGTCTCGGCCGCCGCCACGTGGCGCAAGCCCGCGGGGACATCGATGAGTTCGTGGCCGTTGATCGTCATATCCGAACCTCCTTGACTGCACTGTGCAATCGCGGTCCAGTAGAGTCAATATTGATCAAGTCAATATGAGACGGGAGGCGCAGGTGGCAGGCGAGAAAGGTGACGCGCGTTACCTGACGACCGCGCAGGTCGCGAGCCGCCTGGATATCAAACCGGCGACCGTGTACGCCTACGTCAGCCGCGGGCTGCTCACCAAGGTCGCGTCGAACGACCGGCGCGGCAGCCTGTTTCGCGAGGACGAGGTGGCGAAGCTCGCCCGGCGGCAGCGCCGCGCACACAGCGGCGGCGGGACCGTGGAGGGCACCTCGACGGCGGTCTCGCACGTGGCCGCCGACCGGCTGTACTACCGCGGGCACGAGGTGGCCGACCTGGTGGGACGGTATTCGGCCGAATCGGTGGCGGGCCTGCTGTGGACCGGCGAACCGGCGCCGCAGCGGCCCGGCGCCCCGCCGGAGGTGCTCACCGCGGTGCGCGCCGCGGTCGGCGCGCTCGGGGACGGCGCCCGGCTCACCGACCGCATGCGGGTCGCGGTGACCGTGGCCGCGGCGAGCGATCCGCTGCGCTTCGACCTGTCGACCGAGGGCGTGCTGCGCACGGCGCGGGTCCTGCTCGCCGTCGAAACGAGCTGTCTGGCACCGGATTCGGTGACCGAGGCCACGCTGGCGCGGCGACTGTGGCCGAGCCTGACCGCCGCGCCCACCCACGCCGATCTGCTGGATGCGGTGCTGGTGCTGCTCGCCGATCACGGGCTGGCGGTGTCGACGGTGGCCGCGCGGGTGGCGGCCAGCGCGCGGGTGCATCCCTACGGCGTGGTGTCCGCGGGCCTGGGCGCGCTCGACAGCCAATACCACGGCGCGGCAAGCACTGTCGCGTATCGTTTCCTGGCCGAGGCCATCGCCGATCCGGTCGGCGCGGTCTCGGAGCGGCTGCGGTTGGGCGGGCCACTGCCCGGCTTCGGGCATCTGATCTACCGCGACCGCGATCACCGCGCCGAGCTGCTGCTGCGCCTGCTGCGCGCGGTGCCCGGGGCCGCGCCCGCGCTGGCGGCGATCGATGTCATCACCGCGAGGGTGGGCAAGCCCGCGACCGCCGTACCGAATGTGGATCTGGCCCTTGCCGTTCTGATGCACGCGTTCGCCATGCGGCCCGACGCCGGGGAGGCGATCTTCGCGGTGGCCCGCACCATCGGCTGGATCGCGCACACCCTCGAGGAGTACGGCGAGGCCCCGCTGCGTTTCCGGCCGATCTAGGCGGGCGGCAGCGGGATCGGGCTGGGCTCCTGGACGGTCACCAGGACGATGACGTCGCCGTAGGGGGCCGCGCCGCGGGCGAGGCGATGGGCGAAGCGCGCCATGGGAATTCGCCAGCGATACTTGGCGTCGATCTCGGCCTGCACATACGGCAGCAGGGTGCCGCCGGTGACCAGCTGGGCCTGGCCCTGATGCTGATGCGAGCCGAGGGCGGGGTTGCCGCGCCAGTCACCGGCCTGCACCAGCACGCGGCCGTCGCGGTCGAGCTGATCGGCCTCGGGGGAGTGCGAGGACACCCGGAACGCGAGCTGGCTGTCGCCGACCGGAACGACCAGCCGGGGCACGGTCATCAGCTGCCGCGGGCCGACGACCCGGGTCACCAGAACCGTCTTGGCGGCCTGCCATTTCGCCGCCATGCCCGTGCCGGCGGATCGCGGTCCGAGGGGCTGCGCGATCTGCAGGGGAGCGATCGGGACATCAACCACGGTGCCTGTCATTGCTTCGATCCTTTCCGGTAGCGACCCGGCAGCGTCGTTGATGCGGTTCACCTTCGATTCACATTCGATATTCCCGGTATCTCGGCCGCACGGCAACGCCGCTGGTCAGCGGCGGCCAGCTCGGGGTATCGATGAAAATTGATCTTGATAACACCGGTATTATCGGCGGTAACAGCGCGATGTTATCGTCGAGAAATGGGATCCGAGACCGACGGCGACGCCGATTCCCCGCGCACCCGCATCCTGGCCGCGGCGCGGCGACTGCTGGCGCAGGGCGGGCAGGAGGCGATCTCCACGCGCGCGGTGAGCGCCGCGGCGGGCGTGCAGCCGCCGACCATCTACCGGTTCTTCGGCGACAAGGACAGCCTGCTCGATGCCGTTGCGGCCCAAGGCTTTCGGGACTACCTGGCCAGCAAGACCGCGCTGCCGCCCGCCGCCGACCCGGTGGAGGAACTGCGCCGCGGCTGGGATCAGCACGTCGAACTCGGACTCGCCGACCCCGCCCTCTACCTGCTCATGTATCACCGGCCCCGGGCGCTGGCGTCCCCGGCCGGCGCCGCCGCGTTCGAGATACTGGCCGCGCGGATCCGGCGCACGGCGCAGGCGGGCCGCCTGCGGGTCCCCGAGTCCCTGGCCGCCGCCCTCGTGCACGCCGCCGGATCGGGTACCACGCTGAGCCTGATCGCCACCCCCGAGCCCGACCGCGACCCGGCGCTGTCGGTGACCGCGCGGGAGGCGGTGATCGCGGCGATCACCACCGACGAACCGCTCGGGCCCGCACCGGCCCCGATCGCCGCCGCGGTCGCGCTGCGGGCCGCGCTGCCCGCGCTCGACGCGCTCACCGGTAACGAGAAGGCCCTGATGGGGGACTGGCTCGACCGGATCGCGGCCGATCAGGCGCCCACGTAGTCGGCCAGGTGCTCGCCGGTGAGGGTCGAGCGGGCGGCGACCAGATCGGCGGGTGTTCCTTCGAAGACGATGGTGCCGCCGTCGTGCCCGGCGCCGGGGCCGAGGTCGATGATCCAGTCGGCGTGCGCCATCACCGCCTGGTGATGCTCGACCACGATGACCGACTTGCCGGAGTCGACGAGCCGGTCCAACAGGCCCAGCAGCTGTTCGACATCGGCGAGGTGCAGGCCGGTGGTCGGCTCGTCGAGGATGTAGGTGCCGCCCTTGTCGGCCATGTGGGTGGCCAGCTTGAGCCGCTGCCGCTCGCCGCCGGACAGCGTGGTGAGCGGCTGGCCGATGGTGAGATAGCCGAGCCCGACGTCGGCGAGCCGTTGGAGGATGGCGTGGGCGGCCGGGGTGCGCGCTTCGCCGGTGCCGAAGAACGTTTCGGCCTCGGTGACCGGCATGGCGAGCACCTCGCTGATGTCGCGGCCGCCGAGGTGATAGTCCAGCACCGCCGCCTGGTACCGCTTGCCCTCGCATTCCTCGCAGGTGGTGGCGACCCCGGCCAGCATGGCCAGATCGGTGTAGACGACGCCCGCGCCGTTGCAGTTCGGGCACGCGCCTTCGGAATTCGCGCTGAACAGTGCCGGTTTCACGCCGTTGGCCTTCGCGAATGCCTTGCGGATCGGATCCAGCAGCCCGGTGTAGGTGGCCGGATTGCTGCGCCGCGACCCGCGGATCGCGCCCTGGTCGACCGACACCACGTCCGCGCCCGGGGGCAGGGAGCCGTGCACGAGCGAACTCTTGCCGGACCCGGCGACACCGGTCACCGCGACCAGCACCCCGAGCGGGATGTCGACGTTCACCCTGCGCAGATTGTGCGTGGACGCACCGCGAATCTTCAACGCGCCCTTGGGTTTACGCACCGTCTTCTTGAGTGCGGCGCGGTCGTCGAAGTGGCGTCCGGTGACGGTGCCGCTGCGGCGCAGCTCGTCGACGGTGCCCTCGAAGCAGACGGTGCCGCCCGCCGCGCCCGCGCCGGGGCCGAGGTCGACGACGTGGTCGGCGATGGCGATGGTCTCCGGCTTGTGCTCCACGACCAGCACCGTGTTGCCCTTGTCGCGCAGCCGCAGCAGCAGGCCGTTCATTCGCTGGATGTCGTGCGGGTGCAGGCCCGCGGTGGGTTCGTCGAAGACGTAGCTGACGTCGGTGAGCGAGGAGCCGAGGTGGCGAATCATCTTGACGCGCTGTGCTTCTCCGCCCGACAGTGTGCCCGAGGGCCGGTCCAGCGACAGGTAGCCCAGCCCGATCTCCACGAACGAGTCGAGGGTGTGCCGCAGCGAGGTCAACAGCGGCGCGACCGACGGTTCCTTCAGCCCGCTCACCCAGGCGGCGAGGTCGGTGATCTGCATGGCGCAGGCGTCGGCGATGCTGGTGCCCTTGATCTTGGCGGAGCGGGCCAGTTCGCTGAGCCGGGTGCCGCCGCAGTCGGGGCAGACGGTGAAGGTCACCGCCCGCTCCACGAACGCGCGGATGTGCGGCTGCATCGAGTCGACGTCCTTGGACAGCATGGATTTCCGGATGCGCGGGATCAGGCCCTCGTAGGTGAGGTTGATGCCCTCCACCTTGATCTTGGTGGGTTCCTTGTAGAGCAGGTCGTCGAGCTCGCGCTTGGTGTATCTATTGATCGGCTTGTCCGGGTCGAAGAATCCGGAGCCGATGAAGATGCGGCCGAACCAGCCGTCCATGCTGTAGCCGGGAATGGTGAACGGGCCCTCGCGCAGCGATTTGGTGTCGTCGTAGAGCTGGGTCAGGTCGATGTCGTTGACCGCGCCGCGGCCCTCGCAGCGCGGGCACATGCCGCCGGTCACGCTGAAACTGCGCCGCTCGCGCACGGTCCGGCCGCCGCGCTCGACCGTGACCGCGCCCGCGCCGCTCATCGAGGCCACATTGAACGAGAATGCCTTGGGGGAGCCGATATGCGGTTTCGCCAGGCGGCTGAACAGGATTCGCAGCATCGCGTCGGCGTCGGTGACGGTGCCGACCGTGGAGCGCGGGTCGGCGCCCAGGCGCTGCTGATCGACGATGATCGCGGTGGTCAGCCCCTCGAGCACGTCGACCTCGGGCCGCGCCAGCGTCGGCATGAAGCCCTGCACGAAGGCGCTGTAGGTCTCGTTGATCAGCCGCTGGGACTCCGCGGCAATGGTGTCGAACACCAGCGAGCTCTTCCCCGACCCGGACACCCCGGTGAACACCGTCAGCCGCCGCTTGGGAATCTCGACGCTGGCGTCCTTCAAATTGTTCTCCCGCGCGCCCTGCACGCGAATCAGTTCATGACTGTCCGCGCCCGCCCGAGCAGCCGGGGGCGCGCTTTTCCTGGCAGCCTTGGTCATCGTGCCTCCGTGTGTTGTGCGTGCGGTGGTGCGCCTTTGCCGGGTATGCGGTCGTGCGGCCGCCGTTGTGGTCGCGACGGCCGCGTTCGTCATCCCGGCATGCTCCGATCGTCATCCCGGCATATTGGCGGTCGTCATCCCGGTGTGCTGGCGTTCATGATCCCGGCGTGCTGGCGGTCGTTATCCGGCGTGCTGGGGTTCATGATCCCGGTGTGCTTGGGTCGTCATCCCGGCGTGCTGGGGTTCATGATCGCGGCGTGCTGGGGTTCGTTATCCCGGCGTGCTTTTGGCCGGGATCAGCTCACCTGCTGGATGCGCAGCAGGTTGCCCGCCGGATCGCGGAAGGCGCAGTCGCGGACGCCGTAGGGCTGGTCGGTGGGTTCCTGGACCACCTCGGCGTCGTTGGCCTGCAATCGTTCGAAGGTGCCGTCGACGTCCTTGGTGGCCAGCAGGATGTTGCCGAAAGTTCCCTTGGCCATCATTTCGGCGATGGCGCGGCGTTCGTCGTCGGTGAGCCCGGGGGTGGCCTGCGGCGGGTAGAGGACGATGGCGGTGCCGGGCTGTCCGGGCGGGCCGACCGTGATCCAGTGCATGCCGTTGTAGCCGACGTCGTTGCGGATTTCGAAGCCGAGGACGTCGCGGTAGAAGGTCTTCGCGGCGTCGGGATCGGTCTGCGGGAGGAAGCTGGAAGCAATGGTGATGTCCATGTCGATCAGGCTAATTGCGGCGAGGTTGCCTGCGCTTCTCGATTCCTGATCGGTCTGGTGACCTGTTTGGCCACGCACGACGGCATGCCCTCGGTCTCGCGGGCGGCCTCGCGGCGGTAGACACTCGGCGGCACCCCGACCAGCTCGGTGAACCGGGTGCTGAAGGTGCCCAGCGACGAGCACCCGACGGCGAAACAGACCTCGGTGACGCTGAGATCGCCCCGGCGCAGCAGGGCCATGGCCCGCTCGATGCGGCGGGTCATCAGATAGGCGTAGGGCGATTCGCCGTAGGCGAGCCGGAACCGGCGGCTCAGATGCCCCGCCGACATGTGCGCATCGCGCGCGAGCGCCTCGACATCCAGCGGCTGCGCGTACTCCCGATCGATCCGGTCGCGGACCCGGCGTAATCGCGCGAGCTCACGCAACTGCTGGTCGGCGGCGGGTGTGCTGGTCACAAGCGAAATCGTACGTCGCCTCCGGGGTGGGCGAGACCCTTCCCAATTATGTCAGTGGTTGCTAACGTTAGTGAGAGCGAACGGAGGAGCATGCCGGACGATGTGCGCACCGACGACGTCCTGCGCGCCCTGGCCGAACCGCGGCGGCGGGCGATCCTGCGCCTGGTCGCCCGCGACGAACTGGCCGCGGGCGAGATCGCCGCGGCGTTCGAGGTGACCAGGACGGCGGTCAGCCAGCATCTGACGGTGCTCAAGAACGCGGGCCTGCTCACCGAGCGCCGCGCGGGCACCCGCCGCCTGTACCGTGCTCGCGCACAAGGTTTGGATGAGTTGCGCCACGCCTTGGACGAGATGTGGTCGGCGTCGCTGGACACCGCCCGCGGTCTGGTGGAGGCCGAGCGCGGCATCGACGAGGAGAAGCACGGAGCAGTGGGGTAGCCGATGCAGTGGTATACACACAGCCAGGATCAGTTCGCGCGGGTGCTGACCGAGGTCGCCGCCGACCAATGGGGCAATCCGACGCCGTGTACGCGGTGGACGGTGCGCGATATCGCCGGGCATGTGATCTGGGGCCTGGACTTGGTCCGAACATGGTGCGGCGGTTCGGATTTCGAGAATCGGGTCGGAGCGCCCGGCGCGCTGCGTCCCGGCGACTATCTCGGCGCGGACCCGGTGGCCGACTGGGAGCGGGCACGAGCGGCCTGCGCGCGGACCCTGACTCCGGACAGTCTCGCCGTCGTCGTGTCCACCCGCACGCGCGGGCCGATGCGGGTGGGTGACATCGTGGCGGCATTGACCGTCGACTTCCTCACGCACGCCTGGGATCTGGGCCAGGCGATCGGCGTGCGGGTCCGGCTGGATCCGGATGCGGTCGAGTACGCGCAACGCTGGGCGGATACGCATATGGACGCGGCGCGCCCGCCGGAGATGTTCGGCCCGGCCCTGGCAGCACCGGCCCAGGCCGACCCGCAGACCCGGCTGCTGCGCTACCTGGGCAGGCCCGCGTGAGCGCGGACGAGACCGTCACCAATCTGCGCCGTCCCCCTGTCCGCCAGTCGGTGCTGGTGCGCAGCACCCGCTCACACACTTTCGACACCTTCGTCCGCACCCTGGGCGCCTGGTGGCCCCTGGTCCCGTATTCCGCGGGCCGCGACCGGGTCCGTGAGGTCCGTTTCGACCGGTTCGCGAGCGGCCGTGTCTACGAAATCCGATCGGATGGCACCGAATTCGACTGGGGCCGAGTGCTTTTCTGGGATCCGCCCCACCGGTTCACCCTCACCTGGACCATGACCTCGACCCCCACCGAGGTCGAATTGTCGTTCACCGAACTCGCTCCCGCCCTGACCAGAGTCACTGTCGAACACCGTGGTTGGGACAGACTCACCGATGACGAGCTGGCGGCGGCATGCACGCTACCGGGCGGATATACCGGCGGCGCATACGATCTGGGGTGGGCGCGTATTCTTCGCTGTCTGGTGGCGGCGGTCGAGGGCGGCTCTCCGCGCGATGTCGATCCCTAATCGCAATGTGCTGTATTCCCGTGCGGCACTTGGCGAAATCATACTGGTCGCAAATGATACGAGCGGGGCGGGCGGGCTCTCTCGATGTGTTCGGGTGGCCCGCTGATCGCCGACGGTGCAGATGGGGAAACGCAATGGCGCGGACTATGTACGATTCCGTTACGGCGAAAGATATTCCGGCGCATGCCGCCATGGTGGCGGGGTATGTCGACGGGAAATTCCGTTGGTCGCAGGCTGATTGGGGTCGGTTCCCGCATGCGATCAAAGTGCGCATCGCGGTCAGCCCGCATACCGACGACGGTCACGTCCTCGATGTCGAGCCGGGCGACAGCACTCCGGCTCAGGCCCCGGGCTGGATCCGGAAGCGGCATGCGGCCGGTCTGGCGCGACCGACCATCTACTGCAACAGATCTACCTGGCCCGCCGTCCGCGCGGCCTGCAAGGGCCTGACCTACGCGGTGTGGATCGCCGAGTGGACGGGACGCCAGCACGCAATCGCGGGAGCGGTCGCCTGCCAGTGGGCCACGCCGGGTCGCGGTTCGGCTGGGCACTACGACATTTCGCTCGTCACCGACGATCGGTGGCCCATGTTTGCCGAGTCCTGTTAGAAACCCATCGAATCGATCAGGCGCGCGGCGGTTTTCGCGTCCAGGGGGGTGCGGGATACCGCGAGCCGGTACCAGAGGACGCCGTAGATCTGGTCGGCGAGCAGTTCCAGGTCGGCGTCGGCGGGGAGTTCGCCGCGGGTGCGAGCGCGGTCGAGGATGCGATGCAGGGTGGTGCGGCGGTCGCGGGCGAAGGCGGTGAGCAGTTCCGTTGTCGCGGGGTCGGTAGCTGGAATGTCCGCATGCTCGGCACCGATCTGCTCACTGTCCGCATCGATCTGAACTGACCGGTCGGGTGTGGTGGATTTCGGTTGATACGGCCTGGGTAAAGGGTTTGGCGCACAAGGATTCTGGGGTGGACGGGGGCATGTGGCCTGGTTAGCATTCCGGCATGAGGACGGCTGGGCGGTTGGTCGGGTTCGGGAGGGTGTGGGTGGTGAGTGTGCGGGGCGGTGCGGGTGCCGTCGGGGGGAGGCGACCGTGACCGGGTATCTGCTGCGGCGGGTACTGCAGTCGGTGGTGGTGGTTGTGCTGGTGGCGGTGGTGACGTTCGTGTTGTTGCAGCTGTTGCCGGGTGGGCCGGCGCGGGCGATTCTGGGGCCGAAGGCGACCGCGGAGCAGATCGAGACGTTTACCCGGCAGAACGGGTACGACAAGCCGGTGGTGGTGCAGTTTCTGCGGTGGGCGGGCGGGGTGTTGCACGGGGATCTGGGGTATTCCTACAAGTTGAATCAGCCGGTGCTGGATGTGATCGATGAGCATCTGCCCAAGACGATCGTGTTGATGGCGTTGTCGACGACGGTGGCGTTGGTGCTGGCGGTGCCGATCGGGATCTATCAGGCGCGCAAGCGTAATACGCTGGGCGATTACGCGGTGACGGCGTTGTCGTTCGCGTTCTATGCCATGCCGAGCTTCTTTCTCGGTGAGTTGCTGATTTTGTTGTTCGCCATTCAGCTGCACTGGTTTTCGCCGGTCGGGCCGAACGGGGACACGCTGGGGGCGGTGTTCGGGCAGGCGTCGAGCCTGGTGTTGCCGGTGGCGACGCTGGCGTTGATCACCGTGGCCTCGTTCAGCCGGTATGTGCGGTCGTCGGTGATGGAGAACCTGAGTCAGGATTATGTGCGCACCGCGCTGGCCGGTGGCGCCGGCGACGGGCGGGTGCTGCTGCGGCATGTGCTGCGCAATTCGCTGATTCCGGTGGTCACGCTGTTGGGGATCACGCTGCCGCAGTTGTTCGCGGGCGCGCTGATCACCGAGCAGGTGTTCAACTATCCCGGGATGGGGTTCGTCTTCGTCCAGGGGGCGCAGGTGCACGATTATCCGATTCTGCTGGGTATCGGCCTGATGGTCGCGGTCGCGACGGTCGTGGGGTCGCTGCTCGCCGATATCGGTTACGCGGTGCTCGATCCGAGAGTGACGTATTGATGACCGATCACAGCGTCCGGGCGCGTGCCGGATTCCGCGCCACCGTGCGCGCCCTGCTGGAGAACAAGCTCGCCGTGGCCGGTGTCGCGCTGGTCGTGTCCTTCCTGCTGCTCTGCTTTCTGGGGCCGCTGCTGTATCACACCGATCAGATCGGCACCGATCTCGCGAATGCGAATCAGCCGCCCGGTGGCGCGCATCCGCTGGGCACCGACGATGTCGGCTACGACGAGCTGGGTCGGTTGATGGTGGGCGGGCAGGCGTCGCTCGAGATCGGGGTGGCCGCGGCGATTATCGCGACCGTGTTCGGGACGCTGTGGGGCGCGGTCGCCGGATATGTCGGCGGCATCGTGGATGCGGCGATGATGCGGGTGGTCGACACCCTGCTGGCGATTCCGACGCTGTTTCTGCTGCTGATCCTGGCGTCGATTTTCACCGCGTCGGTGGGCCTGCTCATCGTGGTGGTGTCCTTCGCCGCCTGGCTGACGCCGGCGCGGCTGGTGCGCGGGGAGACCCTGTCGTTGCGTACCAGGGAATACGTGCAGGCGGTGACGATGATGGGCGGCGGTAATCGCCGGGTTGTGCTGCGCCACATCATGCCCAATGCGATCGGCACCATCGTGGTGAACGCGACCTTTCAGGTGGCGGACGCGATTCTGCTGGTCGCCGCGCTGAGTTATCTGGGGTTGGGGATCGCGCCCCCGCACGCGGATTGGGGCAATATGCTGTCCAACGCAACGGATTTCGTGCAGAACGGGTACTGGTGGATGATCCTGCCGCCGGGTGTGGCGATCATGCTGGTGGTCGTCGGATTCAATTTCCTGGGCGATGCGTTGCGCGATGCGCTCGAGGTTCGGCTGCGGAGGCGCTGACATGACCGACGCGACGCGGCCGCCCGTGCTGCGGGTGGACGATCTGCACACCACCATCGATGTCCGCGACGGTGTCGTGCGCGCGGTCGACGGCGTGACCCTGCACGTGCATCGGGGCGAATTGCTGGGCCTGGTCGGCGAATCCGGTTGCGGTAAGACCATGACGGCGCTGTCGATCCTGCGGCTGCTGCCCGCGGGCGGGCGGATCGCGTCGGGCCGTGTCCTGCTCGGCGGGCAGGACCTCGCGCGGTTGCCGGAGCCGCAGTTGCGGCGGGTGCGCGGCGGCCGGATCGGCATGGTGTTCCAGGATCCGCTGACCTCGCTGAATCCGACCATCCCGATCGGCAGGCAGGTCGGCGAGCCGCTGGTGTTGCACGCGGAGCTGTCGGCGGCGGCCCGGCGTGCGCGGGTGATCGAGGTGCTGGATCTGGTGGGTCTGCCGCGCGCGGCCGAGCGGCTGGGCGATTTCCCGCATCAGCTGTCGGGCGGCATGCGCCAGCGGGTGATGATCGCCCGCGCGCTGGTGTGCGAGCCGGATCTGCTGATCGCCGACGAACCGACCACCGCCCTGGATGTGACCATCCAGCACCAGATCCTGGAGCTCATCGACGAGTTGCGCACCCGGGTCGGCATGGCGGTCATCCTGGTCACCCACGATTTGGGGGTGGTCGCCGGGCGCGCCGACCGGGTGGCGGTCATGTACGCGGGCCGCATCGCCGAACTCACCGACACCCGATCGCTGTTCGCCAACCCGCGCCACCCCTACACCGAGGCCCTGTTCGACGCGCTGCCGGAGAATTCCGCCGACTCCGGCGACACGCTGTACAGCATCCCCGGCCTGCCACCGGACCTGATCGACCCGCCGACCTCCTGCCGCTTCGCCCCCCGCTGCCGCTACGCGACCGACCGATGCCGCACCGAGGACCCGCCCGTGCGCAGCGACGTGCCGGGGCACGACTATGCGTGCTTCCACCCGGTCGGCGCCCCGGGCGCGCTCGATTCCGGCCTCGAGCACGCCGGAACGATGGAGGGGCGCAGTGCCGGAATGACGGAGGGGCACGATGCCGGAACGGTGGCGGGGCGCGACGCCGCAATAGCGGAGGGGCGCGATGCCGCAATTGTGATGGGGCCCAACGTCGCTGCGCTGTGGGAGGTGGGCGCCGCCGTGGCGGAGACCGGTGATGCCGAGGCCGTGGAGGGGCATGGCACCGGTGTTCTGGAAGACCATGATGCGGACGTGACGCAGGGGGATGGCGCCGGGGCAGTGGGTGGGCGTGCTGTCGGTTCGGTGAGACGGCTTGTCTCCGTGCGGGAGCGCGGTGCGGTGGGGCGGGAGGTGGTGGGGGAGCCGCTGCTGCGGGTGGAGCATTTGGTGAAGGACTTCCCGGTTACCGCGGGGGCGGTTTTGCGGCGCACTGTGGGGGCGGTGTCGGCGGTTGCTGATGTGAGTTTTTCGGTGGCCGCGGGGGAGACGTTCGGGTTGGTGGGGGAGTCGGGGAGTGGGAAGACAACGGTGGGGCGGTGCATCGTGGGGTTGGAGACGCCGTCGGGGGGTAGTGTGCGGATCGGGGGTGCGGAGTTGATGTCGTTGCGGGGGAAGGCGTTACGGCAGCGGCGGCAGGATACGCATCTGGTGTTTCAGGATACGTATTCGTCGTTGGATCCGCGGATGCGGGTGGGGGCGATCGTGGCCGAGCCGATCGTGATTCACGGTGTCGGTACGCGTGCGGGGCGGGCGGCGCGGGTGCGGGAGCTGCTGGGGGAGGTCGGGTTGCCCGCGGCGGCGGCGCAGCGGTATCCGCACGAGTTCTCCGGGGGGCAGCGGCAGCGGATCGCGTTGGCGCGGGCGCTGGCGTCGGCACCGACGTTGATCGTCGCCGACGAGCCGGTGTCGGCGCTGGATGTGTCGATTCAGGCGCAGATTCTGAATCTGATGAGCGATCTGCGCCGCCGCCACGGCCTGACGTATGTGTTCATCTCCCACGACCTGTCGGTGGTGCGGTATCTGTCCACCCGGATCGGGGTGATGTATCTGGGCAAGCTGGTGGAGACCGGCCCGGCCGCCGAGGTGTATCGCAGCCCGCGCCACCCTTACACCCGCGGCCTGATCGACACCGTCCCGGTCGCCGATCCGTGGGCCGGGCGTGGCCGGGCGGCGGTGATCACCGGCGAGTTGCCGTCGGCGCGCACACCGCCGTCGGGGTGCCGGTTCCGCACCAGATGCCCGCTGGCGCAGGAGATCTGCGCGCACGAGGAGCCGCCGATGCGGGTGTTCGGCGGCGACGGCCACCGGGCCGCCTGCCATTTCCCGCTGGCCGAGTCCGGGGCGTCGGCGGCCGAATGTACCCCTAGAGAGAAGGATGTCCGGGGATGAGGGTGACAAGACTGGTGGCCGCCGCGGGCGCGGTGCTGGCGGCGGCGTCGATACTGACCGGCTGCGGTTCCGGGTCCACGACCTCGGGTGGGACCCCGCAGCCCGGCGGGACCGCGGTGTTCGCCGAAACTCCCGGCGCGCAACCGAATTGGATCTTCCCGGTCTACGACGCGGCGCACAACAGCGGGTACGCCACCGGTGATCTGCAGTGGCTGATGTATCGCCCGCTGTACTGGTTCGGCGACAGCTCGGGCGGCACGGGGGTGAACGAGACCAAGAGCCTGGCCGCCCCGCCGAAGTACAGCGACAACAACTCCACCGTCACCGTCGATCTCAAGCCGTACAGGTGGTCGAACGGTGAGCCGGTGAACGCGAAGAGCGTGCTGTTCTGGATGCACATGCTGACCGCGGAGAAGCAGAATTTCGCCAAGTACGTGGTGGGGAAGTTCCCGGACAATGTGAAGGCGGTGACCGAGACCGGTCCGCAGCAGGTCACGTTCACCCTGGACGGCAGTTATTCGCCGACCTGGTTCACCGGGGTGGAGCTGGCGCAGATCACGCCGCTGCCGATGGCGTGGGACAAGACCTCGGATGCGGCGGCGCCGGGCAGCGGTGGCTGCACCGAGAATCAGTCCCGATGCGATGCGGTGTACCGGTATCTGTACGACAAGAGCAAGAATCTGTCGACCTATGCCACCGATCCGCTGTGGCAGGTGGTCGACGGCCCGTGGCATCTGACGAATTTCGACGCGCAAGGGCATATCGCGTTCGATCCGAACCCGGCCTACAGCGGCCCGGACAAGCCGCATCTGGCGCATTACCGGATGGAGCCGTTCACCAGCACCGACGCCGAATTCAATACGCTGCGTTCGGGAACCACGGTGTCGGTGGGCGGGGTGCAGGCGACGAATCTGCCGGAGAAGAAGGCGTCGCAGGCGCTGCCGAGCACCAATCCGTTGCAGGCCAACTACAATCTGGTGCCCGCCTACGGCTGGGGCTGGAGCACGTCGATCCTGAATATGGACAATCCGACGTTCGGCGCCACGTTCCACCAGCTCTACATCCGCCAGGCGTTGCAGCTGACGCTGGATCAGGAGACCGACGTGAACTCCGCCATGCGCGGTTACGGCGCGGTCACCACCGGTCCGGTGCCGAATCGGCCGGACAATCCGTATCTGACCGACGCCGAGCGCGGTGCGGGCCCGTACCCGTTCGACCGGGAGAAGGCGAAGGCGCTGCTGACCGGGCACGGCTGGACCGCGCAGAACGGCGTCATGACCTGCACCGCCCCGGGCACCGCGGACACCCAGTGCGGCGCGGGTGTGGCCGCGGGCACCCGGTTGCAGTTCACGCTCGAATATTCCACGGGCAACCCGACTTACGGCCGGATGGTGCAGCAGTGGAAATCGGATGCGGCGCAGGCGGGCATCGTGTTGGACCTGAAGGGTCAGGAGTTCAACACGGTGATGGACGATGTGAGCAACTGCAAGGGTTCGGGTCCGGCGTGTGACTGGCAGATCGGTTTCTTCGGTTATCAGCAGTACGACGCGGTGCCCACCGGTGAGCAGCTGCTGCTGCCGGGGGCGAGTGAGAATATCGGCAACTACAGCGATCCCAAGCTCACCGAGTTGATCAATGCCACACTGCATTCCGACGACAGGTCCGCCTTCGCCGCCTACGAGGAGTACGCGGCCCGGACGCTGCCCGGGCAGATCAATATGCCGCTGCGCACCTATATGGAGGTGGTGGCCAAGAACCTCGGCGGCGTGTCGTTCCCGGCGGTGCAGACCGCGCGGGCTCCGGAGGACTGGTACTTCACCAAGTAGCGTGAGGGCGTGTCTTGTTGCGCCGAATGCGGTTTCACCTATGATCTGGCCGCGGCCGAGCGGGTCGCGGCCCTCGCCCAGGAGTACGCGGTCGACTACGCCGACCTGCTGCACACCGACCCGCGGGTGTTGCGCCGCCGCCCGGCCCCGCAGACGTGGTCTGCGCTGGAGTACGCCTGCCATGTCCGGGATATGTTGCTGGTGCAGCGTGAGCGGGTGCTCGCGGCGCGGCGGATGGACCGGCCGGTGGCCGAGCCCATGGGCCGCGACGAGCGCGTCGACCACGACGGCTACGCCGCGCAGCAGCCGACGGCGGTCGCCCGCCAATTACAGGACGCCACACTGCTGTTCACCCAGGTCCTCGAGCGGCTGCCCGCCGAGGACTGGGATCGCACGCTGATCTATTCCTACCCGCAGCGCGCCGAGCGTTCCCTGCGCTGGGTCGCGCAGCACACCCTGCACGAACTGCGCCACCACCTGCTCGACATCCGCCGAGCGCTGGGCGAGGCGTAAACGCGCTCAGTGCTTCTCGGAGCCGTCGGGCTCGAGGAGCAGGGTGGTGGACTGGGGGTGCTGGAAGTCGAACATGCCGGTCATGTCGCCCGCGGTGGTTTCGGAGGAGCCGTTGCCGAGGGCGGGCAGCGACCAGTTCTGTTCGATGAACTTCACCACCGAGGTCTCGTCGGTGCGGGTGTGGTCGACGAAATTGGTTCTGGCGTAGGGGGAGACGACCAGCAGCGGCAGGCGCGGTCCGGTGCCGCAGCGGCCCTCGTGGCCGCCGAGGGCGGGTGTGGTGGCGCAGCCGGGGTAGACGTCGGAGGGGGTGTGGGAGCCGTTGATCACCGGGCCCGCGACGTGGTCGTACCAGCCGTCGGAGTCGTCGTAGGCGAGCACGACGGCGGTGGACTTCCAGTCCGGGGACTGCTCGAGCTTGTCGATGGTGTCGACGACGAAGTGCTGTTCGTCGATGGGGTCGGAGTAGCCCGCGTGCCCGTCCTGGTAGTTGGCGGCCTTGAGGTAGCTGACCGCGGGCAGTTTCCCGGCGGCGGCGGCCCGAGAGAACCACGACAGGTCGTACTGGTGGTTGGCGGGGCCGCCGTGGCCGACCTCGTCGAGCGAATTCGGCGGCAGGTGGTGGGGATTGGCGGTGGATTTCTAGTACTGGAACGGTTCGTGGTGCGGGTTGTAGTCGGTCTGGGTTTGGCCGCCCAGGTTGGGGTGGCTGCTGCCGCACACCGCGTACCCGGCGGCGTTCTTGCCGGTGGGGGTGAAACCGCCCTGGAACCAGCCCCAGCTGATGTTCTTGTCGCCCAGCGCGTCGCCGATGCTGCGGCCGGTCATGGAGATCAGGTTGTCGGTGGTGGTGTGGCTCTTGTCGGAGCAGTCGTCGTAGGCGGGGTCGGCGTCGTCGATGAGGCTGCCGACGCCGTCGGGGCCGGGGGCGGCCACCAGGTTGGGGTCGGTGACGGCGTTGCCGGTCTTGGCGTCGATGGCCTTGGCGCCGTAGGTTTGTGCGGCGGTGACCTCGAGCGCGCCCGGGGTGGACGGGCCGAAGGTGGTGCCGAAGGAGTTGTCGTTCAACGCGTAGTGCTGGGCGTAGTTCCACAGCGCGGTGACGGTGTTGCCGTCGTAGTAGTCCATGACGATGCCGTTGGGGCCGTATTCGCCCGTGCAGTCGCCCTTCTGGGTCTTCTGGACGAACTGGTCCATCTTCCCGTTGTCGTAGGCTTCCTGCTCGGCCCTGTAGGAGTGGTCCTGGTCGCAGGTCATGGCCTGGGCGGGGGTGAGCCGCTGCGGGTTGAACAGATTCGGGTTGTGCGCCAGCAGGTCCGGGGTCAGGCCGTGGACCGCGGGGGTCGCCGAAGGCGCCGTAGGCCGCGCCCAGCCGCGCGTAGTCGAGGTGGGCGGTCAGCCATGCGGTGCGGGCGGCGGCGCGGTCGCCGGTGGTGATCTCGGCGTGCAGTGTGTCGGTGTCGGTGGCCAGGCGGGCCAGTCCGGCGGTGACGTAGTCGGTGTAGCGGCGGTCGGGGTCGTAGAGGTCGGCGGCGGTGACCGGGAGGACGGCCGGTCCGGCGGGCGGGCCCGCGAGCGTCACCACGGGTCCGGTGATGATCGCGTTGTCGGAGTTCTCCATGGCGCAGCGCACCGCGAACCGGCCGCCGCCGAGCCGGACCCGGATGCTGCGGGTGGTGTTGGAGGCGAGGTTGTTCACCTCGGCGTAGATCGCCCCGGTGGTCACGTCCACGAGGTCGGCGGTGGTGGGCTGGCTGCCGGTATTGCGGAATACCAGGGTCTGCTCGCCGGAGTGCGGATCGTGCCAGCCGGTGCCGCAGGCGTTTTCGGCCACCTCGATCGTGGGCGGTCCCGCCGCCGGGGCGGTCTGCCGTCCGCAGCAGACCGCGCCCAGCGTCGTACCGGCGACGACGAGGCACGCGACTGCCCGCCGTGCTGCGATCCTGCTCATACTCAGCGTCAGCGTACGGCATCGCGGCCGCCGGGAAAGGCTGGGCCACACGCTGTACGGCGACTGTTCACGCCGTGGTCGCGGTGGCTCGAATCGTGCAGGGCGGCCGAGCATTCCTGGCGAATGTGCGGGGAATGCCCGGCCGCCGGGATGATTCAGTGCGCGGCGGCCGGGTCGGGGAGGGCCGGGGTGTCGGCGAAGAAGGCGAGGAGTTCGGCGACCATGCGGTCGGGTTGTTCCTCGGGGACGTAGTGGCCGCTGCCCTCGATGGCGACGACGCGGACGTCGGTGCCCTTGTCGGCCATTTCCGCGCGCAGCACGTCGTAGGAGTGTTCGCCGGTGAGGGTCAGGATGGGGGTGGTGGGCGGGGTGTAGGTGGCGAGGTCGGCGATGTCGCGGCGGAAGGTCTGGTACCAGCGGTTACCGGCGGCGACGGCGCCGGGGCGTTCGTAGGCGTGGGCGTAGACGGCGCGGGCCTGGTCGTCGACGGCGTCGGGGACGTCGAGCATGTGGTTGTAGAGCCAGTCGATCACCAGCCGGAAACGCCCGGCCAGCAGGTGTTCCGGGAGTCCGCGCAGCTGGTTGAACGCGAACCACCACACGTAGGAGCCGCGGCCGTCGGCGAGGGCGGCGGCCTGGTCGTCGGTGGCGGGCAGCATGGGGACGGTCAGCCACGACGGGTCGGGGACGCCGTGATCGATGGTGACGAGTTTGCGCACCGAGGCGGGGAAGGTGGCGGCGAGGTGGTAGCCCACGCCCGCGCCGATGTCGTGCCCGGCGACATACGCCGACTCGTATCCGAGCCGCGCGATGAGGTCGTGGATGTCGCGGGCCATCGTCTTCTTGTCGTAGCCGTCGGCGGGCATATCGGAACCGCCCATGCCGCGCAGGTCGACGGCGGTGACCCGATAGTGGCGGGCCAGCGGGGGCAGCACTTTGCGGAACTGCCACCAGGTTTGGGGCCAGCCGCCGAGCAGGATCAGCGGCTCGCCGCTGCCGCCGGTGACGTGGTGCAGGCGGATGCCGTTGACCTCGGTGTGCGCGCTGGTGAATTCGCCCGGCAGCGAGGCGGCCAGCTCGGCGTCGGTCGGCACGGCGGTCGTCATGAAACACTCCTTTATTTGAATGAACGATCCAGAATCAAGGCAGGGGGCAGGGCCGCGCGAGGGCGGCCGGACAGGGTCAGGCGAGCAGGCGGAGGGCCTGGTCGACGGCGTCGTCGAGGAAGCGTCGGCGCAGTGCGGTTTTCCCGATCACGCGCACGCCCTGCAGGAAGGTGACCAGGAAGCGGGCCAGCGCCGCCGGGTCGCGGTCGCCGGGGAGTTCGCCGTGCGCGCGGGCGCGCAGCAGGGCGCTGGTGAGCACGGTTTCCATGGTGTCGAAACCGGCGGCTACCAGGCGGGCGGCGTCCTCGTCGGCGGGTAGTTCGACGGCGGTGTTCATCATCAAACAGCCCTTGGCCTCGGCGTCGGCCAGCGCGGTGCGCAGGTACCAGCGGACGAGCTCGCGCACCGCGTCGAGGGCGGAGTCGGGGGTGGAGACGCGCTCGAGCAGCCCGATGCGGGAGTCGTCGACGTAGCGTTCGACGGCGGCGAGGTAGAGCTCGTGCTTGCCGCCGAACGCGCCGTAGATGCTGCCGCGGCCGAGGCCGAGATGGTCGACGAGGTCCTGCATGGAGGTGGCCTCATACCCCTTGCGCCAGAACAGATCCATGGCCGCGCGCAACGCGGTGTCCGGATCGAATTCCTTCGTTCTGCCCATGGGGGAGACGCTACCTTAACTGGATCGAACGTTCAAATAATCGGCAGCGGATCGTGTTCGGTGAGTAGTGGTCCGGTATCGGCGGGCTTGTTCCTGGTCAGGGCTGGATGTTTTCCAGGTCCTCGAGAAGGTTGGGGTGCTGGGGTTCCCAGCCGAGTGCTCGGCGGGTGTGGGTGCTGGAGGAGGGCTGGTCGGTGGCGAAGATCGGGCCGAGGGGGCCGTAGGTGTCCTCGGCGACGGGCTCGACCGGCAGGCCCAGGCGTCGGCCGATGACCGCGGCGATATCGCGGACCGGGTCGCCCTCGTCGGCCACGGCGTGCCAGGAGGTTCCGGCGTCGGCCTTTTCGAGGGCGAGGCGGAACAGGACCGCCGCGTCGAGCGCGTGCACGGCGGGCCAGCGCTGGGTGCCGTCGCCGGGATAGCCCGATACCCCGATCCGGCGGGCGAAAGTGGTCAGCACACCGGCGAATCCGCCGCTGCCCTGATTGTGCACGGTGCGCGGCAGGCGCACGGCCGAGGTTCGGACGCCGCGCGCGGCCAGGCCGAGGGTCGCGGTGACCGTGCGCCCGCGGCCGCCGACCGGACCGTCGCCGGGCAGCGGGTCGGCCTCGGTGGAGGCCCGGCCCGGCACGGCGGGCGTCCCGGCGACGGTGACCAGGGGCCGGTCGCTGCCGAGCAGTTCCTCGCCGAGGGTGGTGAGGGCGGCGGTTTCCTCGGCGACGGCTCGGGCGAGGGCGTCGGGGCTGCTGAAGTCGTTGGCGAAGGCCAGGTGGATCACGCCGTCGGCGCGGGCCGCGCCGGCGCGCACGACATCGAGATCGGCGAGGGCTCCGCGCAGCGGCTCGGCGCCGGCCGCCGCGGCGGCGCGGGCGGAGGCGTCGGAGCGGGTGAGGGCGAGGACGGTGTGGCCGTTGCCGAGGAGTTCGGCGACGACGGCGGACCCGATCAGACCGGTGGCGCCGGTGACAAAGACGTGCATGGACCTCTCCTGTCAATGATGGGACTCTTGTCCCGTCACACGCTACCAGATCGACGGGACAACAGTCCCATCACTTATGATGACGGGTATGAGTCGATGGGAACCGGGGGCGCGGGAACGCCTCGTCGTGGCGGCGGTCGATCTGTTCACCGAGCAGGGATACGACGCGACGACGGTGGCGCAGATCGCCGAGCGCGCCGGGGTCACCAAAAGCACCTTCTTCCGGCACTTTCCGGACAAGCGCGAACTGCTGGTCGCCGGGCAGGAGACGCTGAGCCGACTGCTGAGCGAGGGCATCGCCGAGGCGCCCGAGGGCGCCAGCCCGCTCGAGGCGGTCGCCGCCGGTCTGCGACGCGCCGCGACCGCGATGGGCCCGATGAATCGCGAGCTGGCCCCGCGCCTGAAGGCGGCCGTCGCCTCCAGCACCGAACTTCAGGAACGCGACGCCCTCAAAATCGTCAGCCTCGCCGCCGCGATGACGACCGCCCTGGCCGCCCGCGGCGTCCCCGGCCCGACCGCGGCACTCGCCAGCGAACTGGGCGTCCTCGCCTTCAAACGCGGCTACGCCGAATGGTCCGACAGCGACCGCGACACCGAGGACGAACTCGCCGAATACCTGCTGGCGGCCCTGGACGAATTGCGCACGGCCAGCGCCTCACTGGGCTGACGCCACCACACGCTGACCCGGTCAGCTCTCGAACAAGGTCTGCCCCAGATACCCCCCGGGCCCCGGCACTCCCGGCGGGATCGCGAAGACCGCCGACCCGATGGGCGGTCGTCCACACATTGAGGGCGTCGAAGTCGGCGAGGCGCCGCTGGACCGGCAGGAATTGGGTGGTGATGTCGCGCTGGTAGGCGGCGAACAGCAGGCCCGAGTCGGAGGTGGCGCCGGGGGCGGGGGCGTCGTCGTAGTTGTAGCCACGGCGCAGGAAGCGCTCGCCGTCGTGGGTGTGGTGGGCGCGGGAGATCCCGATCGCCGCGGTGCACACAACACCAGCGACCCCGCGCCCCTAGTCGAGAATTGGCAGCAGCCCAGGCCGTTTCGCGGTGATGTCGGCCCCCGACGACACGCCACGCAATCGGCGGCCGATCCACGGCGCCATATGCAATGCCGCCCACCGCAGCTCCCCGCCGACGAGCTCAGCGACCGTGCGGCGAAACGGCGGCAACGGCTGCCGCCACGCCCCGTCCGCCCCCGGCAGGCCCAGCGTCTCGGCGACCGCGCGCGCCACCAGATCATGCCCGAGCGGATTGAGATGCAACCGATCCTCGGCCCACAACCGCCGATCGGTGGCGGCGGTGACCGGCTCGAAATCCACGAGCACCACCCCGGGCCGCCGCGCCAGCTCCCGCATGCGCGCATTCATCGCCCGCACCCGCGCCGACAGCGGCCGCACGATCGGCGCCACCCCGCCGATATCGGGAAAGGTGAACGTCACCACCCGCGCCCCGGCCGCGGTCAACGCCGCCAGCATGGCATCGATATCGGCCAGCACCGCCGCCTGATCGAACCGCGGCCGGATCAGATCGTTCATCCCCGCCACCACCGCCGCCAGATCCGGCCGCTGCGCCAGCGCCGGACCCAACTGCTCGCTGCGGATCTGCGCGGCCCGACGCCCCCGCACGGCCAGATTCGCATACCGCAGACCGGGATTGGCGGCCGCGAGCAGAGCGGCGAACCGGTCCGCCCACCCCCGATGCCCGCCATTGCCGTCCGGATCGCCGATACCTTCGGTCTGACTGTCGCCCAACGCGACGAACCGGTCGAATGGATGGGTATCCGCGGTCACTGTCCCCTCCTGCGGTGCGGGCTCGGCGACCAGATTGTACGGTCACCCGGCGAACAACGCGGAGCGAGCAAACGACCGGGTCCGCCACTGGAACCTGGCCCGCGCCCACCTCACCGCAACCGATCCAGCACCCGCCCCGCCGTCTCCAGCACCTCGTCCACCGAATCCACCACATACATCAAATCCACGAAGAAATCATCGAAACCGGTCGCGGCGGCGGCCTTCTCGACCGCGGCCACGATCCGGTCGACCTCCGTCCCCCGCGCCACATTCACCCGCACCACCGTCGCCACCGAACCCGGATCCCGACCCGCCGCCTCCGCCGCACGATCCACCGCCGCCCGCCCCCGCCGCAAACCCTCCCACTGCC